>JAIPDS010000115.1 GCA_021737565.1 Desulfobacteraceae bacterium | reverse complement strand
CTGCGGTAAGCACCTGGGACAAATTTTGATGCAAAAGCGTGCCTTTTTCAACCTCCTCTAGTGATAGTTCGGTATATCCGAGCACCGAGGATAAAATGTTGTTGAAATCATGGGCAATACCCCCTGCCAGGGTCCCGATCGCCTCCATTTTCTGGGACTGGCGAAGCTGGGCTTCAAGCTTTTTCTGCCAGGTTATGTCTCTTATAAAATTAAGTGTGGCTGGCCGATCCTCCCAGTTAAACAAAACTGTGTTGAGCTCCACCATTAATTCTTCACCAGCTTTATTTATTATTCTGAATGAATAAGTGTTTGGAAGATCTCTGCTTCCAGATAATCGCTTTCTATGCCTGTCCAAAATCATATCCCTGTCTTCAGGGTGAAGAAAATCGGCAAAAGACTTTTCTACTAGTTCTTCTTTGGAAAACCCCGTAGTCTTTTCGGCCTGGGGATTGATAAATTTTATTTTTTCGTCTTGAGTCACATATATGGCCTCATTGGCATTTTCAAACAAAATCCGGTGTTGCTCTTCACTTTTTCGTAATTCTTCTTCTGCCTTTTTTTGCTCACTCAGATCTCTTGCCGCTGCAATTCTTACCCTGCGGCCTTTGTATGTAATTTTCCTGCCTCGCAATTCCCCGGGAAATGTTGACCCATCCTTTCTCAATCCGATTGCTTCATATGTGCCTTCAAAATCAGACAGTATGTTTTGTTTTATTAAGTCCCGATACTCAGGTGTTGCCAGATCCAAAACGTTCATTCCGATTATTTGGTCATATTCGTACCCGAAAAGTTCTGTAAAAGTTTTGTTAACGTCTATAATTATTCCATTCTCATGAATTACAATCCCCTCAAAGCTGGCTTCTGATAGAACTCGAAATCTCTCCTCGCTTTCTTTGAGATCGTTTTCTGTCTTCTTTCGGGCTGTAATGTCGGTTGTAAAGCCTTCTATAAAAAAGGCATTATCTTCTTCTGAAGGAATAGCGACAGCGTTCATGCTAAGCCATATATTATTACCGGCACAGGTTTTTGCTTCGTATTCAAAATTTTCCACATAACCGCTCTCCTTTAGTAAACGGATAAATTGATTCCGCCTTTCCTTGCTTACATAGAGCTGTGCCCCCAAGTCGTTAAAATAATCGATGACTTCCTGCGGAGATGAAAATCCCAAAATTTTGGCCATAGAATGATTTGCCAAAAAGGCATTGCCATTGGAGTCTGTCCGAAAAATCCCTACGGGCGCATTATTAAATAGTTCTCTGTATTTATTTTCGCTTTCCTGCAAAGCCTTTTCCGCCTGCTTGCGTTCGGTGATGTCCCGGGAGACACCTGTAAATGATACAGGTCGACCCTGGTTATCCCTGTGCATCACCGCACTGATTTCCATCCAAACCAGACTGCCGTTTTTGCGGCGATGCTCCGCCTCAATTAAAACCTGGTCTGAATTGCCCTCTCCTTTAAAAACCTGGTCAAAGGCTGAAATAACCTTCTTTTTTGTCTCTGGCGGATGGATATCACCCAGCTTAAATTTATTTGCCTCCTCTTGAGAATAGCCAAGAATCGTTTCAACCGATTTTGAGCAGTACGTGTATCTCATGCTCGATAAATCGAAGGTCCAGACAATATCGTTTGATGATTCAACCAGTAAACGATACCTCTCCTCGCTCTCTTGCAACACCTCTTCGGTCCGCTTTCGCTCGGTGATGTCCCTGGAATTGAAAACAATCTTTTGAAAGTTGTCGCTTTCATCGGTTACAATCCTTCCCCTTGTTTCCAGCCAAAGATAAGATCCATCCCTGCATCTGCATCGATACTTAATCCTGGAAGGATTACCTAATGAAACAAGTTCGTTATATGCCTCTGCTACGCGGGAGAGATCTTCAGGATGCACAAAATCCAGCACATTTTTACCCATCAAAGATGCCAGGTCATAGCCTAAATTTTTATAGCTTCCTCCGGCAAACGTTATGTTTCCTTCAAGGTCTGATAAGACGGCCATGTCCAGCATGTTTTCGGTTACAGTAGCCAAAAGTTCAGCCTGAGACTTGTAATTTCCACCCCAGTTCCGCAACTGCTCATTTTGCAGCTCAGCCTCAAGCTTCTTTACCTGCATTTCATAAAACAGCTGCTGAATCTCTTTATTTGTCATGGAGTCCAGGTCCGGAGGGTTTATGGATCGTGCTTTTTCCCGGGCTTCTTCACGAATTTTGACCGGGTCGGGAAGCGGGGTCGTGTTGGAGATGACAGAGGGCTTGTCTGGGTTGCCATTTGTGTTACTCATACTTTCTCCTGGATATAGGGAGGGCGGAGATTCTTATGATTTAAACACCTTTAATAAGGTAGTGGTATACTTTTCGGATGTTTTTATAAAAAAATAAATGAATAATCTCACTTCAAATATTTAAATTTTCGAGTATTTGTTTCTATATAAATATCAGAGGATATTGCGGTATGCAACAAAATCAGAGGGCCTGCCAGTGTTTCTCCGGGCACACAACTGGACCTTAGCGGCTATAAATGCGACCTCGTGCTTACCGTGGAAATTTTGAAGATTGCCAGATCAAGTGTTGCCGAAAACATATAGTTCCTGCGTTCCTTTTCCTCTGCCCAAGGATGCCTGAGAAGGGGTTTTTGGTTCAGATTTGGACGATCTCGGAGGCAGGCATAGGATAGGGTGGGGGCAGGACTGCTTCAGGTCATGGGGCGGGAGATGTCAATGACTTGTGGTCTCCAGTTATCTGCAGACATTGACAATTATATCCGTACGTGCGAACCGCGCTGGTGTGTTCAGAATTGCCGGACGATCTGAAGGCCGCTCATCTGGAACGGAAAGGCAAGAGCAAAAGCCAGGGCAGGGCCCAGAAGAAATAAAGAAAAAGGCCGGGTGGTTTCCATCCGGCTTTTTTATTGCTTTGAGCTGCTTACATAGTGCTTACAAAATATCAGAAAAATAAAAAAGGCCGCCGAAGCGACCTTTTTAACTCTTTTATTTTGGTAGCGGGGAGAGGATTCGAACCTCTGACCTTCGGGTTATGAGCCCGACGAGCTACCAGACTGCTCCACCCCGCAATGTGTAATTTTATATATATAATAAACTGCGGGGGCAATGTCAAGCCCCTTTTTTGTCGGCAAGGTTTTCAATCCGTTTTTTTATGCTTTCTGCAGTCTGCTCCCGGTTTTTCTTTTCCGGGATGTTAACCAGGATCTTTTTGCTCCGTCCGGCTGTACCGGAAATGATTTCTATGTCTGATTTCGGCACCTTGAGCCTGCCGGCAAGAAACTTCAGGCAGGCGCGGTTGGCTTTCCCGTCGACCGGAGGGGCTGTGAGCCTTATTTTCAGGGCATCCTCCCGGCAACCTGCAACCTGGTTTCCGGCTGCCCTGGGTTGAATATAGACCTTGAATACGACTCCCCTGCTGGTGGTTTCAATGTTGAGCATAAATCAAATGCCGGCATTTACTTTTCAGTTTGCCCCGGAGCCGGTCACGGACTTTTGGATAAGTTCCATGAGCTCGTCATAGTTATAGGTCACCGGTATATGGGGAAATTCCTCTGTCACGTTTTCCGGCGGCCTGAACAGAAAGGCGCTGTCTGCGGCCTTTAGCATGCTGATATCATTGTATGAATCGCCAAAGGCTATAACCCGGAAGTTCAGGCTCTGAAGAGCCCTGGTGGTTTTTTTCTTGCCGTCTTGCTGGCGCAGTTCATAGCCGGTAATCCTGCCGTTTGCATCGACTTTAAGGCAGTTGCAGAAGAGGGTGGGGCGCTTTAGCTTCTCCATAAGGGGGCCGGCAAATTCAATGAACGTATCAGAGACGATTATGATCTGATGTTCGGCCCGCAGCGCGTCCAGAAATTCCAGGGCTCCGGGCAGGGGATCGATTTCCGCGATCACCGCACGTATATCTTCCAGGGTCAGGCCGTGGGCGTCAAGCACGGAAAGGCGCCTGTCCATGAGCACATTATAGTCCGAGATATCCCGGGTGGTGAGCCTGAGCTCCTCGATCCCTGTTTTTTCAGCCACGTTGATCCATATTTCCGGTACAAAAACGCCTTCCAGGTCTGAACATAGTATATGCTGCATGCATCCTCACAAATCACTTGCTGTCAGTTCCGCGCCCGCGGAAACGGTTGTTATTGTTCTGATTGCGGCCGAAAACAGTCAAAAGACCCGACATAGCATCCGGTCTATACCGGCTCTTCTGCCTTTTCCTCTTCCGGGGCCTCAATGCGTATAAGAACGGGCCGCTCCGGGATGACATCGAGCTCGGCGATTTTGTCAAGCGCCTTTTTTACCTGGGCCTCCCTGGCCCGGTGTGTGAGCATGTATACAGGTACCACCCCGTTTACGCGGTGTTCGGTCTGGTGCACCGACTTTATGGAAATGTCGTGTTCGCCAAGAATGCCGGCAATCTTTGCCAGCACGCCCGGCTGGTCCAGTGCGGAAAACCTGAAATAATAATGGGTAAGGATTTCATCCATGGGCTTTACCGGGATTTTCCGGATATGCTCCATCCGGTAGGACAAAATGGGCACGCGCATATCGCCCCCGGCCAGGATGCTGCGCGCAATGTCTGCCACGTCTCCTATGGCAGCGCTGGCAGTGGGCATCATGCCTGCCCCGTGGCCGTAGAGTATCATGTCGCCGACCGCATCCCCTGTTACAGTCACCGCATTCATGGACCCGTTCACGTTTGAGAGAAGATCTGTAAACGGGATCATGGCGGGATGGACGCGGACTTCTGCGGCATTGCCGTCAAACTTGGTAATGGCAAGCAGTTTTATCCTGTAGCCGCACTGTGCCGCAAACTCGATGTCCATTGGCGTGATAGCTGATATGCCTTCGATATAGACATTGTCGTAGTCTATCTGCATTCCGAATGCGATGGCGGATAAAATCGCCACCTTGTGGGCGGTATCAAATCCGTCCACGTCAAGCGAGGGGTCGGCCTCTGCATATCCTTCGGACCTGGCCTGGTCCAGGGCTTTTTCAAAGCTTATCCCTTTGCTCGTTATTTCCGTTAGAATATAATTGCAGGTCCCGTTTAAAATACCGGTGACAGCGTGAATATTGTTTCCCACCAGGGATTCGCGGATTGTTTTTATAATGGGCATGCAGCCGCCAACGCTTGCCTCAAAGGCAAGGCTTACGCCTTTCTGCGTGGCGAGCTCGGCTATTTCGTTTCCCAGGGCAGCAAGAAGCGCCTTGTTTGCAGTAACAATGTGCTTGCCGTTTTCAATTCCGCTAATGATAAGGTCCCGGGCGGTATCCATGCCGCCGATCATTTCCAGTATAATGTCTATGTCGGGATCGTTTATCACCTCGTAAGGATCGGTAGTAAGGACCCCGGGGGCAAATTTTATGCCCCTGTCCCGCTCGATATCCAGGTCTGCCGCCTTTTTCAGGGCCAGTTGCGTGCCTATCCGGGCACCCAGGACATCTGCGTTTTGCTCAAGCATTCCGGCAATGCCGGTGCCTACAGTGCCCAGCCCGAGAATTCCGATATTGATGCGCCTCATAAAAATCCTGCTTGTTGCTTTGTCAAGCGCCGCCTTGTTTAAAGCGCTTTTTTGATCCCCCTGACTGCCTGCTTGATGCGCATATTGTTTTCAATTAGCGCAAAGCGCACATACTCGTCTCCGTATTCTCCGAAACCGACCCCCGGCGAGACCGCCACCCCGGCTTCCTTGATAAGCTTCTTGGAAAACTCCAGAGAGCCCATTTCCCGGTACTGCTCGGGTATTTTTCCCCATACGAACATGGTGGCCTTCGGCGGCGGAATTTCCCAGCCTGCCCGGGCAAGCCCCTTGATAAGGGCGTCGCGCCTGTCCTTGTAGATATTGCATGTTTCTTCCACGCATTCCTGCGGCCCGTTTAAGGCGATAATGCTTGCAATCTGGATGGGCTGGAAAATGCCGTAGTCCAGGTAGCTCTTTATGCGCTTTAGCGCAGCAATTGCTTCCCGGTTTCCCACGCAGAAGCCCACGCGCCAGCCGGGCATGTTATAGCTCTTGGACAGTGAGAAAAACTCCACCCCCACGTCCTTGGCCCCCTTGGCCTGGAGGAAGCTCGGCGGCCTGTATCCGTCAAAAACTATATCAGCATAGGCCAGGTCATGGATGACCAGGATGTCGTGTTCTTTTGCAAAATCGACTATTTTCTGGAAAAAATCGAGATCCACTGTTTCCGTGGTCGGGTTGTGCGGAAAGCACAGCACCATCACCTTGGGTT
>JAIPDS010000114.1 GCA_021737565.1 Desulfobacteraceae bacterium | reverse complement strand
TCCCGATAACAGCCACCGCTATGGGGGCCAGCAGGAGCGCAATCCAGAAGTTGGTAAGCCCGGCCAAAGTATAGCCAATGTAAGCAGCCAGCATGAAGATATAGGCATGTGCAAGGTTGAGGATATCCATCATGCCGAATATCATGCTCAGGCCGGCCGCGATCAGGAACAGAAGCATTCCGTAGGCCAGTCCGTGGACGAGCTGGGAGATGCAGATAAATGTCATGGGATCCATTTAACTTCCTCCGAAAAAAGGCAGGGGCGGACGCTTGACCGTCCCTGCCTTCAATGTGATTTTGCCTTTAACCAAATGTCAGATTAATCAACACGGCCCTTGAGTCCTTCGGGAACCGGTGGGGTGCAGTATTTCTGCGGGATGGTATTAACCTCGTGGACGCCGGCATAACCTTTGGCATAAGGCACATCGTCATAGACGTCCTTGGTTGGATAGGTGGCTTCGCCCACGTACATGTCAAAGACTGCCTGGTGGTCTGCGGCCCGCATGGTGCGGATCCCCTGGATGGACTTGTAGACGTCGCCTTCCCATACCTCGATGATTTTTTCAGGGTCCAGGGTGCCGGCCCGCTTAATCACGTCAAACATCCAGTAGGTATCGCCGATGGTCTGCCCGACGACGAAATCAGGCCAGATATAGAGCAGGCTGTCATACGGAGATTCCCAGTTTTTCCACTGCTCGTGCCATTGTTTCATTAGTTTCTGCTGAGCCTTGGTCTGGGGGGTGTCCCCGCTCATCCAGGAATAGCAGAAGATCATGTCCTTGGTTCCCTCAACCCCCACTGACTTTAATGATACGGGGTTGGTGATGTAGATGTTGGCGATCGGCATATTCAGGCCCATTCTCCTGGCCTGCTTGATCAGGTTGTCGCCGTCCGGCAGCCAGTCTGCAGTATAGAGAATCTCCGGGTTTGCGGCCATGACCTTGGTGAGATAAGGTGCAAAATCCTTCAGCCACAGCTTGTGATAGTCCTCGCTTACGATCTTGGCTTCGGGCTTGTACTTTTCCAGGTATTTTTTAAACGCATTGGCCATGGAGTGCCCGTAGAGATAATCCTGGCACAGGATGGAAAACTTGGTTTCCGGCCGGTTGGAAAAGTAATAGGCCATCGCCATGTTCCATTGTGTTGTGTTTGACAAGGTCCGGAAGGTATAGCGGTTGAAATTCTTCTCATTCATCAGCTCATCTGACAGCGAAAGACAGTTCATGAAAGGCACCTTGTATTCTTCTGCCACATCAGCTATGACCTTGGCCAGGTGACTGCCGGAGGTGCCCCATAAAACATCAACCTCTTTTTCCAGGCAGAGCCGTTCGGTGGCCTTCTTTGTGGCCGCGGGCTTGCCCTGGGTGTCGCCTATAAAGATTTCGATTTTTTTCTTCTCGCCGTCGACCATGATGCCGCCCCGCTTGTTAATATCATGGGCCACCCACCTGACCACCGGCAGAAACAGCTCGCCGTTGCCGGCTGCAGGACCGCTCATTATCTGCAGATACCCGAGCTTGATGGTGGGACCTTCAACCTCGATGGATTTATTTGGATCAAAGCCGGTCATGTCAGACATTTCGGCCGGATCAAAAGCTGAGTCCACCTCTTGGGCGGCACCCGTCAAAGGGATCAGTGCAAAGATTGAAGCAATAGCCAGAATGTACAACAAATTGAATAATTTGTTTTTTTGTTTGGTAAACATAATTTTTCTCCCCCCTGGATTTTGGGTTCGTTCGGAAATTTTTCTAATGAGTTCTAATTCTTTCTGCAATCAATTTTTTTATCTGTTAACAATGTTTATTCTTCTAATCAAGGTTAAAAAAACAAAAATAAAAAATCAAGGATAAATCCCGGGGGAGTGAAAAAACGCTTGGAAAGGAAACCCGGCCTATCTACCGCTTCCGGGCCTTGATGTATTTGGAGATGATAATGCCGCAAAACGGACATTCGTCCACTGAGGTGCCGAATTTTGTCAGATCATTGCCGCATTTCGGACACTGCAGCCCGTTGTTTTCCTGAAAGTGATCCTTTTGATTTTCCGTGGGTTTATCATCTGCTTTCGGCAGGACATAGCAGCAAACGCCCATTTTCGAAAAAACCCGCTGCTGACTGAGGGCTTTTTCCTTATCCAGTCCCTTTCTGACGGTTACGGGTTTGTCCCTGAACAGCGGCTTGAGATTTTCAGGACTTCTGCCAAGTCTCTTGCCTACGCGTTCAATGACATCCCGTCGGGCAAAGCCCGGAAGCACCCTGCCTTCAAACACCAGGGAATAGCCCTTTTCCTCCACGGCAAATTCTTTCCTTTGTTTTTTTGCAGAAATGATCCAACTCAAAGCGGTTTTTTGTCAGCTTTTATATACAAATTTCATGCCACCTGTTTTTTTAAAACCCGGGATAACTCCCGGTGCCGGGGGGCATACACGATAAATAAACCAGACGGGGAAAAGAAAAACACGTAAAAAGGCGCCCTGGGTTTTCCGGGGCGCCTTTTGTTTTTTTGGTTCGGCCTTTTTGGGAAACTATATTACCGTTACATCAACTGCTGCGGGGCCTTTTTGTCCCTGCTGTACGGTAAACGTGACCTTGTCGCCTTCGTTTAGCGACTTGAAACCTGTTGCATTGATTCCTGAATGATGAACAAAAACGTCTGATCCATCCTCGGTCTCGATAAAACCAAAGCCTTTTTTGTCGCTGAACCACTTTACTGTGCCATTTGCCATAGTGTCATCCTCCTTTCATTAAAGTTCTCCTGGTTCCCTCCGGATGGCCACTATAGAAATAGCTGTACGTTTGGAAAGAAACCGGCATGGACATAATCACAAGCCATTTAAAGATTAAAGTCACTATAGCCCCTATTCCGGAAAAGTCAAACAATATCGCGCCAGGTGGGAATTTATTTCAGATGACTCTGAAAGCCGGGGCGGAAACAAATTATATTTGCAAATCAATGCATATTCTTTTATATTTAAGAATTAACCTTGATTAAAAAATCAAGAGGTTAGAAAAACAGAATACAAAAGGAGAAAACAGATGAAAGAACAGGTACAGTCAGTGATTGAAAAGATCCGCCCTTCCCTTCAGGCAGATGGCGGAGATGTGGAGCTCGTGGAAGTCGATGACGGCGTGGTCAAGGTTCGGCTGCAGGGCGCCTGCGCGGGATGCCCCATGTCGCAGATGACGCTTAAAAACGGCATCGAGCGCCTGCTCAAAGAGGAGCTGCCGGAAGTAAAATCAGTGGAATCGGTATAAAAAAGGCCGAAGCAGCATAACTCGAACCAGGATATCATCCATTAAACCGTTTTGCCGGGGTATAAGATGGCGATTGCAGAAAAGATGACGGATTTTATAGAAAAGTCCTCCTGGATCAGAAAGATGTTCGAAGAAGGGGCACGCCTCAAGGCTATTCACGGAAATGACAAGGTCTTTGACTTGTCCCTTGGAAACCCTGATCTTGAGCCGCCCGAGGAGTTTAAGCGTCAGTTAAGGCAAATCGCGGAAAACAGGGACCAGGGCCTTCACGCCTACATGCCCAACACCGGCTATCCTCATACCAGAAAAGCGGTGGCCGGATTTCTTAGCCGGGAGCAGAACGCAGATATATCCGAAAACGAAATAATAATGACATGCGGGGCGGCCGGAGGCCTTAATATCATCTTAAAGGCGATCCTCAATCCCGGCGAGGAGGTAATCACGCCGGCCCCGTATTTCGTGGAATACGGCTTTTACGCGGACAACCACGGCGGCAGGCTGGTACCAGTGCCCGCCGGCGCTGATTTTACCATGGACATCAAGGCCATGGATGCCGCGATCACGGAAAAAACCAGGGCGGTGCTGATCAATTCGCCCAACAACCCCACCGGGCAGGTCTATTCCGAGCAGAACCTCAAAGAACTCGCAGACTGTCTTGAGGCAAAAAGCAGGGAATTCGGCAGGTGCATCTACCTGATATCAGACGAGCCTTACCGCAAGATAGTGTATGACGGAATCCGGGTACCGAGCGTGTTTTCCTGCTATAAGGACAGTGTGCTGGCAACTTCTTATTCCAAGGATCTGTCAGTGCCCGGCGAACGAATAGGCTTTGTCGCGGTCAACCCGGCTGCCTCGGACAAAAAATTCCTTATAGAGGCAATGGCGCTTGCAAACAGAATCCTGGGGTTTGTAAATGCCCCCGCGCTCATGCAGCGGGTGGTAACAGAACTTCAGGGAGTACACGTGGATATATCGGAATATGACAGAAAGCGCCGGCTGCTGTGCGAAGGCCTTAAAGATTGCGGCTACAGCTTCACCCGTCCTTCGGGCGCATTTTACCTGTTTCCGCAAGCGCCCGTAAAAGACGACGTGGAATTTGTGCGCGCCCTGCAGGAAGAACTCATACTGGCCGTGCCGGGCAGCGGATTCGGCGCACCCGGATATTTCCGGCTTACTTACTGCGTGCCCGACAGCACCATAACAGGTGCAATGCCCGGCTTTGAAAGGGCCATGGCAAAATTCAGGTAAAAGCGGCTCACGGCCGCCGATGTCATGACGCTCAGGAAAACCCCGATGAAGGATTGGGCGTGCATGAAGTGTTTATGCTTCCGGATGATGCGCCGATGGTATTTGCGGCACTTATCCGCCGGACCACCTCGCGGCTCCCGCATTTATCGCATTCAGGCGTTTGCCGGTCGCTTCCTAAAACAATCGATTCGAAAACGTGCTTGCATTTCTGGCACTGATATTCATAAATCGGCATAAGAGAAGTTCCTCCTTGCTCTTTTTCATTATCATATTGACTGCGGATTTAAAGTCCGCTGCCAATATGATAACCATTTTACAACTTGAAGCAACAGTTAAAAAGCCGGCTTTTATACCGGCAGATAACCAGGGCATTCAAAAGGAGGCGATATCGTCATGAGCGTACGAAAACCGGTATTTGCCGGCACCTGGTATCCTTCGGGTGCCGACGAATGCAGACGCATGATCAGCTCTTTTCTGCAGGAAACCCGATTTCATACAGACATCCCGGATACTGCCGTGGGGGGTATTGTACCCCATGCCGGATGGCCCTTTTCAGGCGATCTGGCGTGCAACACCATATCATACATCCGGGGAAAGGCGGATTCGCCCGAGCCGGATGTGGTGGTCGTCTTCGGCATGCACCTGCCGCCCGGAGGACAGGTCCATATCATGACACAGGGCTCCTGGCAGACGCCGTTCGGGGAACTCGAAATAGAGACAGGGCTGGCTGAAAAAATCTCCGGGCAATACAGATGCAAAAATGAAACGCCTGAGAACTTCATTCCTGACAACACCATTGAACTGCAGCTGCCGTTTGTGAAGTATTTCTTTGAAAGCGCCCGGCTGTTGCCCGTCGGCGTGCCGCCTTCTGAAACGGCCATCGAAATCGGCCGGTTTGCCGTCCGGGAGGCTGAAAAACAGAACCTGAAAATTAAAATTATCGGCTCCACTGACCTTACCCATTACGGTCCAAGCTTCGGGTTTACACCCGCCGGAACGGGACAGGAAGCCTTTGAATGGGTCAGAGACAAAAACGACCGGCAGGTGATTGACAGGATGCTGGAAACAAATCCCCAAGAGGTGATCCGGGAGGGGCTTTCCAACCAGAACGCATGCTGTGCGGGAGCAGCAGCGGCCGCCATAGAAGGCTGCAAACAGGCAGGGGCAAAAACTGCACACCTTGTGGGATACAGCTCCAGCTACGAAAAAAATCCGGACTCCACCTTTGTGGGATACGGCGGAGTGGTCTATACAGCCTGATCATTCTTTTATGGCCATCTAAAAACAGACTCCCAGGGAAGTCCGTAAGCATCTTGGCTGACGGCGGTTCGAAAAAGGAGATTCCTCGCTCCAGGAGCCTCACGGAGCCTCAATTTCCGCTCGGAAACCCGCTTTTCCGCACCGCCGTCAGGGCAACGAAGTGCAAATTCGGGAACGCGCAAAAAAAAGATTTCCTCGCTCCGTGATCATTTATTCAAACACTATGCAAAAAAATGCATCTTCAGAAAACCCTCTGATTTCGGTAGTCATCCCGGTTTACAACCGCGGGGCATGGATCGCAGAAGCCGTAGATTCCGTGCTTTCCCAGGATTACGAGCCGCTTGAGCTGATAGTGGTCGACGACGGCTCAAATGACGCCACCGGCGAGATACTTTCCTCCTACGGCAGCCGGATTCGTGTTATAAGCCAGGCCAATGCCGGGGTGAGTGCAGCAAGAAACAGGGGGGCCGCCGAAGCCGCAGGCGACTGGATCGCCTTTCTGGATTCTGACGACTACTGGCTTTCAGGCAAGCTTTCCGCACAGACGGCATTTTTCAAGAAAAACCCTGGGATACGTATCTGCCAGACAGAAGAGATCTGGATCAGAAAAGG
>JAIPDS010000113.1 GCA_021737565.1 Desulfobacteraceae bacterium | reverse complement strand
GGGTCATCTTCGATAACCAGAATTGTCTTGTCCATTTGCCTGTCGCCCCCGGGCATCCGGGTTTATACAAATGATGATCTTATCAGTTCAGTTTTCAGATGATTAGACAATAATCCGGCTTTGTGACAGCATTTCGAAAACTTTGTTAAAATTTGGTGACATAATTGACACGCAATCTTTATTTGCATGTCACAGAATCGTCATATTCGGGTTCTATGTTACGGGCAACACAGATCGCAGGGATCATTTCCCTCAATTGTGCAGGCAGATGATCCGCATTTTTTAAAAATATCAAAAAATGGAGGATTTCAACAATGAAAATGAAAAAACTTCTGATCACGCTGGTATTTTTTCTGGCCTGTACAGGCCTGGCACTGGGCACTGCATGGGCTGAAAAACTGGTAATGAAGGGCTCCACCACAGTGCTGCCCATTGCCCAGAAGGCGGCAGAGGAGTTCATGGATGATCATCCGGACGTGCGGATTTCTGTCTCCGGCGGCGGATCGGGCAACGGCATCAAGGCATTGGTCGACGGAACCACTGATATCGCCAACGCCTCCAGGTTTATCAAACAGGAGGAGGTCGAGCGTGCGGTAAAAAATGGCCATTACCCGGTTCCTTTCGGTATTGCCTTTGACTGTATCGTCCCGGTGGTGCATACTTCCAACCCTGTGGACGACCTGAGCCTGGATCAGCTCAAAAAAATTTATGAAGGCAAAATTCGAAACTGGGCTGCAGTCGGCGGCGATGACAGGCAGATCGTGGTGATTTCCCGTGACACTTCTTCAGGTACCTATGAAGTATGGGAAGAAAAAGTCCTTGAAGGAGGAAGGGTTTATCCCGGCGCCCTGTTGCAGGCTTCAAACGGCGCAGTTGTGCAGGCGGTCTCCAAGAACAAGTTTGCTATCGGCTATATCGGCCTGAGCTATCTAAACGATGACGTAAAGCCTGTAGAGGTAAACGGGGTCATGGCCAGCAAGGACACCGCGGCAGCCTATCCCGTCAGCAGGAGCCTTTTCATGTTCACTGACGGATGGCCCGAAGGTTTGACCCTCCGGGTTATGAACTGGATGCAGCATCCGGAAAAGGGACAGAAAATTGTTGAAAGCGTGGGGTATGTCCCGCTATATTAACGGATTGCATTAAGGCCGGAGGCCGTGAAATGATGCGTGTTATGCGCATTTTCCGGCCCCGGAGCCTTTTTCCACCGCTTAAAATAACAAAAAGGATTCCGAGGAGCTCAGATGAAACGCCAGATAAAAGAAGGTGTGATCCGAAGGCTTTTTTTTATGATAGCCTTTGTATCCATTGCCATTTTGCTCCTGATCCTGTTTTTCCTGGTAAAGGCGGGTGTGCCGATATTTAAGGAGGTGTCGGTAATTGATTTCATCTTCGGCAAATACTGGTACCCCACGGCAAGCCCCCCGGATTTCGGTATCCTCCCACTGATACTTGCCTCTGTTTTTGTCACTTTGTTATCTGCTGCCCTGGCTGTTCCCCTGGGTGTAATGACCGCTATATATATCGCGGAAATCGCCTCTCCACGGGTAAAGGAGATTGCAAAGCCGGCGGTGGAGCTGCTGGCATCGCTTCCCTCGGTGGTGATCGGATTTTTCGGCATGGTGGTGGTGGCACCGTTTCTTCAGGAAACCTTTAACCTGCCAACGGGCCTTAACCTGTTTAACGCGTCTTTGATGCTCGCGTTCATGTCAGTTCCCATAATATGTACGATTTCCGAAGATGCCATCAGCAGCGTGCCCCCGGAGTTAAAGGAGGCATCGCTTGCACTTGGCGCCAACCGGATAGAAAGTATATTCAGGGTTATTATTCCGGCATCGCTATCCGGCATCAGCACAGGGATTATCCTGGGTATGGCCAGGGCCATAGGAGAAACAATGGTGGTGCTGATGGTTGCAGGCGGGGCGGCCATGATTCCGGGATCTCTTTTTGACCCGGTGCGGCCCATGCCGGCTACTATCGCCGCGGAAATGGCCGAAGCTCCCTTTGGAAGCGATCATTATCATGCACTGTTTGCCATCGGTATTGTCCTTTTTGTATTCAACCTGCTTTTTAATTCCGTGGCGGATTACGTTTCTCACAAGCACCGGCAGGTTGGCGCTGCAACCCTATAGGTCTGGCAGAAGATAACCCGAGGCGGGATTTATGAGCGATAATCAAAATCATACTGAAATTGTTTTCAAAAAATCGAGCCTTGGCCGGAATGTAAAGGAGCAGGCGTTTTTCACCCTGTTCAGGGGCGCGGCTCTCATAAACGCCCTGGCCCTGCTGATTGTCATATATTTTCTTGTCAAAAACGGCTGGTCGGCTATTACCTGGGATTTTTTGACAGAGGCTCCCAGGGAGTCCATGACAAAAGGCGGAATCATGCCGTGCATAGTGGGGACCGCTTATTTGAGCTTCGGCGCCATTGCCATTTCCATGCCCCTGGGCATAGGCTCGGCAATTTATTTAAACGAATATGCCCGTCAGGGACTGATGGTACGGCTGATCCGTTTTGCCATAAACAACCTGGCCGGCGTGCCCTCGGTGGTGTTCGGGCTTTTCGGCCTGGCCTTTTTTGTTACCTGGATGAACCTGGATGTCAGTATCGCATCCGGGGCGCTGGTGCTCGGATTTTTGAGCCTGCCCTTGGTGATCGGCTCGTCAGAAGAGGCGCTGCGCTCGGTTCCCGCCACCTACAGGGAGGCTTCCCTGGGCCTGGGTGCCACCAAGTGGCAGACTATCTACAGGGTGGTTCTGCCTGCAGCTTTTCCTTCCATGATCACCGGCGGGATCCTTTCTTTGAGCAGGGCTGCAGGTGAAACCGCTGCCATTATGTTTACCGCGGCCGTATATTTTAACACCCAGCTTCCGGAATCGATCTTCGATCCGGTCATGGCCCTGCCTTATCATATTTACGTTCTGGCCACAGCCGGCACCAATATCGAGCAGACCCGGCATCTTCAGTACGGCACCTCCCTGGTGCTTATCGCCCTGGTGCTGGGAATGAACCTGATTGCCATAGTTTACAGGTCAAGGCTGAGAAAGAGACGCTGATTTATTGATCTCCCATCGGAAAGACAAGCACCCGGCTGCGGACATCTGAAAGAGGCGTCCATCCCTGTTTTTCTATCAGCACGGTAGCCAGCTCCGGCCTGCCGTCGTCCGTGAGATCGGCGAGGCAGATATCTCTGAAATGGCCGTCATATTCCCTGGTTTTCCATTCTTCCTGCAGGCCCGTGCCGTCCCAGATCATACTCAGGATTTCGCCTCTGGTATAGACGCGAAGGCGCTTTAAGCTGACCGGGCTGGGGTCTGAATTGTTAAATAAGAATATCCGGGCAGGCGCGCTTCTGTCTGTATCAATGCCCGCGACAATTATTCGGCCCGGCAGGTAAAAGCGCTTTGGCGGCTCTCCCCTGCCCTCTACCGGACCTTCTATAAACAGGCTCGTGCCCCCGTATTGGCGGTTTGATTTCCATGCGGTTTTGCCTTCAGAATTTACGATCACGAGGCGGTCCTGGTTGTTAAAGGTTGCTGCCTCTGTCTCTTTTTCCCGTTCTCTTATCTGTGCCGGTGTAAATCCCAGCACGTTTATTCCAATATTGTTTTTAATAGATTCGCCTTGCCTGTATTCTTTGTTTTTAAAAATCAATCTGAAAATTTCAGAAACAAAAGGATCAGCCCCGGTTCGATGGCGTTGGCCCAAAAGCATGGGTTCATTGCCACTGCCTCTGACTACCCGGTAAAACCAGGGGCTTTTTTCAAGTATTATTTCAAAGTCACCTTCTTTGTATTCCAGCACAAAGGAGCGAAGCATGTTGCCCCGGTCGTTTTTTGCGGTTACAAATATTTCAGCCCTTTGGTTTTCGTTGATATCGGCGGCGTCCACTGCAAGGCACTTTGTATTAAACGGTGCGTCAATTTTTTCTTCCAGTATAAAGTCTTTGCCCGAAATTTTGTATATATATACTGCCTCTTCGTCTAAAAGCACGGTTTCGGCTGTCCCGTCGCCAGTGATATCCCCGGCTGCAATGCCGATAAAATCCTTGTGCATTTCAGGGCCTGACCATGCCCCCGGGGCCTGCCTGCGGGTGGGTTCGGCTTCTTTAAAACCGGCATACGGGGCTTCGGGTTCATCTGATGCGGACGGTTTTTCAGTCTTTTTGCCGGCTGCTGCTTCCAGGGATTTTTTCATCTCCTTTGCAATGTTTTCCACACCCGGAATCATCTCCTCCCTGGAGGCGCCTGAACGTGAAAAGGTATCAATCAGCCGTTTGTTTGCAACATCAGCAAGGAATGCATCCATGCTCCAGGATTCACCAAGTATTGTCAATGAGCCGTAAAGCACGAGGTTTGCATTCAGCTTTTGTCCCGCTGCCAGGGCATTATCAAGATCCATGTCATCAGGGTTTATGTCAACGGTTTTTATACGGGAATCTGCAATAGTAGTATAGCCGGGCATTTTCCCCAGTCTTGAGGAAAACATGTCCGCGGCTGCTTCCCCCATATTCATGGAGTCCCCTGTGCCGTGGACTTCAAACGGAAATACGGCAATGGCGCTATCCTGAGCCCAAACACCGGAAGAGAAGATCAAGACGATGATTGCAGGAAAAAGTGCGCTGCAGATTGCTTTTCTTGATGATGCGCAACTGCGGGTCAATGTATTACTCCTTGGTTTTCAGGTTAATTCAATTAAGATAAAAGGGACTATATCCGTATAATTTGGCGGTGTCAAAAAATATGATAAAAATTAAACAGAACCTTTAAAAAAACGCATGATTTGCGGATAATTTGCGGATAATTCTGTTGACAGAGGAATCGGGGGGATTTATTATTGAATTAAAACTTGACCCTGTCTCAGGAGGCATTGTTCGCGTTTATAGTGAACTTGTGCCATGGATGTTTGTGTTTTAGGGCAAATGGATCCTTTCAGGCAAGATAATAAGCCAATGAATACTTTTTTTGCGTATCTTTCCTTGCAATTTACCATAAATTCTATTATTGTATCTTTTGATCTGCAGAAAGCCGTTTATACGTGCATACTACAAGTACAAATTATTTTTGCGGATTTTGTTTTTAAAAACTTTAAAATCGGCAGGCGTTTAATGCTCCGTCCGGTTCAAACAGGTTGATCCGGGCACCTTCGGGTAAACCGAGAAAATTTAAAAAAAGGAGGAAGTAAATGAGAAAGGTATTGGTAACTCTATTGGCGGCAATCTTTTTATTGGGCTGTTATCTCCCTGTATACGCGGCAGACGTTGATATGTACGGAAGCGCGCGTATGACCACTTTCTGGACGGATTCCAGTGAAGAGATCACGGGCGATGACAGTGAAACGCAGCTTAACCACACCCTGCAGGGCAATGCACGTATTGGCGCCCACTTTGACTCAGGCCCCATAGCAGGTCGTTTTGAGTACGGCGCTTCCGGCGGAAACGCAAACATCCGGCATCTTTATGCCGAGTTTGATGCAGGCCCGGGCAGAATCCTTGTCGGCCAGACTTTTACGCCTTATGGACTTGGCAACTTCATCAGTAACCAGGTTTATGGAAGTGATGCTGATCTGCTGCAGTTCATCGGTTATACCGGCCGTGAGCCCATGCTCCGCTATTCCCAGGGCAACTTTTCCATCGCTTTGATAGAGGTAGTGGAGGCGGATTTGTATGACCCAATAACAAGTGACCCCGACTTAGAGTATGTTGACGGGAACCCGGAAATCACCCTGCCAAAGGTCGCTGCCAGGTACACACTGGGTCTTACAGAGGGTTTCAGTCTGGATATGTCCGGTATTGTCCAGACCTACAAGCTCCAGGATATTGATGATGAAACCCTGACTGCGTGGGGACTTTCAGCAAGCGCCAGAGTCACCCAGCTGGATCCTCTCTATGTCTCACTTGGCGGTTTTTACGGCCAGAACGTTGTCCATTTCGGCCAGTGGACAATTACGGACAGCATGGCATTGACCAACGGGGTCGATGCAATTGAAGACACCAACAGCTACGGCATGATTCTTGTCCTGGGCACACAGCTTGATACCATCGGCCTGGAAGCAGGCGTGGGCTACGCTGCCAGTGAAAATGATGTATGGGATAAAGATGATGAAGCAATGGCCTATTATGCACAGGCAACTGTCCCCATCATGGACAATGCCAAAATCACCCCTGAAGTCGGCTTCTATGACTACAAGGAAGATTCTGCCGGCGTAGATGAAGGCGATGAGCTGTATTTCGGCTGCCAGGTCAGGGTCGACTTCTAATTCCATTTTGCATTCAAGATGATTTTAATATCCAGTCCCATCCAGTTAAAGAGCAGAGAGATGCGGGAGAGCACTCTAACCGCTTTAGACCCTTTGCGGCTTGAGCCATCGCAGCGCCGAGCGAGTCAAATACAC
>JAIPDS010000026.1 GCA_021737565.1 Desulfobacteraceae bacterium | reverse complement strand
TGAGAAATGCTACCGCAATATTAATATTGTTTGCCTTAGTAATTAAGGTGTTTACAGCGTTCTGTATGAAATCACTCCGAGAATTCCTGTTGCTATAGAGATTTATATTCATGTTACCCACATTTTTTATTGGCGAACGATGATTAGATGTCCGAAGAGGCGTAAAATAATACGCCCGTTCGGCATGAATATTGGGATATGATTTAATTTTTAAGCATAATACCACTATTTAAGGTGATATTCAACCTTTTTTCTTGAATTGTTTGCTGAAATAGAATAAGAATATGGTAACGTGAACAAATGTTCATATAATATCCGTAAAGACCTTTTCCACAAATTTTAAAGGAGGTGGCATGCAGCAGCCAAAGCTATTGGACCAGGTAAGAAATTTAATCCGCACCAAGCATTACAGTATAAGAACTGAAGAGACCTATGTGGGCTGGATACGAAAATTCATTCTGTTTCATGGCAAAAAGCATCCCAAGGATTTGGGGGAAAAAGAGATAAGCGATTTTCTTACGCATTTGGCTGTGAATCGGAAAGTGGCTGCATCTACTCAGAATCAGGCCTTTAACGCTCTTTTGTTTTTGTATCGAAATGTCCTGGGGATTGAATTCGGAGAGCTAAAGGACGTGCAGAGAGCTAAGAAACCACAGAAATTGCCGGTTGTCTTTACCAGGGATGAAATCAGGCAGATTATCAATCAACTGGATGGATACAAGTGGATAATGGCCCAGCTAATGTATGGGGCAGGACTAAGAGTTATGGAATGTGTACGATTGAGGGTCAAAGATATTGATTTCGGGTATGGACAAATTCTTGTAAGAAACGGTAAAGGCAGTAAGGACCGTGTTACCATGCTGCCGGAGATATTGAAGGACCCCTTAAAGCTCCATTTGGAAAAGGTAAAGTCTGTTCATGACAGGGATCTGGAGGCCGGTTTTGGATCGGTTTACCTGCCGTTTGCGCTTGAGAGGAAATATAAAAATGCGGATCGCAGCTGGGCCTGGCAGTATGTGTTTCCGGCGACAAAACGTTCCATTGATCCGAGAACCAAAGTGGAAAGGCGGCACCATATTGCCGAATCCGTTATACAAAGAGGGATCAAGCAGGCAATACGCAGTGCCGGTATACCAAAAACAGGCAATTGCCATGCTTTGCGGCACAGTTTTGCCACGCACCTGCTTGAAGCCGGATACGATATTAGAACCGTGCAGGAGCTGCTCGGCCACAAGGATGTATCCACCACAATGATTTATACGCATGTGCTCAATCGCGGAGGCAAGGGGGTTAAGAGTCCGGGGGATATGTTATGGAGCTGACACCCAGGCAGAAGAGTGTTTATGAGGTAATTTGCCGATATCACCAAAGGCACGGGTTTGCTCCGACGGTTCGTGAAATATGTGATCAACTGGGGCTTGCCGGGCCGGCAGGGGTGCACAGGATCCTCGGGGTGCTGGAAGAAAAGGGGGTGGTTTGTTCCACGCCGGGCAAGAAACGATCCTGGGTTCCCGTGCAGGCTGAAGATCAGGGGAGGATGCCGGTGGCGGGCAGTATTGCCGCTGGGAAGCCACTGGATGTGTGGGAGCGGCCTGACGAGCGTATACCGGTGGATCCGGCCTTTTACGGGCATGAGGGGTGCTTTGCTTTGCGGGTTTGCGGAGATTCAATGATCGGGCGCAATATCTGCGACGGGGATCTGGCGGTGATCAGGCCGCAGGCAGATGTTGATGACGGAGAGATTGCGGCTGTTATTGTAGAGGGGGTTCTCACGGAAGCAGCTTTGAAAATCGTCAAAAAGAAAACAGGTGTGCTGGGGCTTTATTCGGCTAATCCTGAATATCCAGAATTGTGGTTTTTCGGGGAAAAAAGAAAACAGGTTCGCATTATAGGAAAGTATGCCGGCCTGATAAGAAAGGCGTGAATATGAAGAGGTTTCGTGCTGTTTTGGGTTATTTTCCAATTGACTCGTTTTGTGTAATGGTTTAGTGCAAAAAAGATACGGGGGTTTGGGAAAACTGATTTTTAAAGAAAATGCCGGGGTTAAAATATATGTATGATGGCAATTATCTTAAGGTTGCGCTAAAGGCGGCCCTTGATGCCGGAGCCGCGGCCCTGGAGGTCTATGAGCAGGACTTTGATGTTGAGGAAAAATCCGATCACACACCTCTTACACTTGCAGACAGGAGGGCCCACGAGATTATCTCATCTTATCTTGCAGATACCCGCATCCCGGTTTTAAGCGAGGAAGGCCGTGATATTGCATATGAGGAGAGAAAGGCCTGGCAGAAATTGTGGATTGTTGATCCGCTGGACGGAACCAAGGAGTTTGTTAAAAAAAACGGGGAATTTACCATAAACATTGCCCTGGTTGAGGGTGGACAGCCTGTGCTCGGGGTGGTTTTCGTGCCGGTAAAAGACAGGCTGTATTTTGCCGGAAAAGACAAGGGGGCTTTTTTATCAGGGGGCGCAAAGATCGGGGGCCTGGAAAATGCCTCAGGGGAGGAACTTGTCCTTGCATCTGTTCGGCTTCCCGTGGCCGATCAACAGGCAAGACCTTATACCATAATGGGCAGCAGGTCGCATCTAACACCAGAGGTGGAAGAATTTGTGGAAAAAAAGCGGCGCGAGATCGGGGAGGTGGATTTTATTTCAGCGGGCAGTTCCCTTAAATTCTGCCTTGTGGCAGAGGGCAGGGCTGATGTATATCCCAGGCTGGGGCCTACCATGGAATGGGATACTGCTGCAGGCCAGGCTATTGTTGAGCAGGCCGGAGGTGCCGTGCTTGAATACGAAAGCCTGCAGCCCCTTAAGTATAACAAGGAAAATCTTGTAAATCCTTGGTTTATAGTGTTTCCCGAGAGGCAATAAATGACTGATACCAATGCAGACGCGCACGGAGGCGGGCTTGTCAACCTGATGGTCGGCGAGCAGAGGGCGGAACTGTTAAAAGACATTGCCATGAGCCTGCCTGATGTGAGCTTAAACGAGCGCAACATGTGCGATCTGGAAGTGCTTGCCACAGGCGGATTTTCTCCGCTGGAGGGGTTTATGGTGCGCGCGGATTATGAATCAGTGCTTGACAGGATGAGGCTTCAAAACGGGGTGCTGTGGCCGGTGCCCATATGCCTGGATGTTTTTGCAGAAAAGGCTGAAACCCTGGAGGCAGGACAGTCCGCAGCTCTTCGTGATCCCGAGGGGTTTTTGCTCGGGGTGATACATATAGAGGACATCTGGCAGGCAGATCCGCAAAAAGAAGCTGAAATGGTCTACGGCACCACGGATACCAGCCATCCCGGGGTTGATTACCTGTTTAACAGGTCGGGCCGGTATTACATAGGAGGTCGCCTTGAGGTAATAAGCCTTCCCATACATTTTGATTTCAAGCAGATGAGGCTATATCCGGCCGAAGTTAGGAGCGCATATGAGAAGCTGGGATGGCAGCGGGTGGTGGGATTTCAGACCAGAAACCCCATTCACAGGCCCCAGTTCGAGATGACCATAAAGGCCATGCGCATGACCAGGGCAAACCTGCTTATCATGCCGGTGGTGGGGATGACAAAACCCGGCGATTTTGATCATTTCATAAGGGTAAGATGCTGCAGGCACGTTGCTGAGCATTATCCGTCCGATTCCCAGATAATGACCCTTCTGCCGCTTGCCATGCGAATGTCAGGTCCCAGGGACGCGCTGCTTGATGCAATTATTGCAAGAAATTACGGGTGCACGCATTTTATAGTGGGCCATGACCATGCCAGTCCGGGAAAGGACAGAAACGGAACCCCCTTTTACCCGGCAGAGCGTTCCAGGCAGGTGGCCGCGCAATACAGTGACGAAATAGGCGTTGAAATCGTTCCTTTTGAGGAAATGGTTTACCTGCCTTTTGAAGATGAATACAGGAGCAGGGACCGGGTTCCCGACGGGGTGGAGACCATCTCCATGTCGGGTTCCGATATCCGCAAAAGAATCAGGGAGGGGCGCAAGATTCCGCAATGGGCGACATTTGCCGAGGTGGTAAAAGAGCTTCAGCGGGCATACCCGCCGCCGGAGCGCCAGGGTTTCACGGTGTTTTTAACAGGGCTTTCGGGCGCGGGCAAATCAACCATTGCCAAGGTTTTGTACTCCAAGTTTTTGGAGCGCGGCGACAGGCCGGTAACGCTTCTTGACGGCGACATCGTGCGCCGCAACCTTTCAAGCGAGCTTTCCTTTTCCAAGGAGCACAGGAATATAAACGTTCTTAGAATAGGTTTTGTTGCAGGCGAGATAACAAAGAACCGTGGTGTTGCCATATGCGCGCCCATTGCGCCGTATGAGGCAACCCGCAGGGAGATCCGCCGCAACATTGAGGCATACGGGGGTTTTATAGAGGTTCATGTGAGCACTCCGATCGAGGAGTGTGAAAAAAGGGACCGGAAGGGAATGTATGCAAAGGCAAGGGCAGGGCTGATCTCAGGATTCACCGGGGTTGACGACCCGTACGAGGAGCCCGAGAACCCTGAGCTTCGCATTGACACCACCAATCTTATGCCAGCCGAGGCGGCCCAGGAGATTTTGCTGTTTTTGAGCAACAAAGGGTATATCTAGAAACTAGATACTAGAAACTAGAAACTAGAAAAACCAAATGCAGGGAAAGGTGCCGGTAAGAAAATGAAAGACACGGTTATCGGGGTTATAGGGCTTGGGTATGTGGGTCTGCCGCTTGCGGTAGCCTTTGGGAAGCATTTTAAGACCATAGGCTATGATATAAAGGCGGATCTCATTGAAAGCTGTAAAAGATGCGATGATCCCACCGGAGAGCTGGGAGAAAAAGAGCTTAAAAGCGCATCTTTGCTTGAGTACACTGCCGGACCGGAGCGGCTGGCCGAGGCGGACGTTATCATAGTTGCGGCCCCCACGCCCATTGACATTGCCCGGCAGCCGGATCTCGGGCCCATTACCTCGGCCGCGGAGACCGCGGGCATGTACATGAAAAAAGGTGCTGTGGTTGTTTTTGAATCAACGGTTTATCCCGGGCTTACAGAAGAGGTTTGCGTGCCGATTCTTGAAAAAACCTCGGGTTTGAGCTGGAAGAGGGACTTTCACGTGGGCTATTCGCCCGAAAGGATAAACCCAGGCGACAAGGAGCATACCCTTGCCACTATTGTAAAAGTGGTGGCAGGAGACGACCAGCAGACCCTGGATCTTCTGGCCGCGCTGTATGGCGCCATAGTATCTGCGGGAACTCACAGGGCGGCAACCATCCGGGAGGCAGAGGCGGCAAAGGTAATAGAAAACACCCAGCGGGATCTTAATATCGCGCTTATGAACGAGCTGGCTGTAATCTTTGACAAGCTCGGCATCGACACCCAGAACGTGCTTGCTGCGGCAGGCAGCAAGTGGAATTTTTTACCCTTTAAGCCCGGGCTCGTGGGAGGGCACTGCATAGGGGTCGATCCTTATTATCTTACCTATAAGGCTGAAACCATGGGATATCACCCCCAGGTGATCCTTGCGGGCAGGCGGATAAACGACAACATGGGCAAATTTGTTGCCGAAAAAGCTATAAAGCTGATGTGTGCCGCAGGCCGCAGAATAATCGGCGGCAGGGTTGCCATTTTCGGGCTGACCTTTAAGGAGGATTGTGCTGATCTGCGAAACACCAGGGTCATAGATATTGTAGAAGAGTTGCAGGCATACGGAATTACCCCGTTGATACATGATCCCATTGCAGACCCTGCTGCGGCACGCGCCATTTACGGGATTTCCATGTGCGGATGGCAGGACTTGGTTGATCTCGACACGGTTATTATCGCGGTGGCGCACAAAAAATACAGGGAGATGGCGGCCTCTGACTTTTTAAACCACCTTGTCCCCGGAGGATGCCTGCTTGATGTAAAAGGCGTGCTGGATCCTTCTGCCATAAGGGAAAACGGATTTTATTTCTGGCGTATTTAGCCGGGAAACTCAGCGCGTGGCATCCTTGTAGGCCTGTGTCTGCTTGCCGATAATTGAGGCAATGTCCGGATTTTCAATGTTTTCTTCTATGGTGCGCTCAAAGGCGCTTCCTATGACCACGCCGTCCGCGATCGCAGAAATCGCGGCCACGTCCGAGGGCGTGGATATGCCGAAACCGACGCATACGGGAACGTCTGTAAACCGCTTTAATTTTTCCACGTAATCGCCGATCTCGGTTGTATCAAGCCCCCCTGAACCGGTAACCCCTGTCATTGATACCATGTATAAGAACCCGGAGGCGTTCTGCGCAATCATGCGCATGCGATCTTCGGGCGTTGTCGGGGCCGCAAGCCTGATAAGGCAAAACTTGTCGTCTTTCCATCCAGAGGTAAGCTCGCCTGATTCCTCAGGGGGCAGGTCCACTACCAGGACTCCGTCTGCTCCGGCTGAAAGCGAATCCTTGTAGAACCGGTCAACCCCGTAGGCCATGATCGGGTTGTAATAGGAGAAAAGAATTATGGGCACTTCAGAGGATTTTCTAAGCCTGCGGGTAATTTCCAGGACGCCTGCCAGGCGCATGCCCGCTTTTAAAGCCCTTGCAGAGGAGCGCTGGATAACCGGACCGTCTGCTGTGGGGTCTGAAAACGGCACCCCGAGTTCAAGTATGTCAACTCCGTTTTCACACATGGCAGTGACAATTGACTCCGAGGTTTCCGGGTCCGGATCGCCGGCTGTGACAAAGCCCACCAGGGCCTTTTCCTTTTTATCCTTCAGAGTCTTGAATTTTTCTTCAATGCGGTTCATTATGTAAATCCTTTCGTTTGCAGTCCGTTTCGGGATAATTGGCTGGCTGTCTGGGCATTGAGCTTGACTATGCGCCCGCCACCTCTTCGACAATTCCCAGGTCCTTGTCTCCCCGGCCTGAAAGATTTACCACAATTACATAATCGGCAGGCGTATTTGCGGCAATGTCCATGGCAGCCGCCAGGGCATGGGCGCTTTCAAGCGCCGGGATTATGCCCTCTGTGCGGCACAGAACCTCAAAGGCCTCAAGTGCACGGCTATCTGTTATGCTGACGTATTCAACCCGTCCAAAATCCTTAAACAATGAATGCTCCGGGCCCACGCCCGGATAGTCCAGGCCTGCTGAAACCGAATGGGCCTCCTTGATTTGTCCGTATTCGTCCTGGAGCAGATATGATTTGGATCCGTGCAGAACTCCGAGGGTGCCCGCGCAAAGTGTGGCTGCGTGCTTTCCTGTTTCAATGCCTCTTCCCGCGGCTTCGGCCCCTGTCATGCGTATGGATTCGTTTAAAAACGGGTAAAACAGCCCCATGGCGTTTGAGCCGCCTCCCACGCATGCAACCAGGTGATCGGGCAGGCGGCCGATCTGCTCTGTTGCCTGCCGCCTGGTCTCTTCGCCGATCACTTTCTGAAAATCGCGGACCATGGCGGGATAGGGGTGAGGGCCGGCCACTGATCCTATCACGTAGAAGGTATCGCGCACCGTGGATACCCAGTAGCGCATTGCCTCGTTCATTGCATCCTTAAGCGTGCCGGTGCCTGATTCCACTGGGATTACCTCTGCGCCCAGAAGCTTCATGCGGTTTACGTTTGGCGCCTGGCGCCGGATGTCCTCGGTGCCCATGAAAATTTTGCATTCCATGCCGAAAAATGCGGCAGCGGTTGCCGTGGCAACCCCGTGCTGGCCGGCGCCTGTTTCCGCAATCACCTTGGTCTTGCCCATGTGCTTGGCAAGAAGGCTCTGGCCCAGGGTGTTATTGATCTTATGGGCTCCGGTGTGAAGCAGGTCCTCGCGCTTGAGATAAATCGCGCCTCCGGCTGTTTTCTTTGAGAGTCGCTCTGCATGATATAAAGGCGTCGGCCTGCCTGCAAAGTCCTTTAAAAGTCCGTAGAGTTCCTTTTGAAAGGATTCGTCCAGAACATATTTCCTGTAGGCGGTATCAAGCTCAAGCAGTGCCGGCATAAGGGTTTCCGCCACGTACCTGCCTCCGTAAGTTCCGAAATGGCCCATTTGATCAGGCCATCCGAAAATGTTTGTTCCGGGTTTTTGCGTGTTTTGTGCACGGTTCTCAGACATCAGAATATTCTCCTTGTGAGGTTTGATATGTTACACAGGCGCACTGCATAAATAAAATCGCGCACCTTTCGGGTGTCTTTTCTGCCCGGAGATGACTCCAGGGCAGAGCTTGCATCAACTGCATCCGGTCTTGCCTCGTAAATGGCCTCTTCTATGTTTTGCGGGGCAAGGCCGCCTGCAATGATTGTAGGATAATTTTCCGCAAACTCCCGGGCCGCAGACCAGTCCCATGTCTTTGCATTGCCTCCGGGAAGAACCCCTGCAGAGCATTCCACCAGAAAGGCCGAAGCATTGTATTGAGGGGCGGTCTTAATTGAGGGCGTGCCGTTTACATACAGGCACTTTATCACGAAAAGTCCTCTTTCTCTTAATTTTTCAACCAGTTCGGGAGGTTCGCCTCCGTGAAGCTGTACTGCGGAAAGTCCGCAGTTGTATGCCGTCTCCATAAGTGTTTCATAAGTTTCATTTACAAATACTCCAACCCTTGCCACGTGGGCGGGAAGCACAGAGGCTATTTGTACCGCCCGGTTTAAGGTCACGAATCTGGGGCTTTTTGGATAAAATACCAGCCCTGCGGCATCTGCTCCCCATGCCGCGCATACAAGGGCGTCTTCAGGTTCGGTTATGCCGCAGATCTTGACCTGGATTCTATCGTGCATCACATGCTTTGTCTCTGCTGTGTACATGCGCGGCCTATCCGTTTATCAGGTGCTTTAAAAAGGTTTCAGGATCATCTGAGCGCACCAGGCTTTCTCCTATAAGAAATCTTGAAATTTTCGCCTTAAGGTTTTGTTCTATGTGCTTTCGCGATGAAATTCCGCTTGCGGCAACCGCTATTTTGCCCGGTCCAATGGCTTTGGCCATTTCAGCAGCTATATTAATATCGGTTTCAAATGAGGCAAGGTTGCGGTTGTTTATTCCTATCAGATCGGCCCCGGTCTTAAGCGCGGCCTCCAGGTCGGCCCGGGTGTGAACCTCGACAAGCGCCTCCATTGAAAGCTCTCTGCACAAATCAAGAAGTTGTTCAAGCTGGCGCTGCGGCAATATGCGCACTATCAGGAGCACGGCATCAGCCCCTGCGGCCGCGGATTCATATACCTGGTATTCAGAGATTACAAAATCCTTTCTTAAGACCGGGATACTGACAGCTCTTTTTGCAGATGCAAGATCATTTAAGCTTCCCTTAAAAAATGTCTTGTCGGTCAGCACCGAAAGGGCCGAGGCGCCTCCGCGCTCATAAGCCCCGGCCAGTGCAGCCGGATCAAGATCCCCGCGGATATCGCCCCTTGAAGGCGAGGCCCGCTTGATTTCGGCTATTACATGGATCTGCCCGGGGTTTTTAAGCGCCCTGTACAGCGACCTGTTGTCCTTCCAGTTTCCGGCCGCCGCCTTAAGTTCCTGGATCGGGGTATTGCACATTGCTTTATGGATTTCTTCCTTTTTGTGGGAAACTATTTTTTCTAATATGTCTTCGGCCATTTATGCATTCTCCCGGGTAAATTCGACCAGCGACTCCAGTTTATCCATGGCTGCCCCGGTGTCAATGGAAGATTGGGCCATCGCGATTCCTTCTTTAATGCTTTGGGCCCGGTCTGCCGCCATAAGGGCGGCCGCGGAGTTTATCAGGACAATGTCCCTGCATGCGCCTTTTTCGCCGGAAAGGATGTTTTTTGTTATCCGCGCGTTGAGGTCGGAATCCCCCCCGAGGATCTCTTCTGGATCGGCCAGTCGGCCGAAATAGCTGTCAGGGGAAATATCGTATGTGGTGATCCTGTCATCCTTTAATTCGCAAACCCTGGTAGGGGCGCATACGGATATTTCATCCATGCCGTCATGGCCGTGGACCACAAGTGCCCGCTTTGCACCGAGCCGCTTAAGGGCCCTGGCAAACATTTCGGTCAGTTCCGGGGCGAACACGCCCACAAGCTGGCGGTTTGCCGCGGCAGGATTGGTCAGGGGGCCGAGCATATTAAAAATGCTTCGCAGTCCGACTTCTTTTCGCGCTTTTGCAGCGTATTTCATTGCGCCGTGATGCCTGGGCGCAAACAGGAAACCTATGCCGATATCCGTAATCGCTTCTTCCACAATTTCCGGGTCCACTTCAAGATTTACCCCAAGGGCTTCCAGAAGATCGGCGCTTCCGCACTGGCTGGAAATGGAGCGATTGCCGTGCTTTGCCACAACCACCCCGCATCCAGCGACTACAAATGCGGTTACAGTGGAGATGTTGAAAGTCCCGGTTGAATCCCCGCCGGTGCCGCAGGTATCGATTACGTCTCTTGCCGGTGTTTCGATTCTGATGGCTTTTTTGCGCATGGCACGGGCCGCTCCTGCAAGCTCTTCATATGTTTCCCCCTTGGTCGCAAGCGCGCCCATTAAAGCGCCTATCTGGGCGTCTGTCGTGCTTCCGGTAAATATATGGCCGAGCATGGCAGACATTTCCTCTTCTGTTAAATCCCGCCGCTGGTAAATCTTGTAGAGAAGATCGCGAAACATATTCTTCCTCCTGTTGTCGGGTTAAAAAAAAATTTTTCCGTTTTAACCGCACAGTTTCAGAAAATTGCGAAGAATCCTTTTTCCCACCCGGGTCATTATAGATTCGGGATGAAACTGTATGCCTTCGGTGGGATGCTGTTTATGGCGCAGCCCCATTATTTCCCCGTCCTGTGTTTGTGCGCTTATTTCAAGGCATTCGGGCAGGCTTTGGCGGTCAACCGCAAGGCTGTGATAGCGCATGGCTGCAAACGGCTTGTTAATGCGTGAAAATATGGTTTTTCCGTCCGCGGTAACCGTTGAGACCTTTCCGTGCATCAGCTTTTGGGCCGGCACTATCTTAGCACCGAATGCAAAGGCAATGGCCTGATGGCCAAGGCAGACACCCAGTATGGGAATCCGGCCTGAAAACCGCCTTATGGTTTCAACTGACAGGCCCGCCTTTTCAGGTACTCCCGGCCCGGGCGAGACCACTATGCCCGAAACCCCGCTTTTTTCAAGGGTCCGGATATCAAAAGCGTCGTTTCTGCTCACTTCCACCTCTGCGCCGAGCTGGCGAAGGTATTGTACAAGATTGTACGTGAAAGAGTCGTAGTTGTCTATTACAAATATCATGTCCGCCCCTTATAGGAGTTGATGTTTCATCAGTTCCAGGGCCCTTCCTATGGCCATGGCCTTGTTTACCGTCTCTGTGTGTTCTGCTTCCGGCTCGGAATCGGCAACGATTCCCGCCCCGGCCCGCACCGTAAGGTTCTCCCCGTTTATGCAGGCAGTGCGTATGGTGATTGCAAGATCCATGTTTCCGTGAAAGGAAATGTATCCTACGGCTCCGCCGTATGGTCCGCGCGGCTCCGGCTCAAGCTCTGAGATTATCTCCATGGCCCGCACCTTGGGCGCCCCGCTGAGCGTGCCCGCAGGAAAGCTTGCCTTCAAAAGTTCCCAGGCATCGCATCCCTCCATGAGATCGCATGTTATGTTTGAGACAAGATGCATGACATGGGAGTAGCGCTCCACTATCATCAGGTCTGTGACCTGTACCGTGCCTGTTTCCGCCACGCGGCCAAGATCGTTTCTGCCCAGGTCCACCAGCATAAGATGCTCGGCGCGCTCTTTTTCGTCCTGAAGCATTTCATCTGCAAGAGCACGGTCCTGCTGCTCGGTTTTTCCCCTGGGCCGGGTGCCTGCTATGGGCCGCAGGGTTGCTATCCCGTTTTCAAGGCGAACCATGGTCTCGGGCGAAGAGCCTACGAGCACGGTATCGTCAAGATGCATGAAAAACATGTACGGCGAGGGATTGATATATCGCTGGGCCCGGTAAAGGGCTGTGGGATCGGCGGGTATGCTGCTTGCCACAAACGGCTGTGATATTACCGCCTGTATGATCTCCCCCTGTCTTATCTGCGATTTTACGGTCTCCACGTTTTTCTTGTAAACCGAGGCGTCATAAACCGGGGCAAGGGTTATGCCAGCGGGAGGTTTCGGCAGGGGATAGGGCCGGGCAAAATTTTGCCTTATTTTTGCCTGAAGTGCGTTGATGCGTTTTTCTGCTTCTTTGTAGGTCTCGTCCGCGCTGGGGTGATCATTTTTAAAACATATGGCCACCATCATGAGGGTGTTTTTGATGTTGTCGAAAATAAGCATTTCATCGGGTATCATGAAATCGGCAAGCGGCGTGTCCGCAGGCAGGCGGTTTTCAATCGCCTCGAAAAAGGATACTGTTTCATAGGTGAAATACCCCACCAGTCCTCCCCAGAACCTGGGCAGCTCCGGGATAACAGCAGGAGTATAGCGATTCATTAAATCGCGCAGCACGGGCAGCGGATCGCCTGCATGGGGGATTTTTTCTTTTTGCCCGTTTTTTTCGGTCTCCACGCTGTCTGCAAACACCCTTACCCGGCTGCGGGCAGAGGTGCTTAAAAAGCTGTAGCGCCCCCAACGCTCGCCACCCTCCACGCTTTCGAGAAGAAATGCCGGAGAATTTTGATTGTAGAGTTTTTTTAAAACCGATACCGGGGTCTCCATGTCCGCAAGAATCTCGCGGCATACCGGAACCACGCTGTGGTTTTTAAAATACCCGGCAAAGGCCTCCTTGTCGGGAAACTGTCTTAGCAGCATCTAAGGGCTCCTTTTGCTATTTTTAAGGGTTTATTGTTAACTCTTTCGGCGCCGTTGCCCGCGGCATAAAAAAGGCCGCGGTTTGGCCCCGCGGCCTTTTTTTCGTGAAATATAAATAAAAAAGACCGGGGGGCCCTGGGGCCGCCTCGGTCTTTTTATCTGAGCTATGTCCTGTTTAAACCGGTCCTGAGGCAGACCCCTTTATTTCGGTCCACCACCACCACCAGTTTTCGTTGATTGCTGTAATATTTAAAAAAGTAGTCCGCATTTGCACTCCGAACTCAAAAAAAATCGTGTTTTGCTACCGTGGTGCTATTTATTGTTTAAAGATCATTAAAAGCTTTTTAACAGATTTGTCAAGGAGAAATTTCTTAATACGCCAATTTTTGCGAAAGTTTGTCAGTGCGCAAAGGTTACCGGAAACAGGATAAGGCCGGGCTGTTTTTCAATTGTATTTAAAAAAACATTTCGGTATGACTCCTGTAAAAGCCAATTGTAAGATGCATATTAACGGGAGTTGAAATGATAGCGGAAATAATATCGACCGGAGACGAGGTGCTCACCGGTACTGTTGTGGATTCCAATGCAGCATGGATTGCCGGACGTTTATATGAAACAGGTGTCCCGGTTGGGCGCCACTTATGTGTGGGCGACGACCTGGAGCGGCTGACAGAGGTGCTTTGCGAGACCTCCGAACGTGCGGATATAGCCATTGTTACAGGCGGTCTGGGGCCGACCGTGGATGACATAACTGCAAAGGCCGCGGCCAGGGCCGCGGGCGTGGAGCTTAAGCAGAATCCCACTGCCAGGGCTTATATCGAGGAGTTTTTCAAACGCTTTGCCAGACAGATTTCAGACTCGGATGCCAAGCAGGCTGTTTTGCCGGAAACAGCCCGGCCGGTGTTAAATACCGTGGGCACTGCCCCGGGTTTTAATCTGAGAATAGGTGCTTGCAGTTTCTATTTTCTTCCCGGGGTTCCGTTTGAAATGCGGAAAATGATGGAGGATCACATAATTCCTTCCCTTAGCCGGGAGTCGGCGGCCGGGGGCCGCTATTTTTACAGGGAAAAGCGCATATCCCTGTTCGGGCTTCCAGAGGCCCATGTAAACGAGCGGCTCGTTGACTTGACAGGCCGCATGGACAATGTAAAACTTGGTATGCTTGCCGAGTTTCCGGTTATTCACGTAAAGCTTTCAGCTTACGGACGGGATGCGGATGCCATGGATGCAGCTGTTAAGGCGGCTGCCGGGCAGGTCAAAGAGCGGGTCGGCGAATTTATGTTTTCCGAATCCGGCAGGAGCATGGAGGAGGTTGCAGGAGATCTGCTCACCCGGCGTGCGGCAACCCTGGCCGTGGCGGAATCGTGCACCGGAGGCCTTATCGGTCACCGGATAACAAACGTTGCCGGAAGTTCGCAGTATTTTGCAGGCTCGATTGTAACCTATGCCAACAAGGCCAAGATAAATCTGCTCGGTGTATCTCCGGACACACTGGAGAGATACGGGGCGGTATCCGAACAGACTGCCCGTGAAATGGCCGAAGGCGCAGCACGCGCTGCAGGCACGGATTACGGCCTGGCAGTGAGCGGAATTGCCGGTCCGGGCGGCGGTACTGATGAAAAACCGGTTGGAACCGTGTGTATAGGTTTTTGCGGTCCGGGCGAAAGCTTTGCAAGGTGCTATAGCTTCGGTTTCAGAAACCGCCTTGCAAACAAGCGGATTTTTGCCGAAGCTGCCCTTGACATGCTGCGGCGGAAACTTTCGGGGCTCGGTGAGCTCAGGAGAAAAGCAACAGAAAGAAAGGATTGAGAATTTATGGTCTGGTTGGGAAAAATGGTGGGCGGAACCATCGGGTTTGCCCTGGGCGGGCCGCTTGGAGCCATTGCCGGGGCCGCCCTGGGTCACCTGATGGATAAGGATTCCGGCCAGCAGGAGGGGGTTTTGCCGGAGACCGGCCAGATGACGGATCAGGACAGGGCTCAGCTTACTTTTTTTGCCGCAGCGTTTTCAATGCTTGCCAAGCTTGCCCGGGTCGACGGCCGGGTCACGGACGAGGAAATGGCCTCGGTCAGGCGTTTTATGGCAGAAGATCTTTCCCTTAATGCCGAAAGCCGCCAGATTGCGGAAAAAATATTTTATACCGCACTTAACGCACCCCAGAAATTTGAAGATTTTGCCGCCCAGTTCTATCGCCAGTTCCATGACCGCCCTGAACTGCTGGAACTTATGATAGACATACTTATGCGGGTTTCCGTGGCTGACGGGGCAATGGAAAAAAGCGAGGAGGCGCTTATAGAAAGGGCTGCCAGGATATTTAGAATACCGGAGGCTGACTACCGGAGCATGAAGGCGCGGTATGTCTCGGAAACGGAAAAATATTACGCGGTTTTGGGATGCAGCCCCTCTGATGACAATGAAACCATTAAGAAGCATTACAGAAAGCTTGCCCGGGACTATCATCCGGATACGATTGCTTCAAAGGGCCTGCCTGAAGAATTTGTCAAGTTCGCCAATGACAAGTTCAGGGAAATCCAGGAGGCCTACGAGGCCATACAGAAGGAACGCGGTATTTAAATAAAGGGCAGGCAATTAATCTTTTTGGAGGCTTAAATTGCTTAGGATACAAACAAGTCACCCGGCGGTGGCCAAAACAGATATTCTTGTACTTGCGGCATACGAGGATAAGAGCGCATACAATGACCCCCAGCTCCAGGAACTTGTAGACAGGGCTGGGGACTGGCCCGAATTTTCAGGAAAATCAGGAGATGAACTGATATTCTACGACCTCCAGGGTGTTAAGGCCAAAAGAGTGCTGATACTGGGGCTTGGAAAGGCGGATAAAGCAGACAGGGAGACCATGCGAAAGGCCGCGGGCAAGGCGGTAAACCGGGCTGTGAAGGCGAGCCTGACCTCCATGCTTATCTGTTTGCCGGAGCCGGGCCGGCAGGTTGATACAGGGGCGGATTCTGCAGAGCCCATGATGGAAGGTGCGGTGCTTGCCAATTACCGTTTTGATCTATACAAGAAGGAAAAAAGGCACAAGCCTTTAAAGACCATATGGTTTTATTCCGATTTTCTATCCGAGGACGGTGCCCGCAGTATATCGGAAAAAACATGGGCCATCTGCCAGGGTACGCTTATGGCAAGGGACTGGGTGAATATGCCTCCCAATGAAAAGCGTCCCGCTGGTTTTGCAAGGTCCATTGCCAAGGCGGCCGGAAAGGAGCCACTGGAAGTTATTATTCTGGATGCGGGCGATCTTAAGAAAAACCGGATGCGGGCTCTTTTGTCCGTTGCCTCGGGCAGCAGCAGCCGGCCCCAGATGGTGGTGCTCGATTACAGGCCGGAATCGTGGGAAAAAACAATCGCCCTGGTTGGAAAGGGCGTTACTTTTGATTCAGGGGGGATCAATTTAAAGTCAGCCTCGGGGCTTGAAGGTATGAAACTGGATATGGCCGGAGCGGCGGCTGTTTCCGCGGCTCTTGTTTCCGCGGCCCGCACAGGATTTAACCAGAGGCTGATAGGGGTGATACCCCTGGTTGAAAACATGCCTTCGGGCACAGCCTACAGACCCGGTGACATTATAAAGACAGCTTCCGGCAAGACCGTTGAGATCGGCAACACTGATGCAGAAGGCAGGATGATACTTGCCGATGCCCTTGATTATGCGGTCAGGCAGTACAGCCCGGACGTTGTAATCGATGTTGCAACCCTGACAGGGGCGTGCATAGTTGCCCTGGGCGAAAAAATCGCCGGCGTGTTTTCCCGGGATTCACAACTTTCGGATCTTATTGTCAAATCCGGGCAAAAAACCCATGAGCGCTGCTGGGCAATGCCCCTTGCAGAAGACTACAGGGAGCTTTTGAAAAGCGATTTTGCAGACATCAAAAATGCAGGTAAAAACAGATGGGCCGGCGCTATTGCCGCGGCACTGTTTCTCTCCGAGTTTGTGGGCGAGACCCGCTGGGCCCATATTGACATTGCCGGGCCGGCTTATGCCAGCAAGGCAGGCGATTACTGCACGGCCGGTGGCACCGGTTTCGGGGTGCGGCTTCTTATGGACGCAATCGAAAAATTATGATGGCACCGTAAAAAGTCCAATATCTGCGTTACGCGCAATTTCTCAGAATTTCACGTACGGATAGAGGTACGCTGCATTCTTCGAAATTGCGCAGGCCTTGATCTTGAACTTTTTACAGCGCCATCTAAAATCAGACTTTTTACGAGTGCATCAATTATAGCCAGAAAACAGGAAAATAACGAATGGAGAAAATACTTGTTACAGGCGCGGCGGGGTTTATCGGCTTTCACCTGGCAGCCAGGCTGGCCGATGAAGGAAAGAAGGTCACGGGGATTGACAATCTTAACCCCTATTATGACGTGGGGCTGAAAAAGGCCCGTCTTGCCGAACTTGAAAAAAGACCCGGGTTTGAGTTTCAAAAGATAGATCTCTGCGACAGGGGCGCCTTAAATGACCTGTTTAAAAAGAAACGCTTTGACATGGTGGTAAACATGGCGGCCCAGGCAGGGGTTCGCTACTCGCTTGAAAACCCCCATGCTTATGTTGACTCCAATATTTCGGGATTTGTAAACCTGCTTGAAAGCTGCCGGCACAATAAAGTCTCTCATCTCGTGTTTGCCTCTTCCAGTTCGGTGTATGGTGCAAACACGAAAATGCCGTTTTCAGTCCATGACAATGTGGATCATCCCGTATCGCTTTACGCGGCCTCAAAAAAGGCAAATGAGCTCATGGCCCATACCTACAGTCATCTCTATGGCCTGCCGTGCACCGGGCTGAGGTTTTTCACCGTCTACGGGCCGTGGGGACGGCCGGATATGGCTCTTTTCTTATTTACAAGCGCCATTTTAAACGATGAGCCCATAAAGGTATTTAACCACGGGAAAATGAGGCGGGATTTTACCTATATAGACGATATCATAGAAGGGGTTGTAAGGATCATGGCAAAAAGGCCGGAGCCTGATCCGCAATGGAGCGGCGAGAATCCTGATCCAGGGACTTCTTATGCTCCATACCGGATTTACAACATAGGAAACAACCGCTCGGAGCAGTTGATGCGTTTTATAGAGGTTATAGAGGAAGTCCTGGGAAAAGAAGCCAGAAAGGAATTTATGGATCTTCAACCCGGGGACGTGCCTGCAACATATGCGAATATTGACGACCTGTATGATGCAGTGGGATTCAAGCCCGTGACCTCCATTGAAACAGGCATCCGGCGGTTTGTGGACTGGTACAGGCAATATTACGGAGTCTGATACAGGGTGTCTTAAACCATGCAGAAGGCACTTATTTTAATAGGAGTTACAATAGTCGTAATCGGGCTTTTCTGGCCGTGGATAATAAGGCTTCCCATAGGGCGCCTGCCGGGAGACATAATTATAGACCGTCCGGGAATCAAGGTCTATATTCCGATTACAACGATGATCCTGGTAAGCATTATCATTTCGCTGATAATGTGGATTCTGCGCAAATAAAAAAGGGAAGAATCTGTAAGATTTTTTTCGGAAAACAGATTCACCCCTTTTTTTTTAGGATGGTACGCCCGGCAGGATTCGAACCTGCGACTTTCAGCTCCGGAGGCTGACGCTCTATCCCCTGAGCTACGGGCGCATACGGCAAGTACCATAAGGCCTGTGTATTGATAAGTCAAGCGCGAATCGCAAATTTCGGCCAGGGCCGGATTCAGACGGCTTTGGGCACTGGCACGCCGCCGAACGCCGCTTTTGCCTCGCCCACCACGTAAAGTGAGCCTGCGATGCAGACCACGTCGTTTTCATCTGTCACTTCCATGGCCCTGGAAACCGCTTCTGCCACGTCCTCGACAATCTCGGCCCGTTCGGTTATTTCTCCTGCGGTCCTTGCAAGCACTGCCGCGGGAAGGCTGCGCTCTATTTTCGGCCGGGTTATAATAACCCTGTTGCACAGGGGTACCAGGGATTTTAGCATGGCCCTGTACGGCTTATCATCAAGAATACCAATAACGAGTGTGATTTTTTGCTTTTCTGCATAATCTTTCAGAAAGGCCGCAAGCCTTCGTGCAGCGATCAGGTTGTGGGCGCCGTCAATGATGACAGCGGGCCGGGTGTCCATGATTTCCAGCCGGCCTGGCCAGTTTACGTTTTCCATGCCCTTTTTTACGGATTCAAGATTAATCGATGCCCCTTGTCTCATTAATATCTCGCAGGAGGCAAGCACCAGGGCTGCATTGTCAAGCTGGTGGATGCCGCGCAGCGACGAGCGCATATCACTCCACTTGTGATCAATGCCGTGGTAAGTAAATTTAAAGTCCCTGTTTGTCCCTTTTTGGCGTCTTATCCGGAAATCCCTGCCGCGCCTGAAAACCGGGGCACTTTTTTCCCTGCCTGTTTTCTCGATTACCTCTGTGGCAGATTTCTGGCTGGCTCCTGTTACAACCGGGGTGTTTGGTTTTATTATGCCGGCCTTTTCAGCGGCAATCTGTGCTATCGTGTTGCCGAGATAATCCCTGTGCTCAAGCGAAATATTGGAAATGATGCACAAATCGGGTTTTAAAATGTTGGTTGCATCAAGGCGGCCGCCCATTCCGGTTTCCATAACAGCCAGGTCGATTTTCGCCCTGGCAAACAAGTACAGTGCCATTGCGGTTGAATATTCGAAAAACGTGGGCTCCCGGTCTTTCGGGGCCGCGGCCCGCACAGCCTCGTATGCTTCCACCACCCCCTGGTCGGATATTTGTCTTCCGTTAATACAAATGCGTTCATTGAAGCGCACCAGGTGCGGGGAAGTAAAAAGTCCGGTGCGGTAGCCCGAGGCCTGCAGAATGGCTGTAAGGGCCGAGGCAATGGAGCCCTTCCCGTTAGTGCCTGCAACGTGAATGCAGGAAAAGTTTTTTTCAGGATGTTCAAGATTTTCAAGCATTGCTCCGATAATGTCCAGGCCCAGTTTTATACCGAATCTGCGCAGCCCGAACATCTCGGCAAGGCACTTTTCATAGGCGTTTTGGCTCATGGGATGTATCCGGTTATAGGGAGTGTTGCATAAAAAACCCGGCTGCGATCATCGCCGGCCGGGTCTTTTATTCGATATTGCTGTTTTTTCTGCTCCTGAATTTACAGGGCATCAGGATCTGCGGTTCCGCATGCGCTTCTTGGCTTCGGCGATCCGCTGGCGCCGCAGAGCTTCACGTCTCTTGCGGCGTCTGTACTCGCTGGGCTTCTCGTAGTTCTTCTTGAGCCGCAACCGCTTGAACAGGCCGTCATTCTGAATCTTTTTCTTGAGAACGCGCATCGCCTTTTCAAGATCATTGTCGTCAACTTTAACCGCGATTTCCTTCAAATATTTCAACCCCCTTTACATAAAAATTTGGTTACCTTTGTTATTTCGGAAGCTTTGAGACCAGTTCGTCGGCAACTTCCTTTACGCTGTTTTTACCCTCGAGCGTAATGTAGGTCATGTTCGGGTCCTTTGCTGCAATATCCCTGAAATAGTAGGCTGCCGCAAGGGTCCCTTTTTCCGCATCATAATAAATATCATGGCGTTTGTCTATGGCCGCTTCATCCTGATCATCGGAGCGGGTCTGAAGCTCTCCTCCGCAAACCCGGCATTTGTCCCCGTCAGGCTTGATTGCGTCAATAAAGATGTTGTTGGGATGATTATTGTCATTGACGCAGAGACGGCGGCCCATGATCCGGTTTTTGGCTATTTCGCGGTCAAGTTCGATCTCAACCACGATGTCAAGGTTCATGCCTTCCTTTTGCAGGGCCTCATGGAGTTTAACCGCCTGGTTTTTGTTTCTCGGAAAACCGTCGAGAAGCCATCCGTTTTTGCAGTCATCTTCCTTGAGCCGGTCAAGGATCATCGGTATTGTGATGTCATCGGGCACAAGTTCGCCCTGATCTATGTAAGCCCTGGCCTTTTTGCCCAGTTCAGTGCCGCCCTTGATGTTTTCCCTGAAAATTACGCCGGATTCGATATGAGGAATGCTGAATTTTTCCTTTAAAATCGCTCCCTGAGTGCCCTTGCCGCTTCCGTTGGGCCCGAAAAACAAGATGTTCATAACCGCCTTCTCCTTTTGCCAGAGGTTCACGCCAGTGAATATAATTTTTCCCAGTGAATATAATTTTTCATGGATCATTTACAAAATTTAACTACATACAAAACTGATGCCCGGATGTCAAGCCTGCTTTTTACAAAAGACCGGTTCGCGTATAAACATTTTAGCAATTCTTTCCCCATTTTTTTCTTATAAACCTAAGAGCCTGTTCCCGGTTTTTCAAGAGTCCGGCAAGTCTCATCTCCTCGACTTTGCCAATGATTTCCGAAAACAGCGGCGAGGGCTCCAGGCCCAGTTCACTGATAAGATCCCGGCCGGTTACCAGCCTTGGCTGACCCGGGGCGCAAAGGCAGGCGTTTGAATATCTGAGAACAAGATCCCTGACAAATTCCGTGAATTTATCAGCACCCGGCCCGTCTTTACCCTGTGCGTCCGCTGCTGCAAGCATGAGCAGTTCCGGTGTACGGGGTTGTGTTTTCATAAAAAAGCGGGCAACGGATTTGGGCTGCAGCCTGCCATGTTCATGCATCATGTAAAGGAAAAGGGGTTTTAAATGATTTTTTACCAAAAAGGACGTATATAAGTTCTCCTTGTTTGAAAACCTTATCCGCATGTTTATGTCCCGGATAATTTCCGCCCCCCTTTTTTCATGTCCGTAAAAGTGGATGTTTCCTTTCTCATCCGTGCTTCGGGTCTCTGGTTTTGCAATGTCATGAAACAAGGCAGCGTGCTTTACAAGCCCCGGGGTGCCGGGGGACGTAATAAAATCCGAATTTTTGGCATCCTGTATCAGGGCCGGCCTGTTTTCGTGCAGTATTGCTTCTGCCACCCGGTAAACAGACATTGTATGCTCAAACGCGTCAAGCCTGTGATGCCTGTTCTGGGTGCAGCCCTTAAGCTTTCTTAGTTCCGGGAAAACCGCAAAAAGTAGTCCTGTTTTTCCGGTAAGCCTGACAAACTCTGATGAAGAGGCGCTTTGAAGCATCTTGAGCCATTCATCCCGGATTCGTTCGCCTGCGGATTGTGATATTTTTTCGGACCTGGCGGATATGGCATCCAGTGTAGCGGGCTCGATCGAAAATCCCAGAACCGCCGCTATGCGAAATGCCCGGAGGAGCCTTAACGGATCCTTATCAAAAGCCCCGGGGCATACCATGCGTACCAGCTCTTCTGACAGGTCTTTTTTCCCCCCGGCCGGATCCAGCAGTTCTTTTGTTTTCATATCCACGGCCATTGCGTTTACGGTAAAGTCCCGGTCCAGGAGATCCGCGTAAATATCCGGACCGCTGATCCCTGAAACATCATAGGTTTCCCCGGCGGTGACAATCCTGTAGATGCGCTTGTCTGCCTTACCGATAACCACAACGCGCCTGCCTGCCGCAGAGGCTATATGTGCTGCCATGCTGCGGGCATTTTTTTCCACCGCCAGATCAATGTCGGTGACCGGTCTTCCCAGAAGGTGGTCGCGCACGCATCCGCCCACCAGGAAGACGCCTTTTTTTTCGGGTATAAATTTCGGGTTGATAAAAATCATTTTTTCAGATAAAGGATTTGTTTCTTTTAGCTGACAGTTACCGCAAATCCTTAGTACTTGCAATGAATATAAGAGACACCCACCATCTGGAGCCGGAAAGACCCCTTGTACTTGGCGTGACAGGGGGCGTAGGCTCGGGCAAGTCGCTCGTTTTAGGACGGCTCCGGGAGTTGGGTGCTGCTGTCCAGAGCGCGGATCTGCTGGCAAGACGGGCTGTTGAGCCCGGAACGAATGCGTATGAACAGATTGTTAAATATTTCGGAAACCGGGTTCTGGCTCCGGACGGCTCGATTGACCGGGCAGGACTTCGCAGGATCGTTATCAGGGATGATAACGCAAGAAAAGCCCTTGAAAGTTTTGTGCATCCCGAAGTGCTCAGGCAAATGACCGAATACATAAAAGAAGCCGGAAAACAGGGAGCCCGCGTTGCCGCGGTGGAGGTGCCGCTTTTGTTTGAAACCGGACTGCGGTCATTTTTCAATTACGTTCTCATGGTAACCGCAAAGCGGGAAACAAGGATCAGAAGAATCATGGAAAGGGACGGCGCAACCCGGGATGATGCCGAAGCCCTCATGAAAGCGCAGATGCCCGAGGATGAAAAGTGCAGGCTTGCTGATTTTGTAATAGAGAATAACGGAAACATCCCGGAACTGCTCGCAGAAGTCGAGCGGATTTACAGGTGCGTAAAGCCGTAAGGCAAAAAAAAGGGTTAAAAGGCTTGACATATAACTGTTTATGTTTTAGTTATTTAAAGAAAACGTACCTGCCTTCTGGACGTTTTTCTGTTGTCGTGATTCCTTCTGATCTTAAACATCTTAAAGCCAGGCCCCTTATTACCTAAATTTTTAATAGACATACATACTTGTTTACGCGGCCTGCTTGCGCCGCAGAGGCGGATGCCGGATATGATGGTTTCAGCGGCCTTCCGCATTAAATGACAAGGGCGGCCGTGCCGCTTTAATATTAAAGGGATTGTTTCACAATGATAATTCAGTATGAAACAATCAGGATGAAAACGGGAGAGAAAGAACAGGGAATGATATTAAATGAACATTGTTGAATTGAAAAACAAAAAAATCAGCGAACTTACAAGCATGGCCAAGAAGTTCAATATTGAGAACGTAGGCCGGATGCGCAAGCAGGAGCTTATTTTTTCCCTTTTGCAGGCGCACATTGAAAAAAACGGTTTGATCTACGGCGAAGGCACCCTGGAGATCCTGCCGGACGGTTTCGGTTTTTTGCGGTCTCCTGACTGCAACTATCTTCCCGGTCCTGATGATATTTATGTTTCACCTTCCCAGATCCGCAGGTTTAACCTTAAAACCGGGGATACCGTATCAGGTCAGATTCGCCAGCCAAAGGAATCCGAACGCTATTTCGCCCTGCTCAAAGTCGAGGCGATCAATTTCGAGGAGCCGGAAACTGCCAGGGAAAAAATTCTGTTCGACAACCTGACCCCGCTTTTCCCGGAAAAAAAGGTCAAGCTGGAGCGAGAGGCTGACAATTACTCCATGAGGATCATGGATTTGATGACCCCCCTGGGCTTCGGCCAGCGCGGTCTGATAGTTTCCCCTCCGAGAACCGGCAAAACCATGCTGCTCAAAAATATTGCAAACAGTATAATCGCCAACCATAAAAACGTGATTCCTTTCGTGGTTTTAATAGACGAGCGCCCCGAGGAGGTCACGGACATGCAGCGCTCGGTTGATGCGGAAGTGGTCAGCTCCACCTTTGACGAGCCTGCGGACCGCCACGTCCAGGTGGCTGAAATGGTTGCTGAAAAGGCCAAGCGCCTGGTTGAACACAAAAAGCACGTGGTTATCCTTCTCGACAGTATCACCCGGCTTGCCAGGGCCTATAACATGACCGTACCTTCGAGCGGCAAACTGCTTTCCGGCGGAGTTGACGCAAACGCCCTGCACAGGCCGAAGCGCTTTTTCGGTGCGGCCAGAAACATCGAGGAAGGCGGAAGTCTTACAATTATTGCAACGGCCTTAATTGATACAGGCAGCAGAATGGACGAGGTCATATTCGAGGAATTCAAGGGCACGGGCAACATGGAGCTCCATCTTGACCGCAAGCTTTCAGACCGCAGGATGTATCCCTCAATAGATATTAACCGCTCCGGCACCCGCAAAGAGGAACTCCTGCTGGATGCAGACGCTCTTAACCGTGTCTGGATTTTGCGCAAGTTGCTCTCTCCGCTTAATCCTATTGACAGTCTCGAATTTTTGCTCGATAAGATGAAGGGCACCAAGAGCAATAAAGCTTTTCTGGATGCAATGAATTCGTGATATAATCTTAAAGTAGTACTTGTGTGGTTAAACGGTAAATTCTACCCGAAAACCCTCAACCTTGAACCTTGAACCTTGAACTTTAAATAACGAGGTGTTTGAAATGAAAAAAGAGATTCATCCGCAGTACAAGGAGACAGCCATTAGATGCGCCTGCGGCAATCAGATTACGGTGGGCTCCACAAAAGAAAATATTTCAGTGGAAATCTGCTCACAGTGCCATCCTTTTTATACAGGCAAGCAGAAACTTGTTGACTCTGCCGGAAGGATCGAGAGATTCCGCCGCAAGTACGGCAAGTACCAGCCCGGCGGCAGGAAATAATTTATTCCGGAAATTTTCATGTTTGACAGGCTGGAAGGCATAGAAAAAAGATATTCCGAACTCGAGCATTTGCTCTCGGATCCCGAGGTTGTGGGAAACCGCGAGCTATACCCCAAGTATGTCCGTGAGCATGCCGAGCTTGGAAAGATCGTTGAAGTATATCGGGAATACCTCCGTGTGCAGCAGGAACTTGAACAGAGCCGGGAACTGCTCTCAGACAGCGACCCGGATATCAAGGAACTGGCAAAAAGCGAAATAGAATCGCTTAAGCAGCGTCAGGCGGAATTGGAACAGGAGTTAAAGAAACTGCTTGTTCCCAAAGATCCCAATGACGAAAAAAACGTTATCCTGGAAATAAGGGCGGGTACGGGCGGAGAAGAGGCAAGCCTTTTTGCCGGTGATCTTTTCAGGATGTATTCCCGTTACGCCGAATCCAGGGGCTGGAAAATCGAGCTAATAGATGCCCACTGGACCGATTCGGGCGGGTTAAAGGAAGTGATTGCAATGGTCAAGGGCAAGGGGGCTTACAGCCACTTCAAATACGAGAGTGGAACCCACCGGGTACAGCGGGTGCCCAGCACCGAGGCCCAGGGCAGGATCCATACGTCCGCGGTTACAGTGGCGGTGCTGCCGGAAGCAGAGGACGTGGAGGTAAATCTTGATCTCAACGATGTCGAGGTAGATGTATTCCGCTCCAGCGGCCCCGGAGGGCAGTCTGTGAACACAACAGATTCGGCCGTCCGCCTGACCCACATTCCAAGCGGCCTTGTAGTGACATGCCAGGATGAAAAATCCCAGCACAAAAACAAGGCCAAGGCGATGAAGGTTCTGCGGGCAAGGCTTTATGACATTGAGCTGCGGCAGCAGAACGAAAAAATCTCACAGGAACGAAGAAACCAGGTGGGAAGCGGCGACAGAAGCGAGCGTATCAGGACATATAATTTCCCGCAGGGCCGGGTTACAGATCACAGGATTGGACTGACCCTGTATAAACTTGAACAGGTGCTGCAGGGCGAGCTTGATGAGATAATAGACGAACTTGCGGCTTTCTACCAAGCCCGGGCATTGGAGAATGCGGAATCACAATTTGCAGAAACCGCAGACATGGACCGTTCTTGACGCTCTTCAATGGACGGCCGGGTTTTTTCACTCCCGCAATATTGATTCCCCCCGCCTGACAGCGGAGCTTCTGCTCGCAGAAGTAATGGGTGTCGGGCGCATTGATTTATACATCCGGCATGATCAGCCGCTGTCTGAAGCAGAGCTTGCATCTTACCGGGAAATGATCCGACGCAGGGTAAAGCGCGAGCCCGTTGCCTACATTCTTGCAAGCACCGAATTCTGGGGACTTCCTTTTTCCGTGACCCCGGGTGTTCTTATACCCAGGCCCGAAACAGAGCATCTTGTTGAAGCCGCTCTTGCGCGGCTGCCACAGGAAACTACGAAGAAAAAAAGGATTATTGACCTGGGCACCGGTTCAGGAGCTATTGTTGTCAGCCTGGCGGTTGAGCGCCCCGGAAATGTCTATTTTGCTGTTGACAAATCGTGGACTGCCCTGCAGGTTGCGAAAAAAAACGCCGGGCTAAACGGAGCAGCGGAACGAATTTGCTTTTTTGCCGGCGACTGGCTGGATGCGGTTAACCCTGCGGCCCCCGGTTTTGATATCATTGTTTCAAACCCCCCGTATGTTGCTTCCGATGATATTGCGGGCCTGCAGCCGGAAATCAGCCGGTATGAACCCCGCATGGCCATAGACGGCAGAAAGGACGGTCTTGAGGCGATCCGTCTGATTGTTTGCAAAGCTTCGGAATACTTGGTGCAGGAGGGTTTTTTACTTTTGGAAATCGGATACGACCAGAAATCCGCCGTAGAAGATCTGTGCCGCAGACAGGAAGTCTTCGGCAGCATAGAGTTTATAAAAGACTATGCCGGTCATTATCGGGTGGCGGTTCTGCAGAAAAGGTGATAATAAAAATATTGCAGGCCCATGTATCTTCTGGTATAGGTAGTCAATTTATTAATCAACCACACACGTCTTTTGACCGGCGGCCCGGTGCTTTTTACCAAAAGTCGGCCCCCGGGATGACAAAGGCGGTGGATTTAAAACCGAAGAAAAGGAGTGTGGAAATGGCTTACGTAACAATGAAGGAACTGCTTGAGGCCGGTGTTCATTTCGGACACCAGACCCGGCGCTGGAATCCCAAGATGAAAAAATACATCTTCGGGGCCAGAAACGGGATCTACATCATTGACCTGCAGCAGACGGTGCGCATGTTCAAGGTGGCCTATGACTTTGTGACAGATACCGTGGCCGGGGGCAAAAGCGTATTGTTTGTCGGCACCAAGAAGCAGGCCAGGGAGTCGATTTATGAGGAGGCAAACCGCTGCGAAATGTTCTACGTGCAAAACAGGTGGATCGGCGGCATGCTGACTAATTTTGAAACAGTCAAAAATAGCATTGACCGGTTAAATTATCTTAATACCATTGAAAACGACGGCTCCATAAACCTGTATCCCAAAAAGGAACGGGTTTACATGTTAAAGGAAAGGGCCAAGCTCGACAACAACCTGGGCGGTATCCGCGCAATGAAGTCGCTTCCCGGTGCGCTTTTTGTGGTAGATCCCAAAAAGGAGGCTATTGCAGTGCGCGAGGGGGTAAGACTTGGTATCCCGGTTGTTGCGATCGTGGATACAAACTGTGATCCCGACATGATAGATTACGTAATTCCGGGCAATGATGACGCTATTCGCTCAATACGTCTAATTACTTCAAGGATTGCCGATGCGATAATCGAAGGCGCCCAGCGCCGCGAGGAAAAGCTGCAGGCCGAGAGGGACAAGCAGGCCGAAGAGGCCGGGCAGCCGGCTGAAGGTACGGTTGAACGGAGCATGATGTCCGATGACGAGCAGGGGCCTGTAGTCGAGGTGATCCGAAAGGCGGCATCAGGCGCCAAAGCGGGGGCGACTTCAGATCAGGCAGAGAAATCCGAACAATCAGAAGAAGCTGCAAACACAGGAGAATAGTTATGCCGACGATATCAGCAGATATGGTCAAACAGTTAAGAGACCGCTCCGGGGCCGGAATCATGGACTGCAAGGAAGCCCTGACAGAGTGCGAGGGGGATATGGACAAGGCCGCTGATTACCTGCGGAAAAAAGGCCTTGCCACCGCGAAGAAACGGGCGGGAAAGACCGCGGCAGACGGAGTGGTTCAGTCCTATATTCATATGGGCGGCAAGATCGGTGTTCTTGTGGAGGTGAACTGCGAAACCGATTTTGTTGCAAAAACCGATGAATTCAAGGAATTTGCAAAAAACATAGCCATGCACATAGCGGCCTCAAGCCCTCTTGGCGTGGTGCCTGAAGATATTCCCCCCGCGGTGGTGGAGCGGGAAAAGGAGATTTACCGGCAGCAGGCCCTTGAGATGGGAAAACCCGAGGATGTTGCCGAAAAAATCGTCGAAGGTAAGATGAACAAGTTCTACAAGGAATCATGCCTGATGAATCAGCTCTACATCAGGAATACGGATCTTACGATTTCAGACGTCTTAAACGAGATGATTGCAAAAACCGGAGAGAAAATAACCATTAACCGGTTTGCCCGTTTTCAGATCGGAGAAAGCTAAGGCCTTGCATCAGCCCATATTCAACCGCGTACTTCTGAAATTGAGCGGCGAAGCCCTCATGGGCGATGAGAAGTACGGCATAAGTCCCGAGACTCTTGCCTACGTGGCAGAAGAGGTCAGGTCGGTTGCAGAGCTTGGGGTACAGACCGCCCTGGTGGTTGGAGGCGGCAATATATTCAGGGGGGTTGCCGGCAGCTCCCAGGGTATGGACCGGGCTTCGGCCGATTACCTGGGCATGCTGGCCACTGTAATGAACAGCCTTGCGCTTCAGGACGCCCTTGAAAAAGTTGGTATTCCAACGAGAGTGCTCTCGGCCATTTCCATGCACGAAATGGCCGAGCCATACATACGCAGAAGGGCCATACGCCATCTGGAAAAGGGCAGGGTGGTTATATTTGCGGCCGGAACAGGCAACCCGTATTTTACAACCGATACGGCGGCCGTCCTGAGGGCCGCCGAGATTCATGCGGAGGTGCTGCTTAAGGGTACGAAGGTTGAAGGCGTCTATGACATGGACCCGGTGGGCAACAAGGCAGCGGTGTTTATCGACAGTATAGATTACATGTCGGTCCTGGAAAGACGTCTCCATGTCATGGACTCTACGGCCATTTCTCTGGCCATGGACAACAGGCTGATGCTTGTGGTATTTAATCTTAAGCAGAAGGGAAACGCCCGCGGTGTTGTTTGCGGAGAGACAATAGGTACCCGGATCTTCGAGACCACTTAATAATGATGGCACCGTAAAAAGTCCAATATCTGCGTTACGCGCAATTTCTCAGAATTTCACGTACGGCTAAGTACGCTGCATTCTTCGAAATTGCGCAAGCCTTGATCTTGAACTTTTTACGGCGCCATCTAAAATCAGA
>JAIPDS010000112.1 GCA_021737565.1 Desulfobacteraceae bacterium | reverse complement strand
ATCAAGAAAGGTGAGTTTTTTGTCCAGTACCAGCCCTTAATGGACCTGTCTGACAACAGTCTTTACGGCTTTGAAACCCTTGTCAGATGGAATCACCCTGTGCTGGGCGTGGTGCCGCCCAACAGCTTTATTCCCATTGCTGAAGAAACCGGGCTTATAATTGCCCTGGGCCGGAAGATATTTGAAATGGCCTTCCGGGACTTTGCCGGCTGGCGGGCAAAATATCCAGAGGCGGCCGACCTGTACCTGAGCCTTAATTTATCGGTCAAGCAGGTTCTTCAAAGCGATCTTACAAATGATATCATAAAGATGGCCGAGGCAGCCGACCTGCCCCTGGATAAAATTAACCTGGAAATAACCGAGAGCATTTTTATTGACGATATGGAGCGTGCCGTAAACACCATCAATGAATTGAAACAACTGGGCGTTTCCATTTCCATCGATGATTTCGGCACCGGCTATTCGTCAATCAAGTATTTAAACCAGTTCTCCATTGACGTGGTAAAGATCGACAAGATGCTGATTGACAATATTAACGGTGATAACACGAATTTAAACATCGTGGCCTCAGTGCTTGAGCTGTGCCAGAGGCTGAATTTAAACGCCATGGCCGAAGGCATTGAGGAACTGGCCCAGCTTGAAAAGCTTAAAACAATGAACTGCCGCTTCGGGCAGGGCTATTATTTTTCCCCGCCCCGGGACAAGGCAGTGATTGAGCAGCTTTTGGGCAAAAAGGCCGGATAACGTCCGCGCGGGTTTTACGCGGGCGCGGATCCGGGTGCGCCGCCCATGACCGCAAAAAACAGGACTGCAATCAGGATGTAGACAACCCAGCCTATCACGCAAACGCCCACGGCCCGCCACGTGCTTTCATAATCAAGGGCCTGTCTAACGGCGATCACCATTGCTACAAGCATCCAGACTCCGGCAACCAGGGATATTATCCCGCCGAGTCCGGGGACAATTCCGAATACGCGGAGCAATCCCGGAGAACTTGAAAAGCCTATGGTGCGCAGCAGTTGCCCGTAATCGGCCTGTGTCTGGGGTTCGGGCAGAAGTTTGGTGCCGATTATGTAGGTCAGGAAGGCCCACACAAACCACCCGACAAGCGCTGTAATCGTGCCTATCAGTATTCCTGCACCCCCATGGATGCTTATGGCACCAATTCCGGCCGCCACGCTGGAAAGTACCACAACTCCCATGGCCTGACCCATCGCGCCTTTGTCAGCTTCGACTTCCTCGTACAGGGCCGATTCAAGTTTTGCCGCACGTATCATGCGATTTACAAAGGGGTTCATGAGCTCCTCCTTTCATTGTCAAAGGTTCGCATGGCTGAAAGAAAATCCGGCAGATGCCTTGCCAGGTAAAAAAGGCTTCTGCGGTGCTGCCAGATTCTTTTTGCAAATTTCCGTCTCCATTTCGGATCCGAATAAAAGCGTTTTACATGCCAGTTATAAAGCCGGTCCAGGGTGGCTTTGGAGTCGATTTGTTCCGGGACAAAAACAAAATTCAAGCAGTTCATCTTACGCCAGTCTTCCTCCATTTCGCCCTGGTCAAAAATGGTTTTCCATACCGGGGCGCCCGGAAAAGGGGTGAACTTGGCCATGTTCATATCGTCTAAATCCAGTGAGAGCACAAAATCACTGGTTTTTTTAATGGATTCTTCGCTTTCCCCGGGCAGCCCCATCATGAAAAGCCCCTTGGCCCGCAGGCCCGCAGCCTGGATTCGTTTTACCGTATCCTTTACCTCTTCAATATACACCCCGGGCTTGTGAATAGCAAGTAATTCCGGATCCCCGGTTTCGATTCCCAGCGAAACCATCAGGCATCCCGCGGCCTTTAGCATCCGCAGAAGCTCGTCGTCAGTATGGCCGACGCGCACGGCGCAGTTAAAATTGATTCCCAGGGGCTTTGATGCCAGAAGTTCGCAGAGCCGGGCAATCCTGTCTCTGTGCAGCGTAAAAAGATCGTCATAAATGTTTATGTGCCGCACCCCGAAACGTTTTCGCAGATATTTCATGTGCTCATAGATGTAGTGGGCCGAATTGTAGCGGTACCCGCTTTTAAAAACAGAGCGGTCGCAGTAGGAGCATTTGTAGGGACATCCCCGGCTGGTGACCATGGTTGCCCCCGGGGTTTTTATGTAGCTGAACAGCGGCAGGTTGTATTTTTCCGGAAAACCGGCGAGTTTTTCATATGCCGGAAAGGGCAGGGCGTCTAAATCGGGGAGGTGTTTCCTTTCCGGGTTTGAAACCGCGTTGCCTTCTGAATCGCGCCACACCAGGCCGTCGATTTCCGGCTCTGCCCTGCCGTCTGCCAGTTCGGCCAGGGTCTGCTCGCCTTCGCCCATGCAAAGAAAATCGATATGTTGATAGTCTTCTATCAGCCGCGCCCCGATTGCCGAAACATGAACCCCGCCGAATACGGTTTTAACTTCCGGCCGTATCTGCTTTATCCCGGCCGCCATGTCGTATCCGTCCGGAAATCCGGAAGTGGTGGCGGAAAAACCCACTATGTCCGGATCGAGGCGCAGGATTTGTTCCACGCTGGTTTTCTGATCTGCCGGAGCCTCAGGTCCCAGGCAGTCATGGACTTCCGCGCTGTGACCTTGTTTTTCCAGGTAAGCAGCAATGGAAAGAAGGCCCAGCGGGGCCATCCGGTTTGCCACTGCTGCAACATCTTTTTTTCCGGCAACCCAGTTGGAGCCTGCCGGGTGAACAAGCACGATTCGCATTAAAATGTCCCTGAAGAGAAAAAAAGGGCCTTAAAGACCCCGTGAAAACAAGATATTTATTTTTTAAAATATGTTCAAGACGTTATAAGCTTTTATCTTTCAGCTTTGTTTATTTTTATAAATAGCATAACCTCCTTTAAACAATCAAGTTTCGATTGACAGATTCTGCCGGAAACATAATAATAATAATATGCATAAGTTAAAGCAAAGGGAGCAGATTATATGACCGATTACACCTCTTCTTATCACAAACAGCCCCGGATATCTCCAGAGGACCTGTCGTCCGAAGATTATGAGCCGCCTTACGGAGAGCTTACAGAATTAAATACCAGGCGCCTGATACTTGATTCGGTCGGCGAGGAAACACTTGACAGCATTGTAAGCGATTTCCTGGATATGCTCGGCACCTCTGTTGCGGTTTACGAAAAAAACGGCAATTATGCACTGGGCATATTATCCTCTGCCTGGTGCAGGTTCATGGACAGGGCTTCATATGATCTGTGCAGAACAGAAAACACCAAAGAAGTCCTGGCCTGCGGAAAGTGGATTTGCCATGAATCGTGCTGGAATACCGCAAAACAGGCCATGGATAAAGGCGAACCTGCAGATGTTGAGTGCGAGGGAGGAATTTGTCTTTACGCAGTGCCCATACGCGCAAGCGGCGAGATAATCGGAACCATAAATGTGGGCTACGGCGATCCTCCCACAGATATTTCCATAATAAACGAGCTGGCCGCAAAATACGGCGTGGCCGAACAGGATTTAATCGAGCGAGCAAAAGCTTATGAATCCCGTCCTCCATTTATCATTGAAATGGCAAAGCGCCGGATTCATTCCGCGGCGCATTTAATAGGCGAAATAGTCGAGCGTAAACAGGCTGAGCAGGCCTTGCGCCAGTCTGAGAACTACTATCGCACGATATTTGAAAACTCTGCCTCCGCCCTGTTTATTATTGAAGAAGACACTGTTATTTCCCAGGTTAATTCCAAATTCGAAAAATTGATGGGTTTTTCGCGCGACGAGGTTGAAGGGAAAAAATCCTGGACCGACTTTATCCATCCTGATGACGTGGGATGGATGAAGGAGTATCATTACCTGCGCAGACGTGATGCCGCCGCAGCACCGAGCAGCTACGAGTTTCGTTTTATAAGCCGGGACGGCAGGGTGCGCAGCGGGTTTCTTACCGTTGCCATGATTCCAGGCACCCCCAAAAGCATAGCCTTTCTTATCGATGTCACCGAACAGAAGCAGGCCGAAGAAGAACGGGAAAACATGAGAGAACAACTGCTTCAGTCCCAGAAAATGGAATCAGTCGGCCGCCTTGCAGGAGGAGTGGCGCATGAGTTCAACAACATGCTAAGCATAATAAACGGCTATGCAGAGATGATGACCGATGTGCTTTCGCCTTCAGAGCCCATATTTGATAATGCCCGCAAAATCCAGGACGCCGGAAAACGTTCGGCTGTCATTATCCGCAAGCTGCTGGCTTTTGCCAGAAAACAGACAATCTCGCCGGAAGCGATGAACTTAAATGACAGCTTGTCGGGCATGATTAAAATGCTTGAAAGGCTTATCGGCGAGGATATAGATCTGGTCTGGAAGCCGGATAAAGACCTGTGGCAGGTAAAGATGGATTTTTCCCAGATCGACCAGATACTGGTAAATCTTGTGGTAAACGCCCGTGATGCCATTTCAGGGGCGGGCGAGATTATAATAGAGACAGAAAATGCGGAATTTGACAAGGAGTACTGCGAGATTCACACTGGATTCCTGCCGGGACAGTTTGTCATGCTGGCGGTAAGCGACAGCGGCTGCGGTATGAGCAAAGAAGTACAGGAGCACGTCTTTGAGCCGTTTTTCACCACAAAGGAAGTGGGCAAGGGCTCCGGGCTCGGCCTGCCCACGGTTTACGGCATTGTCAAGCAGAACAGCGGATTTGTAAATGTATACAGCGAACCGGGCATAGGAACCACGATCAAGATATACCTGCCCCGTTATAAGGGTGATGATACCGTGCCGGACAAGGAAGCCCGAGAAGCATATCCGGCAAAAGGAGATGGCGAGACTATACTGGTCCTGGAAGACGAGGCTGAAGTCCTGGATATTACCAGGATGATGCTTGAAAAACTGGGATATAATGTTTTGACAGCAGATACGCCGGGCAGGGCCATGGAGCGGGCAGAGGCGCACGAGGGCAAAATTGACCTGCTGATAACAGATGTTGTCATGCCCGAGATGAATGGCCGCGATTTTGCAGATAAGTTAAGGACTCTTTACCCGGGGCTAAAGACCCTTTTCATGTCGGGCTATACCGCCAATGTTGTCGCCCGGCATAATGTTGCTGAACAGGATCTTAATTTTATTGGAAAACCTTTTGCCATCAAGGATATAGCAGACAAGGTGGCGGAAGTATTGTCTGAGAGCTGAGAGAGAAAGCAAAATGCGGGGTCAATTATGCTCTGAGTTTTGCGTAATCCTGATGAATTTTTCCACAAGGTTGGGGTCAAATTGGGTGCCGGCGCAGCGTCGAAGCTCTTCGACCGCCTCACTGGCGGTCATGGCTTTCCGATAAGGCCGGTCGCTTGTCATTGCGTCATAAGCATCTGCGATGAAAAGTATCCGGCAGGACAGTGGGATTTCCTCGCCTTGCAGGCCCTGGGGATAGCCTTGACCGTCCCATCTCTCATGATGCCAGAGTATCAAGTCGGCTATAGGTGCAAGGTCGGGAACAGATTGTGCAATACGATACCCTGTTTCACTGTGCTTTTTCATTTCCATCATCTCCTGTTCTGTCAGGGGGCCGGGCTTGAACAGGATGTCATCCGGTATGCCAACCTTGCCCAAATCGTGGAATTTGGCCAGTAAAAGCAAATCGTTGACTGTGTCCTCGCCCAGATCCATTGCGCGTGCCAGCGAAACCACCAGCTCCTTTAACCGTTCGCTGTGTCCTTCGGTGTCAAAGTCCCTGGCTTCTATAGCTTTGGTCAAGGCCTGAACCGGGGCGCTGCGGGAGCTTTTCTCCTGCTGGAGCTTGTCGCGATACATTTTGTCATCGGCCTCCCGGAACAGCGCCTGCATATCCACAGGCCGCTGGGTGCTCACGCCATAGCCGATAGACAGGGAAATGGGTAAGCCGGGATTTGTCCTGTTATGATTTTCCACGCCCTGGCGCAAGCGCCGCACCAGTTTCTCCGCTATATCATGGTCAACTCCGGGCAGAAGGATCGCAAATTCGTCGCCCCCGATTCTTGCAATGATATCACTGGCACGAAAATTGTCTTTGAGGAGCTCGGCAATATTGAGCAGCATTTCATCTCCGGATTGATGGCCCAGGGTGTCGTTTATAAACTTCAGGCCGTCAAGATCGCAGATGATAATCCCGATCGGGCTGTAGCGACCGTCCTGCAGACGGTTCATTTCCTCTTCGAAAAAATTGCGGTTGTAAAGGGCGGTCATTGAGTCACGGAAGCTCATGCGGCGAAGGTTTTCTTCTGCCTCCTTTCGCTCCGTGATATCCATGATCGCCAACAGGACAAGAGGGTTTTTCTTGTGCCGGAGCAAAGTAGTGGATACAAGAAAGGTCAAGTCTTTCCGGCGGCCTTGTTGCATTAATGGAAGGCTTGCCTCCAAATGATTATGGCTTTGGCCTGTTTCAAAAGTCTCTATCACGGTACTGCGAATGGTGCACTGCTTACAATCCTTCCCAAAGCCGCATCCGCGGGGATCATCCAGGTGATGGAGACA
>JAIPDS010000025.1 GCA_021737565.1 Desulfobacteraceae bacterium | reverse complement strand
TGGCAGTTTCGATCCACTCATCGATAATTTGTTCCGCATTGCTTAGGGCCTCTTGGTAGGTCTTCCCGTCCGCCATGCATCCGGGGAGTTCCGGCACCTCGGCCACAAATGAATTGTCCTCAGAACTCCAAAAAATGATGATTTCGTATTTTTTTCCATCGTCATTCTCCAATTCGAATAGGGAGCATAAAGTCTCGAACGGGACATTCGCATCTGATCTTCGCATCAAAATGTGCTCGTACAGCTTTTCCAGTTTGCTCATAATCGTATCCTATCATTTCCATTCAATTGGGCCAAGTTGCTCTTTACATCTAATGCCATAATCAGCTGCACAAAAAGCCGGACAGACTTTTCAAATTAGCAAAAACTGCGCCGGCTTTTTGTTTCAGCCTGAATTCTGTTGTTCGCTGTCAAGCGATAAATTATGATCATGGAGCCTGTTTTTCGGAAATGGCTTTACCTTTTTCCATTCCTGCGATTCAATTTCAGCCTGCCAGAGGTCAAAATTTTTCTGCAAATTAAGCCAAAAATCCGGAGTGGTATCAAACGCCCGTGACAGGCGCAATGCCATATCAGGGGTGATAGTTCCTCTTTCATTTATGATTTTAGATAATGTTTTTCTTGAAACCCCGAGCGTTGCGGCCATATCCTTAATTGTAATGGATAGAGGCAAGAGATAGTCTTCTTTTATAATATTGCCCGGATGTGTTGGACGTCTAATCACCTTTCGCATTGATACACCCCCTAATGGTAATCATCGTAATCAACGACATATGCATCACCATCAATAAATTGAAAAAATATTCGCCAATTGCCGGATACTTTCACTGCATAAAACTCCTTTTTATCTCCGCTTAACTGGTGAAGGCAGGAGCCGGGGTAATTCATATCCTTGATTTCACTTGCGGCATTCAGGCGGTCAAGGATCCGTTCAAGCCTGTTTGCGTGTTCAGGCTTTATACCTCTCTTGCTTCCTGTGCAAAAAAAGTCCTCCAGTCCTTTATGTTTAAAGGATTTTATCATGGCACCTTTAATGTAACCCAAAGGGTTACGCTTGTCAATATAATATTTATTGAGAACGGGCTGGTCAGGGGCGGCGCGCTTTTTGCCGTCCCCTGCACCAGCGAGGTTATGCCTTGTAATTAATTGGTAAAGTAGATCTTAGCGCCTTCACTTCTAAGAATAAGCGCCAAAACTATAAGCACTATACTAAGCAACAGGGCTATCAATATATTTGAATCAATGATTAGCGCAGTAAGATTAATTTCGTCTTTTGAAAAGAAAACTAATATCGAGGATATTGGTAATACACCAAGAATAATGGCCAGGCCAATGTTCCAAGTTAATGCCATTATCCTGCTCCATGGCTTTCTTAATATCATTCCGATAAGGCAAAAAATACTGTAGCCTGCAGCGATACCCTGCAACACGAAATACACGATCTGCATTTCATTGCCGCTCGGTTCAATAAGAATAATAGTTGCTCCTCTTATGAATGCTTGAATGATAAAAGCATAAATAATTATATTGATAATTAATGAGAGCTTGATTTTGTTAATTCTCTTCATAACTTCCGTACATAACGGTTTTTTATCACTCCTTTCCGTATCCTTCCGGATTCATGGACTGCCAGCGCCATGCATGGGCGCACATGTCCTCTATGCCGTATTTTGCCCGCCAGCCGAGTTCTTTTTGCGCAAGCGAGGGGTCTGCCCAGCATTCGGCGATATCGCCGGGGCGGCGCTCTGTTATGCGGTAGGGAATTTTTTTGCCGCAGGCTTTTTCAAAGGCTGAGATCATTTCAAGGACTGAATAGCCCCGGCCGGTTCCAAGATTGCAGGTAAAAAGACCGCATTTTTCAGACAGCTTTTCAAGGGCGCGCACGTGGCCTTGTGCAAGGTCCATGACATGGATGTAATCGCGCACGCCGGTGGCGTCCGGCGTGGGGTAATCGTTTCCAAACACCCGGACTTCATCCAGCCGGCCGATTGCCACCCTGCTGATGTAAGGCATCAGGTTATTTGGAATGTCTGCAGGATCTTCGCCTATCAGCCCGCTTGGGTGGGCTCCAACCGGGTTGAAGTATCTTAGAAGCACTATGTTCCAGGAGGGATCAGAGGCATGAAGGTCTTCCAGCACCTGCTCTATCATCAGCTTGGTTCTGCCGTAGGGGTTAAAGGGGGCAACAGGGGCGTCTTCTTTTATTGGCACATTTTGAGGATTTCCGTAGACCGTGGCAGAGGAGCTGAAAACCAGGTTTTTTACAGAAAATTTCCGCATTGCCTCACACAGGGAAAACGTTGCGTCCAGGTTGTTTTCATAATAGGCAAGCGGCTTTTCAACCGATTCTGCAACGCTTTTTAATCCTGCAAAATGAATCACGCATCCAATTGACTCTGATTTAAATATTTCTTCTACGGCCGGAGTGTCGCGCAGATCGGTTTTATAAAACCTTACTTTCTGCCCGGTTATCCGCTCCACCCTTTTTACCGCCTCGGCGCTGCTGTTTGAAAGATTGTCCGCTACAACCGCCCGGTGTCCGCTTTCAATAAGAGAAACACAGGTATGACTGCCGATGTAGCCTGCCCCTCCGGTCAACAGGATGTTCATATTCAAGCCGCCTCCATTGCTTCTATTAAAGTATTTTACCCTGGTAAACTTCGGTTGCTGCTGTTAGAATTTTTGAATGCTTGAAATACTATACATAGACCGTGATTACGTGGCAGTCAACAAACCTGCCGGCCTGATGGTCCACAGGGCCAGGGGCGCGCCCCAGGAAACCGAATTCGCCCTGCAGATGGTACGCGACATGCTCGGGGCCAGGGTATATCCCGTACACCGCCTGGATAAGCCAACCTCGGGCGTACTGGTATTCGGCCGTCATGCCGAAGCCGCATCCATGCTTGCTGAAGCCTTTTCACACCACCGGGTCTCCAAACGCTATCTTGCTGTTGTGCGCGGTCATGCAGACACAGAAGGCGTAATTGACAACCCTCTGGTAAAATACAAAGAGGGCAAAATCAGGAGCGGGGTTTCCCAGTCCGCTCTTACCAGGTATATACGCCTTGGAGCAATTGAACTTCCCTATCCTGTCGGGCCTTATAAAACCGCCAGATACTCCCTGCTGCTTATAACGCCCGAGACCGGAAGATTTCACCAGATCCGGCGCCATCTGCAACACATTTCACATCCTGCTATAGGAGACAGGGCGCACGGGGATTCGGCTCACAACCGGTTTTTTGCCGAGGCTTTTGACTGCAGCCGTCTGCTGCTTACAGCCGCACAGATTGTGTTCATCCACCCGTACACGAACGAAAAAATAAATATCAGCGCCCCCCTGGATGCCGCATTTTCACGGGTAATACAAAGCTTTGCATGGGATTTGGTCCTGCCCAGACAAATCATAGATTACAGCGGTCCCTGCTGCCTGTCTTCTCATGTTTGACACCGCGAATTCTCATAATACTCCAACTGAGGTTATTTTCAAGCTTTCTAAATAAATTTGCCCGGCACTGTTAAAAATACTTTGACTTAACAATTGCTTATAATATAAAAATAAATATACGGTTATTTGTTATTGATGGCACCGTAAAAAGTCCAATATCTGCGTTACGCGCAATTTCTCAGAATTTCACGTACGGCTAAGTACGCTGCATTCTTCGAAATTGCGCAAGCCTTGATCTTGAACTTTTTACGGCGCCATCTAAAATCATACTTTTTACGAGTGCATCATTAATTGGCGAACCTGTAAAAACTCTTTTTTACTGGCAGCATTAAGTTATAAACGGTATGGATTGCTTTCTAAAGAGTCCCTCATTGTCCAGGGAATAAAAAACAAAGAAGAAGCATGGATTCATCAGGCAATCAAAAAAAACAGCCGGCCATGGAAGATCAGATCAATGTTTCCATCCTAGTGGTGGACGACTCCCGCAGAGTGGTAAAACTCGATGCAGCCGATCCAGAAAAGCTGCCGGCTCCGCCGCAGAAACTGATTGGCATGCTTCCGGGAGAAGCTCTTGGCTGCAAAAACGCCCTGGATTTTCCCGGCAAATGCGGCAGGACAGAGACATGCGTCTACTGCGCAATTAATAAAGCCATCAGGGAAGCGCTTGAAAACGGAAATCTCAGGATCCGGGAAAAAGCCAGATTCACCTGGCGGCATGGGAATAATTTTGAAGAAGCCAGACTGCTTGTTTCCGCAGCCTCCGTTCAAAACGACGGAAAAACGGCACTACTGTGCATCCATGACTTAACCGAACCCGAAAAGCTCTTATATGAGATCAAAGAAAGAAAAGACCGCTTAAAAAGCCTTCTTATGGCCTCACCCATAGGAATTGGCTTTCTGGAATTAAAAATTGAAAACAGCCGGGTCACAGACAGAATCATCAGGGATGTAAATGAAAAGCTCTGTTCGATGACAGGCTACAGCCGCGATGAGCTTGTCGGCAAAAGCATCAGCATGCTTTATGCCGAAGAGGGCGATTATAATTACGTGACAAAAGAAAATTATCGTCACCTGCACGGAAATTCCATGGGCACCCTGGAAACCAGATGGAAAACAAAGGACGGGCTCATCCGGACAATTTCCCTAACCTCAGCCCCCCTGGATCCCGGTGACTGGTCAGCAGGGATTAGCTTTACTGCAACAGATATCACGGAAGAAAAAAAAGCCCGCGAGGAAAGAAAGCAGCTTGAGCAGCGGCTTCGCCATACCCAGAAAATGGAGGCGGTAGGCGAGCTATCCGGCGGAATCGCTCATGAATTCAACAATCTGCTGCAGATTATAAACGGGTATGCCGACCTGATGACAGATGACATTGACACCACCCATCCTGCAAGGCCCCCTTTAAACGAAATAGTCACTGCGGGCAACCGTGCTGCAAAACTGGTGCGCAATCTTTTGGCATTTTCCAGCCGCCAGGTCATGCAGATGATGGATATCCGCATAAACGACCTGATATCCAAAACAGTGCACATGCTAAGACGCCTTCTTGGCGAAAACATTGAGATAGATTTTATACCCGGCTACAACCTTGGCATTGTGCATGTCGATCCCTCCCAGATAGAGCAGGTGCTTGTTAACCTGTGCGTAAATGCCCGCGATGCAATGCCGGAAGGAGGCACCATCACCATTGAAACGGAAAACATTCTCATAAACGGCCAGTACTGCAGAACACATGACTGGGCGCAGCCGGGCCGGTTTGTGCTGATAAGCGTAAGCGACACAGGCTCGGGTATGGATGCCTATACAGCGGCCCGGGCTTTTGAACCGTTTTTCACAACAAAGCCGCCGGAAAAAAGCCACGGCTTAGGGCTTGCCACGGCCTACGGGATCATCCGCCAGCACGAGGGCATGATAAATGTTTACTCGGAACCGGGCCAGGGCACGCTGTTTAAAATCTATCTTCCGGTGGTTGAACGAAGAGCCTCCGAAGTCGGGGTAAATCTGAGAGGGAGGGCTCTTGGCGGCAACGAAACCATTCTTATTGCAGAAGACGATGAAATGGTGTGCGATCTGATGCAGACCGTTTTAAACCGTGCAGGTTACCGCACCATCTGCACCAAGGACGGACAAAAGGCAATTGAAGCCTTTGAATCCAACATAGAGGAGATAGACCTGGCAATACTGGACGTTGTGATGCCGAAAAAAAACGGAAGAGAGGTAAGCGATACCCTAAAGAAGCAAAAGCCTGAAACAAAGGTGCTGTTCTGCAGCGGATACAGCACCAACGCGATTCACAGCAACTTTGTCCTTCACGAGAAAACAGAACTTCTTCAAAAGCCCTTCACCGCCGACGAACTTTTAAGAAAGGTGCGCGACCTGCTGGACTTTGACAAAAAATCCACGGATTAATAAATATTTCAGGATATTTTTAATTCAGCAAGAGGCCCGCCGCCGGCAAGAACAAATTCCACCCAGTCAAACCCCAGAAGCATAAGATCTTCATCTCTGGTTTTAACAGCTTCCATTCTGGAATGCGGCAGGGCAAACCTGTTTAAAAATGAGCTGTTAAACACAAACTCCCGGAACCGGTCAGGGTTAAAGCACGCCATGAAGACCATTTTAAAAGCCGGATGCTCAAAGCCTTTTCCCTGCCAGCGGTCTTGCCTGAGCAAAGTGTCAATCTGCGCCCAGCGACGATTCATTTCAAGAAAGGGTTCAAGCCCCTGGTCACTGATCCATTGCTCCACGCTCCAGTATTGATCCTGTTCGTGGCCTTCGCAGTAATGGTGGCGGGTGATAAAAAACCTGTCTTCCCCTGCGTGCCCGCCGTGCCTGGATAAGGCCGGCTCAAGGGGATAAGCCCTGCAGGAAAAAGGACGGTCCTCATACACAGAGCATCCGCTTTCTGTCAGAAACCTGCACGGCCTGCCCTCGGTTTCGGCCATCTTAAGCATGACGTGCGGAAAACAGGGATTGTCCCTTACCGCGGTACGCGTGTAATCCTTCAGAAAGGTATCCGAATCAATGCCGAGCCGGTTTTTAAGACGGATTATGTCATAGGGGTAAAGATACATGTCCGGGTTTCTGCAGCACCGGGTAAAACAGGGCACTTTCGGATGGCATGCAAAGAAAAACCCCCGACCGGTTACATCAACCCTTGTTCCGTAAACTATTTTATTGTTTTCTTTTGTCATTGATCTGTATCCCGAAAAACTCGCATGCGTTTTTCCATAAAATTCTCTCAAGCCGGAAATCTGAAAGACCGTAGGCGGCAAGCTCCTTTAACTCCCGGTCCCAGGCATAGGGAATATTGGGAAAATCCGATCCGTACATGACCCTGTCGGCGCGCATCTTCGAAAGCGCAATAGAATTTTCCAGGGGAAGATAATCCGTAACAGCCATGGCGGTATCCAGCCAGAGATTCCCGGCGGATTCGATCAGCCGGGCATATTGCTCAAACTCATCCGCCCCCAGGTGAGGGACGCACAGTTTAAGCTCCGGGTATAAATAAAGAACCCTGGAAACTTTATCAACCCCGCATATATCGTAGGGATCACATGCATAAGCCGGGCTCTTGGGCTCGCGGCCGGCGTGGATCACCAGGGGTTTCCGCGCCGTGCTGCACGTTGTGTATATCTCGTCCATGCATTCACTGTTAAGATCAAAGCACTGGACATGCGCATGCAGTTTCACCCCGGCCAGGCCGGCTTCAAACGCCCTTTCCAAAATTCCCGCGGCATCGGTTTCTCCCGGAAACACTGCCGCCAGTCCAGTCAGCCGGCCCGGGTACGCCATGCACAAATCAGCCATAAACCGGTTTAACCCCTCTGCTATCCCGGGCTTGTGTGCATACTGCAAGGCTATTACATGAGAAATTCCGCGCTCGAGCAGAAAACCTATAAGATCCCGGGCGTTCATGCGGTAGCGAACCGGCCAGGCATGCGTGTCAAACCACTTCCACAAGGCGGAAAATACGCCTTGCGGGAAAACATGCACATGAGCGTCTATTACCGGCGGCAGACTTTCGGGAATACTGCCGCCCTCCCTGTCATTTAAGGCGGGCAGCGGGTTGTCAAGTATGGCGTTTTTCCGCTCCGGCATAAAACCATCCGGTGTTGAGGCGAACTACAGGGGGTACGGGGTAAGGCTTTCATAGCCTGTCTCTGTGATCACAAAGGTCTGCTCGAACTGGGCCGACAGCTTCCGGTCGGAAGTCACCGCGGTCCACCCGTCATCCCGGATAAAAAGCTGGGGTTTTCCCAGGTTGATCATGGGCTCCACGGTAAATACCATACCCGGAACAAGTACGATACCCTGGCCTTTTTTCCCGTAATGCGGAACCTGGGGAGGTTCATGAAAATCAAAGCCCACGCCGTGCCCCACGAATTCTCTTACCACCGAACAGCCGCGGCTTTCTGCATAGCGCTGTATTGCCCGGCCTATATCACCGATCGTGCTGTCAGGCGCCAGGACCCCGGTGGCGGCCTTCAGGCTTCCTGCCGCCACCTCCACAATTTTTTTCGCCTCGGGTCCCGGGGTGCCCACAAAAAAAGTTTTGCTGGCATCCGCGTAATATCCTTTATAAATGTGGGTAACATCCACATTGATAATATCGCCATCTTCAAGTACATAATCTGCCGGGATACCGTGACAGATAACATCATTTACCGAGGTGCACACGCTTTTCGGAAAACCGCGGTAATTAAGGGGGGCGGGAACCGCGCCGTATTTTTCCGCATGCTCATGGACAATGGTATTTATTTCATCCGTGGTGATGCCCGGCCTTAGGGCTTCTTCCACTATGTCAAGGCTTTCAAGCACGATCCTGCCCGCAGCCCGGATACCTTCAATATCTTTGGGCTCCTTTAACCGGATGTCGTATTTCTGCTTATACCAATTTTTAATGTTCACGGGCCTGTCAGTCTGCCGGCCCATGCAGCACTTCTTGTATTTTTTCCCGCTGCCGCACGGGCAGGGGTCGTTTCTTCCTGTCTTTGTACTGTTTTTCATCTTTCTTCCTCCGGGCAAATTTCAAAACTTTATTATTAATTCAGCCCGGGCGTCCTGTCAAGGAATTGCAGACGGCTTCCATGCGGACAAGGCGGGGTAGTCTTTGAGAAAGCATTGCATGAGGGCCGCCGCGGAATTGCGACAATTGCAACCGCCGGGCCTTTCTGCTATAAAATGAAAGCCGGTTTTTGCTTGGTATAAAAAAACAGTGATTGATGAAAAAATCTTGAAACAAGGATAAAAACCATGAAGCAGGATGAAATGATTTTAAAGGCGGCCAAGGAAATTGCAGTCAAGTTCATCGAGGTGGGCACCATAAATCCGAGCACGTTTAATTCCCACTTCCGCAATATTTACACAACAGTTGAAAAGGCCGTAAGGGAAAACGCACGGCAACAGGAATCCGGGGAAAAACAGGGCTGAAAGCAGATTAATGAGCAGCAGCCCAGTCTTCGCCCACGGAAATATTTACCTTCAGGGGAACCGAAAGATCCGCGATATTTTCCATAATTCCGCGGATAAGGCTGCTTAGGGTATCAATTTCATCTTCGGGCGCCTCAAATATCAGCTCGTCATGCACGGTAAGAAGCATGGCCGATCGCAGCCGCCTTTCAGTCAGCGCCGCATCAACACGGATCATTGCCATTTTCAAAAGATCCGCGGCAGTTCCCTGTATGGGCGTATTAATGGTGGTTCTTTCTGCAAAACCTCGCATGTTGGCATTTTTACTGTTTATGTCCGGTATGTACCTGGTTCTGCCGAATTCGGTGCTGACCCTGCCTGTCGTGCGGGCATTTTCTATAGTACGGTCTATGAACTGTCTTGCCCCCCGGTACCGCTCAAAATAATGATCAATATAGGTGCGCGCCATTTTCGGGGTAATCCCGAGCTCCTTTGAAAGCGAATACGCTCCCATGCCGTAAATAATCCCGAAGTTTATTGCCTTGGCCTGGCGCCGAAGCTCTTGTGTCACATTTTCGGGCTCCACCATGAAGACCTCTGCCGCGGTACGTGCATGAATATCCTCGCCATCTGCAAAAGCTCCGGCAAGGATCTCGTCCCCGGAATAATGGGCCAGCAGTCGAAGTTCTATCTGGGAGTAATCGGCGGCAACGAAATACCATCCATCCCTAGGTATAAACGCGCGCCTGACATCCTTGCCCGCCTCGGTGCGCACGGGTATGTTCTGCAGGTTGGGATTTGAACTGCTCAGCCTGCCGGTGGCGGTGATCGTCTGGTTAAAAGAGGTATGAATTCTTCCTGTTTCCGGATTGATAAGGCCGAAAAGGGCATCCACGTATGTGGATTTAAGCTTTGAAAGCTCCCGGTGCTTCAAAATGAGAACCGGCAGGTCATGATACCTGCACAGGGCCGTAAGAACCTCCACGTCGGTGGAATAACCGGTCCTCTTTTTTGTCTTCTTCTGGGTCGGCAGCCCGAGTTTCTCAAACAGGATCCTTCCCATCTGCTGAGAGGAATTGATGTTGAATTTTTCACCTGCAAGCAAATAAATTTCAGACTCTATGCGCTCAAGCTCTGCTGCCAGGTCCTTTCCCATTGCAGCCAGTCGGTCCCTGTCAACACGGATTCCAGTTTCTTCCATTTTCACCAGAACAGGGACGAGCGGCAGCTCGATTTCCGAAAGCAGCCTGGCAAGCCCTGCAGAGGAAAGCATGGGCTCAAGCTTTCGATATGCGGCAAGTGTAATGTCCGCGTCCTCGCAGGCATATACAATGGCCTTTTCCACCGGAACATCTGCAAAACATGAAAGCTTCCGGCCGTTTTCCGAGACCACTTCGTCATAGGTTATCATCTTGTGATCCAGATAATCCATGGCTATCTGGTTTAACCCGTGGGCCCTTTTCTCTGGACTAAGCAGATAGGAGGCAAGCATGGTGTCAAAGACCACGCCCGCCAGCTCCACACCGTATCTGCGAAGCACCGTCCAGTCATACTTGATATTCTGGCCTACTTTTTCGATTTTTGGATCCTGGAGAACAGGCTTTAACCTTTCTAAAACAAGATCGAGCTCAAGCTGGGGCCCGGCTTCATTGCCCGTATGAGCACAGGGGATGTAAAAGGCGCTGTCTTCTTTTACCGCAAATGAAAGCCCCACCAGTTCGGCCTTGACAGCCTCTGTGGAAGTGGTTTCGGTATCAAGGGCAAAGCGACCGGCCTCGCGCAGTTTTTCAACCAGGTCATCAAGGGCCTCTGTGTCGCGTATCCCCCGGTAATCCTTGGCAGACAAATCAGAGGTCACGGGATAGAGCTCCTGTAGCCTTCGGAATTCCAGGTCCCTGAAAAGCCTGGCAAGCTTGCTGTTGTCGGGCGGTTTTGCGGCAAGTGCATCAGGGTCAAACCTGACCGGGGCGTGAGTGTCTATTTTTGCAAGCTTTTTGCTCAAAAATGCCTGGTCCCTGTATTCTGCAAGCTTTTTTCTCTGTTTTGCCGCGGAAATGCCATTTAGCCCGGCATAAAGATTTTCCATGCCGCCGTAGGTTTTGATCAGCGAGGTGGCAGTTTTAGGACCAATGCCCGGCACTCCGGGTATATTGTCCGACGAGTCTCCGGCGAGTCCCTGTATGTCCACCATTTGAGAAGGTTCAAATCCCCTCTCGGATAAGACCTTGCTCCTGTCGGTCTGCTCGTCCTTCATTGTATCCCACATGCTCACCTTGTCGGTAAGAAGCTGGATCATATCCTTGTCCCCGGAAACTATTACCACCTCAAACCCTTCTTGTTCTGCCCGGCGCGCCAGGGTTCCGATAAGATCATCGGCCTCGTAGCCTTCCAGCATAACCACCGGAATGTTGAAAGCCTCGGTTATCTCGTGAATAACCGGTATCTGCATTGAAAGATCCTCGGGCATCTCGGGTCTGTGGCCCTTGTAGTCGGGATAGATCTCATGGCGGAAAGTAGGCCCCCTGCTGTCAAAAACCATTGCCACATATTCGGGGGTCCGGTCCTGGATAAGCTTGATCAGCATTCTCGCAAAACCGTATGCGGCATTTGTAGGAAACCCCCTGGACGTGGAAAGACCGCGGATGGCATGATAGGCCCGGTGAATATAAGTACTGCCGTCTATGAGATAAATGGGCTTTTTGTCGGTCATCAATGGCTTTCGCGTCAAACAGATTTCCGCCGGTTCAGGCCGCCGGCGATTGCCTTTATCTCGGCCAGCCTCTTGATATGATAATCGGCATCCAGCGACGGGTTGCAGCAGGCAGCCAGTCTGACTCCCGCGGCACGCGCGGCCTGCTCGTCAACACTGGAATCGCCGATATAAAGCACCTGTTTCGGGCTTGCCCCGAAATGTTCGCTTATTTTTATCAACTGCTCAGGATGGGGCTTTGGATTTTCAACATCAAGGGCAGTAACTACCAGATCAAAGTATTTTCCAAGACCGTGGACCTCAAGCACCCGGTCCATGGTATCTGACCGGTTGGTGGCAACCGCGGTTTTAAACCCCGGCCGGCACCAGGAAAGCACATCCACAAGATCCGGAGCCATTTTCATGTACCCAATGTAAGGAGAATAACCGTTTTTTCTGCGAAACGCCTGGGCCCGTTCATATTCATCCCTTTCCGGGAAAAGATATGCCAGGGCCTGGTCCACGGTATGCATCTGGCAGTAGGCAAACTGCTCATCAGTCATGGGAGATCTGCCCACATGGGCCAGAATGTCGTTGTAATAGGTCCGGTTGGCGGCTTCCGTGTCAAACATCACACCGTCGCAATCAAACGCGATCACCTTTATTTCACTCATAAGTTCCTGCGGGTCCTGTTACTGAGCAGGCTGTATAATGCCGGAAACCGGAATGGTGATCCTTTTTAGCCGCTCGCTTTCGGTTTCCAGGTGAATGGAATCATAATACCTGCCTGGTTTTTTCCGGGAATTCTTAATATGCAGAACATAGCTCTTTTCCCCTGAATCACTTACTTCTTCAAGCTCCCAGACAATATCTTTTCCGCGCACGGCAGAGACTTTGCGAATGCTGAAAGGCTCATCGGTTTTCGGGACGATTTTCACCTGCCGGGAAATTTCTTCACCTACTCTGCCGCGCAGGTTAACCCGTTTCGGCTTCACCGATATGTAGGGCTCCACTTTTCCTGATACCCGGAGCCTTACCCACTTCTGCTCGGGGTCATTTGTCTCCAGGGTAACCGAATGGCCTATCTCCTTGCCGGCATCAGACAGGCTTGTGCTTATCTTTACCTTTACATGTCCCTTCCCGCCCGGAAGGATGCGGTCTGTTGTATCGACCGCCGTGCAGCCTCACCCGGTGCGCACAGACTTTATCACCAGTTCCTCGTCGCCGGCATTTTTAATATCAAAGGTATAAAACACCTTGCTTCCGGCATAGGCGGTCCCGAAGTCATGGCGCTGTTTTTCGACCACGGCCCTTGGAGCACACTCTGCGGCATGCGGGAACAGTGCCGGTATCCAGGCGGCAAGCACCAGCAAAATACAGATTTTTTTAATGTGCATGCAAGCATTCATCATAGTACGGTTAATAAGCGATCCGGCCGGTTATGTCAAGTACTGCATTAAAAAGCAACACGGAAAGCTTGCCGGAAGACAGGTATTTTGGTAAAAAGAGAAAACCGTTACATAAAACTTTTTATCCGGGCAAGTAAATGGACACATCACCAACCATATTTTCACGCGAAATCAGGTTTCTGATAGCCGCTGCGTGCTTTGTCGTAATTGTGGCCGGCATGCGCTCGGCCGCTACGATACTTGTGCCGTTTCTGCTCTCGGTATTTATTGCAATTATCTCAACGCCTCCCCTTTTCTGGCTGCAGAGAAAAGGGGTTCCCAAAATTCTGGCAATCGTGTTTATCCTCTCTGTAATCCTGGCTTTAACCACCCTGATCATACAATTCTTAAGCGGGTCGGTAGCCGAGTTTACCTCAAAACTTCCCCTTTACCAGTCGAGCCTGATGAAGGAGTCGGTAAGGCTGATAGAATGGCTAAATGAACGTGGTATCCAGGTATCGGAGCAAATGTTGAGAGAATATTTCGACCCGGGCATGGCAATGCAAATGGCCGCCCGAACCTTAACGGGTCTTAGCGGCGTTCTCACAAACGCGTTTCTGATCCTTCTTACAGTTATTTTCATTCTGCTTGAAGCGGCATGGTTTCCTGAAAAAATCCGCACCGCGTTCAAGGACCCCGAAAAATCCCTTTACAATTTCAGCAGGTTTATCAAAAGCGTAAATCAGTACCTGGCCTTAAAAACCGTTTTCAGCATAGCCACCGGCCTTTGCATATGGATTTTTCTTGCCATCCTGGGGCTTGATTTCGCTCCGCTGTGGGGGCTTCTGGCGTTTCTGCTAAACTACGTACCCAACATCGGCTCCATAATCGCAGCCATCCCTCCGATCCTGCTGGCCCTGGCACAGCTTGGCCTCTGGCACGCAGTTATCTGCGGCATAGGATTTACCGTGGTTAACATGGCCATAGGCAACTTCCTGGAACCCAGATTCATGGGAAGCGGCCTGGGACTTTCCACTTTGGTCGTATTTCTATCCCTGGTCTTCTGGGGCTGGGTGCTGGGACCTGTTGGCATGCTTCTTTCAGTACCGCTGACCATGATTTTCAAAATCGCCATGGAAAGCAACCCCGAGACCCGCTGGCTGGCGGTAATGCTCGGAAATGAGCCGCAGCGGAAATAATATGCCTGTCAAGTGGAGGCTTTCCGCCCTGTATTTTTTCTATTTCGCGGTCCTTGGCATATACCTGCCCTATTTTAATTTATACTGCTATCACCTTGGATTCTCGGGGTTTGAAATCGGTATCATCTCGGCTTTGCGAACCCTGGCGACCGCCCTTTTCCCACTGATTTGGGGGGCGGCGGCAGACAGGTTTAACATCCGGAGGCCGGTATTTATCTTCTGTCACTTTACTGCCACCGCAATCTGGTCTTTTTACCTTCTTACCACGGATTTCTGGTTCATGCTGGCAATTACCGGATTTTACGGAATATTCTATGCCCCCCTGATTTCGTTTCTCGAATCCTTTTCAATGGACCTTCTCGGCCGGGAGAAAAACCGCTACGGAAGGCTTCGGGCATGGGGTTCGATCAGCTTCATCATCATGGTAACCGCGGTGGGAAGGGCAATTGACCTGTTCTCCGCGGACATCATCATTGCGCTGATTCTTGCCGGCTCTCTCATTCAGGCGCTGCTTTCGGTAAACGTGCCGAAAACAGCCAGAACCGGGCGGATTCCCTTTTCATCGGGCGCAAAAAATCTGCTTTCAAAACAAGTGGTGATCTTTCTTCTTGCCGCCTTTCTGATGCTTGTAAGCCATGGAACTTATTATGGTTTTTTTTCCATTCACCTGGAAAACATCGGATACAGCAGCACTTTCATAGGCTTTGCCTGGGCCCTTGCAGTCCTGGCGGAAATAGGCATCATGGTTTATTCTGTGCCTATATTCAAACGCTTTTCCCACGAAGGGGTACTTATAGCCGCATTCGCCCTGACCGGCATGCGCTGGCTTATCCTGGCAGGGGCGGAATCAGCCCTTCTGATCCTGTTTACACAGTTGTTTCACGCTTTTTCCTACGGAGCATTTCACGTGGCAAGCATCCTTTACATTGACAGGCTCACCCCGCCCGAAGCAAAGACCCTCGGGCAGGCCGTGAATAATGCCGTGACATATGGTCTTGGTATAATGACCGGATTTTTGGTAAACGGTTATTTTTTTGAGATCACGGGAGCTGCCGCGCTTTTTGCCTTCTCGGGCTTCCTGGCCATGGCCGGCTGCCTGCTTATGATATTTGAAACCGCCGCCCGGAAAAAAGCTCAGAAAGATTCCGAATCCGGCTCAACAACTATAAAATAAAGATACCCCCGGTGCTTCATATGTCCTGCAGCGGCTTCGGCATAGTCGCCGGCCCCCCAGAAAATATCCGCCCGTTTTTGCCCTTGTATGGCGGCTCCCGCATCCTGGCTGCACATAAACCTTGAGAAAGGCTCCCATGTTTTAATATCCACGGATTCTGCGCATGCAGGTTTTCTGCCTGATACAAAAAGCAATGCTCCTGGCGGCGTAACTTTCCGATCCAGGGCCGCAGAACGCCCCGGGGTGAGCTCCGCTCCTGTGGAACCCGTGGGACCGTGATTTGAAACTTTAAAAAAGACATACCTGGGATTGTAAAAAAAGATATCCTCCATCTCCGAAGGGTTCTTCTTTATATAACGGGCAATGGCCTGCATTGACATTTCCTGCCTGCTTATTTTTCCCTCATCTATGAGATACTCTCCGATGCTTCTGTAAGGCCGTCCGTTGGTGATGCTGTAGTGCACCCGCAAAACATCGCCGTCCCGCATTTTAATCATGCCAGAACCCTGAACGTGCAGAAAAAACAGATTTATCGGGTCATCCGTCCATGCAATCGTATCGGCTCTTGATTCAAGCACTTTTTCCGTCTCAATGGTACGCCGGTCATAATACTGAACCAGGCCTTTACCTGTATATCTGCCTATAATGAATTTCTCCGAACACGTAATCCCGAATTCAGACAAATCTATCTTAACCAGGTCCCTAGGGCGGCAATACACGGGATATTTAAATTCATCGGTCTTTTTCCTGCTCCCGTCAAGCACGGGTTCATAATAACCGGTAAGCAGCACTCTCACAGGAATGCCCTGTTCCGCAAACTGGTAGATACGTGCATTTTCGCGCAAAAATGCGCCCAGCTGATCTTCTGAGGGCTTGTTTTCAACAAAATTTTTAAACCGCCTCAAACCAGCAGCCAATTCACGCGCATTGTAGGCGTCCCGGCCGAAAGCAAATTTCCTGTTCCCTGGCACCCGTTCATAATAGGCTATACTTTGCTCAAGCGCTGAGACAAGATCGGCATATTTGAGATCATCCGAAAATACCGGGATTTGCTCTTCTGAAACCTTTATCATCTCCGCACACGGCACCGGCCGGGCGAAAAAGAAAATCACCAGCACGACAGCAATTGCCGGTGCCGTCAAAACTAAATTACTCTGTCTCCTGTTTATCAGTATCATCTGATTCCATTGTGCGGGGTTTGTTGTCTATGTTGCCGGGTGCATCCATTGTCCTGCGGTCTTCTTCGACTAATCCCATGTCCCGGAATTTACGGGCCGAGGCCAGCACCCGTCTCTCAAGCGAACCCACTGTCCTGTTATAGGAAGAAACACACCTGTCAAGTTCCCGTCCCAGCTTGTTGAAATGCCCGACCATGGCGTATATTCTGCTGTAAAGCTCACTGCCGAGCCGGATTGCAGCTCTTGCGTTTTCCACTGCCGTTTCCTGCCGCCAGGCGTATGCCACCGCCTTTAAAAGCGCAATCAGGGTGGTTGGGGTGGCCATTATCACGCCCCTGGCAGATCCTTCTTCAATAAGATCCGGGCGGACAGACAGCGCGGCACTGAAAAAGTTTTCTCCGGGCATGAACAGAACAACGAATTCGGGGGTAGGCTCGAAACTTCGCCAGTATGATTTCTGGGCCAGTTTGTATATATGGGATCTTACCTGGTCTGCATGGCGCTCAAGGTCCTGCCTGCTATTTTTTTCAGCGCCGTTTTCCAGGGAATCAAGATAGGCCGTAAGCGGCACTTTGGCATCAATAACAATCTGCCTTTTTCCGGGAAGCCTGACAATCATATCCGGCCGCAGGATTCCGGCTTCGGCACCGGCGGAAGGCTGCTCATAAAAATCGCAATGATTCTGCATACCTGCTGTTTCAACCACACGCCGCAGGGTAATCTCACCCCATCTTCCTCTGACCTGGGGTTGTCTGAGGGCCTGTATCAGTCGGCCGGTTTCCCGGTGCAGATCCTGCTGGGTGCGGGCCAAAGACGAAACCTGCCGGGTGAGACTGCCGTAGGCGTTCTGCCGCACCTGTTCCATTGCCTGGACCTGGCGTTCAAACTTTTCCAGGGCATCGAGGACAGGCCTGACGATTTCGCCCACGGCCTGCCGGCGGTTTTCTGCCTCAAGTGCCCTTGCGCGCCGGGAAAAAAGAAAAAAACCGATAAAAATGCCGGCTATCAGGCCGCCTGCTGCCGCCGCAGCCAGGTAAAGAATTTCCGTTGAAATTGTCATATGAAAATCAGGCCTGCAGGGTTTCAGGTGCTCGTGTTTTGCGGTGTCCGGCTTCTCGTATAATGCCCGCTTTTGCCTCCGGATTTTTCCAGCAGGCAGACATCGGTTACGACCATTTCCCTGTCATGGGATTTGCACATGTCATATATTGTAAGGGCCGCAACAGCGGCCGCCACCATGGCCTCCATTTCCACGCCGGTTCGGTCATCTGCCCGGGCCGAGGTCTCTATTCTAAAAGAACATGCGGACTCATCCGGATAAAAATCGATCTGCAGGTGCCTTATCTGTATGGGATGGCACATGGGAATCAACAGGTGAGTCTGCTTGGCGGCCATTATTCCGGCAATCCGCGCGGTTTCAAGCACGTTGCCTTTGCGCATCCGGTTGCCGGCCACCTTTTTAAAAGTTTCGGCATTCATGATCACTATGCTCATGGCAACCGCACGGCGGGCTGTTTTATCCTTGTCTCCCACATCAACCATGCGCACCCTGCCCTGCTGATCCATATGACTGAAATCCGCCATAAAACTTCCTCCAGGGGATTTAACCAAAATATTCTGTTTTACTCGTCACTATCTGCTTTACAGAATCTATCATCCGGGCCATGCAGGAGAGCACATTATCCCGGAAATCGCCTGCGACAACGATTAACATGATATCATCGCCCACTGAAAGCTCGCGCTTATCGGTGATTTCCACCAGAATCTCCACTATGCCGGAACTCTGTTTTTCAAACTCTATAATGCCCTCTATCTGATCACGGTGTACCTGCAGGCTGATGCCCGACACAGCCCGGCCGTCTCTGGAAGTGCCCCGGACCACGCCATGATGGGTAAGGATCATTCCCACCCTGTCAAACTCGGGGTGAGCTTTGACCTGTTCTATCAAACGGTTCTGATCCATTGAACTGTCTCCTTTTATCCTGTTTCCCGGAGTTCATTCTCTCTTAAGCCCGGCCCTGGCCTCTTGCAGGTCGGCGTCGGTGTTTACATTAAAAAAGCTCGCCAGCTCAGGGTCGGCCTCCATAACGCGACTCTCGGGTATCTTTTTTACCTTGAGGCTCTTAAAGGCACGATTTATTTTAAATTTTTCCTTTCTTACAGCTCTTTCCACCGCCTGAAGACTTTTTTTTGCATAAGCCGCGCACAGCGGCTCCATTCCGTAGGGCGTCTGCGGTATTACGGCCGAAAGGCCGGCTTCGATTTCCGAGAGCACCAGGTCCACAACCGATTCCCGGATAAAAGGGGTGTCGCAGGCAGCGACAAAAATCCAGGGAGTCTGTGCGTAGAACAAGCCGGCATGAATCCCGGTCAGGGAGCTTTTTGCGGGAAACAGGTCGGAAAACAGACTCACGTCCCACTTAAGATGCCTCAGGGGGTCATTTGTTACCAGCATTGTTTCGGGAAATACACGGCAAAACAGATCCGTTACCCACCGGATCATCGGCAGACCGCCAAGCTCGAAAAAAGCCTTGTCCGCACCATCAAACCGGGAACTACGTCCCCCTGCCAGAATCACCCCGCTGCAGCAACGATCCATCCCCTCTCCTGTAAAACAAAATCTTGATCTTAACGTCAGCCATAGTATACACTGCGTTTATTTTCAATCGTTTTTATGGTAAACAGTATAATCTTAAAAGCCGGCTTCAGGCTTCAGAAGAGCAAAACAAGGACTCAGCCATGAGCAATCGTAAAACAATCTGCGATGCTGCAGAAATAGGGGCCATGACGGAAAAAATGGCCAGAAAATTAATTCAGGGACGCGAGAATATTGACACCCTTGCACTGATAGGTATTCACACCCGCGGAGTTTATCTGGCAAAAAGGCTCGGCAAAAATATTACAAACATATTATCAGCCAAAGTGCCAACCGGTGAGATGGACATCAACCTTTACCGCGATGACTGGACCGGAATTTCACATCAGCCCGAGGTCCGCTCCACCAGGATCGATTTTAATGTCAGCCGCAAGCAGATTGTTTTAATTGATGATGTGCTCTATACCGGCCGGACCATCAGGGCCGCTCTTGATGCCATCATTGATTTCGGCCGGCCGATTAGAATCGAGCTTGCCGTCCTGATCGACCGGGGCCACCGGGAGCTGCCCATACAGGCCGATTACGTGGGCAAATTTATCGAAACCCGGCGCAAAGATGTTGTAAATGTCCTGCTATCAGAATATGACGGGATAGACCGGGTGGATCTTCTTACAGAATAAGGAAAACATCGGCTCATGAAACCAAAAAAACATCTGCATGCTGCGCCCGATACAATAAGGCTCGGAATTATTACCGTCTCTTCCACAAGGACGGAAAAAGATGATAAAAGCGGTATGTGGATTAAAAAACAGGCGCATAAGGAAGGGCTCCTGGTTACAGACTACAGGGTAATCACAGACGATAAGCATAAAATCGCCCGTGCTGCCACGGCCAGCATTTCCGAGCACGGACTTCACGGGCTCATACTTACGGGCGGTACCGGAATCAGCGCAACGGATGTAACAATAGAGGCAATCCGGCCGATGTTTTCAAAGGAAATGGGCGCTTTTTCAATACTGTTTACAAGCCTGAGCTTTGCAAAAATCGACTCCGCTGCGCTGCTGTCGCGAAGCGCGGCCGGGATTATAGGAAACACGGCCGTATTCTGCCTTCCGGGCAGCCTGGATGCATGCAAGCTTGGCTGCAGGGAACTGATTTTTCCTGAAATCAAACATATCGCCGCGCACCTGGCATCATAGCCGCGGCTCACATATAAACAATTTACAAGGAGAACCGTCTATGTTCGGAATAGGCATGCCCGAACTGATTCTGATCCTGGCAGTGGCCCTTATAATATTCGGTCCCAAAAAACTGCCCGATCTAGCAAAATCCCTTGGAAAAGCAGTAAGCGAGTTCAAAAACGCCACCCAGGACTTCAGGGATTCCATGGACAATGAAATAAAAGACGTTAAAAAGCCTTTTGACGATGTTACCCGGGAAGCAAGGAAACTCGGAGAATCCGATACCACGAAAAACGGCGAAACATTTAAACAAGCATCCGAAGACCGCGAACCTGAATCTTCTCAGGCAACCCGCCCCCAAAAAACGGCTGACACTGCTGAGCAACCGGAGGGAGAAAACAAAAAAGCAAAAACAGAAGAGACCGGTCCTGAAGAATAATGGAAGAAGAAGAAAAACTCTCCCTGACGCAACATCTCGAAGAACTCCGCGATCGGCTCATCCGGTGCTTTATAGCGGTAATTGCCGGATGCGTTGTGGCATATATTTTCAAGGAAAAGCTTTTTGAGATTCTGTCCCGTCCCCTTATCCGGGTTATGGGAGAAGGCGACAAAATAATTTTTACAGGCATTCCTGAAGCCTTTTTCACGTATCTCAAGGTCTCGCTGCTGGCAGGCATTTTCATTGCCGCGCCGTTTATTACATACCAGTTCTGGATGTTTGTGGCCCCCGGCCTTTACAAGCACGAGCGCAGGCTTATGGTTCCCATTGTCTTTATATCCGCATTTTTCTTTGTGGGAGGGGCACTTTTCGGCTATTTTATTGTTTTTCCGTTCGGATTCAAGTTCCTGTTGGGGTTTGCAACGGAAAACATTCAGGCTCTCCCCTCAATGCGCGAATATCTGAGTTTTTCAACCAAGCTGCTGCTTGCCTTCGGCTTTGTTTTTGAACTCCCCATTGTCATTACCTTCATGGCAAAACTGGGCCTGGTAACGGTCCCGTTTTTAAAGAAAAACCGCAAATACGCCATTCTGATATTTTTTGCGGGATCTGCTTTGCTGACCCCGCCTGATGTGGTCACCCAGGTAATGCTTTCACTTCCCCTTATGGTGCTCTACGAGATAAGCATACTTGGAGCCCGCATTTTCGGAAGGAACCCTGAAGAACCTGCAGAGAAGACCTCAGATGACGGGGAAGACACCGAATAAACTTTTATCTGAATGTTCTTGACAGCCCAAGCCTATATTTGGTATTTATATATTTTCGAATAATGATGCACTCGTAAAAAGTCTGATTTTAGATGGCGCCGTAAAAAGTTCAAGATCAAGGCTTGCGCAATTTCGAAGAATGCGGCGTACTTAGCCATACGTGAAATTCTGAGAAATTGTGCGTAACGCAGATATTGGACTTTTTACGGTGCCATCAATAATAAGGGGACTGATCAGAAATTACTGTTATATTTATAATCTGTTTTTGCGAAAATAGGAGGACGGAATGAAAAAGAGGGCGATTATTCTGGGAGCGATAATATCCGGTGTTGTGATGCTTATGGCCGCCGGGCTTTATGCCGGTACCGAGGGTTGCCCGGATACCGTGGAAATGAAAAATGAAAACGCATTCGAGCAGCACAAAATGCCTGTTGTAAATTTTGATCATGCAAAACATTCAGAAGAATACGGCATTACATGCGGAGAATGTCATCATGACGAAAACCACGAGCCGCTGGCCGACCTGACATGCCAAGGCAAGGTGCAACCCTGTTTTGAATGCCACAGCGGGACCGGTGCGGGAACCCCCAAGGACTTCATGGGGCCGAAACCGGATGTGGAAGCACTGAAATCCTACTATACCGCGGTTCACGTAAACTGCGTAGGCTGCCACAAAAAACAGGACGGCCCGAAGTCCTGCACCGAGTGCCACGCAAAATAAACAGTTAAAAAAACAGCTTTAAGCCGCGAGCAGAAAATACGTATTTTCTGCTCGCGGCTTTTTTATTTCGGCTGATTTTGCTTGTGCCTGTGCGCGGCCCTGACAAAAGCCGCTGCCCAGCCGGGCATTCCAAGGCTGTGAATGTGGGTATAGGTTGCAAAGACGTTTTTATAGCTTAAACCGTCCTTCCCGTTTACAATACCTTTTCCCTTTTCCATGGAGAACACAAAGTCAGAATCGGATCCGTTCCATTCCAATACCCTGGAATAGTGAAATTCATGACCCTTTATCCGCGAGCCCGCCGGGAAATAAGGATTTTCCTTTCCAACAACAGCTACCGTATACCCATGTCCCTGCGGTCGCCGGGAAAATCCGAACACAATGGGCAGCACACCCGCCATGGGATAAATTTTGTCAAGAACCAGGCTCCTGCCCAAATACATTAGTCCGCCGCATTCAGCATAAACCGGAAGTCCGGCCTCTGCCGCCTTTTTTACAGCCTCTCTGAAAGCTGAATTTTCGGCAAGCTCTCCTGCATGAGTTTCCGGAAACCCGCCGCCTATATAAAGACCGTCTATTTCCGGAAGCTTGCTATCTGCAAGCGGGCTGACGTATACGATATCAGCCCCCGCATCCGCAAGGGCTTCCAGGTTCTCGGGATAATAAAACTGAAATGCGGAATCCCGTACAACCCCCACACGAATCCGGCCGGTCCCTGAAAGAAATTTAAAAGAATCAGAAGCCTGTGATGAGGATACGGTAATATCAGCAGAATTCTGCTTTAGCCGGTGTTCTTCCCTGGACGGAGATGATGGATTTAACGGATTTGCCGAAGCCCGCTGTGCAATGGAGAAAATTCGGTCCAGATCAATGCATTTTTGCGCCGTTGCGGCAGCTGAATCAATGGCATCAAGTGCCAGCTTATGCTCGGGTGTAGGAATCAGGCCCATGTGGCGCTCCGGGAAATTATCCGGGTTCAGTCTCGGCAGAATCCCGAGCACCGGTATGTTAACAGAGCTTTCTATGCTTGTTCTTAAGATTCTCTCATGACGGACACCTGCAACGCGATTTAAAATAACTCCGCATATATCCACCTCGGGATCAAAATACAGGCACCCCAGCACCACCGCGGCCATTGTCCTGGTTGCTTTTGTACAATCCACGCAAAGGATCACCGGGGCTCCGAGCATTTTGGCAAGCGAGGCGGTGCTCGTGGTCCCATGTGCATCCAGCCCGTCATAAAGGCCTCTGTTGCCTTCAATCACTGACAAATCGGCATCCAGGGAATATCTGGAAAATGACATGCACAGCCTGTCGGCTGGAAACAGGAAGGGATCTAAATTATGGCAGGGGCGGCCGGCTGCCATGGCCAGCCACCCGGCATCTATATAATCAGGGCCTTTCTTGAAGGGAGCGACTTTTTTCCCGAGCCGGGCAAAAGCCGAAACAATACCGATGGATACAACAGTCTTGCCTGAACCCCCGCGCAGCCCGCCAATAAGTACACGAGGATTGTCGTTTGATTCGGCCTCCATTGCATGCATCCGGCCTGTTAATCACAAATAATAAGGTTATCCATCTTCATGTTCGGCCCCGGCCTGCTTGCCGGTGCCTTTCAGGCCGTACATGGAGGTGCTGCCGCTTGACCAGAACTCCAGTATGCCCTCCTGGACCATCTGGGTTACTATTTTCTTTGCCTCGCGGGGCTTGGCGTCCAGAATCTTGGCCAGGTCACTAAAATAGAACTTGGACTTTGACTTGGATTTCTTCTGCAGGGCTTCTATAATTTTTTGTTTTGATTCTTCATACTCCAGTGCCATCGTCTTAATCCTCAAATTATGTGGGTGAAACGTTGCGGCGCGTTTATTGCGCCGCAACGTATTTTTCCTGGGGCTTTACCCCCGGGGAAACACAACTTCAAAAATCTAGAATTTAAACTGCGTTGTCTGGCGCCAGGTGTAGTAAGCCGGGTCACGGAAATCATCTATAAGATGATGGGTGAACTCCAGACCGGTTTTCTCAAAAAAGCGTTCCCAGCCGATCCGCTCTGCCCAGTCGCCCAGTCTTTCATACTTGTTGGCATCTGCAGAGTAAGCCTCGACAATCTTTTTTATTGTCTTGGCTGTCTGGGGCCAGCGGGGCGGTTCATTGGGGATAAACGCCACCGCCACCTTGGAGAACTTGGGCGCAGAAATCCGGTTTGAGACCTTGCCGCCCACCATGAGCACTATCCCGTCGCCCTCCTTGTCCTGCAGGGGCAGGCAGGGGCACATGGTGTAACAGTTGCCGCAGTACATGCAGCGGCTGTTGTTTACCTCGACACTGTTGACGGTCTTGCCGCCGATCTCAACCTTCTTGGGCTTGATTGCCGCTGTGGGGCACGAGGCAATGGCCAGCGGGACTTCGCACATCTTGTCCAGATACTCGTGATCTATCATGGGCGGCTTGCGGTGATAACCCAGGATCGCAATGTCCGAGCAGTGAACAGCACCACACATGTTAAGGCAGCATGCAAGGGAAATCCGCAGGTGAGCCGGCAGACGCATGTTCCGGAAATCTTCGAAAACCTCGTCCATAACTGCTTTTACCGGACCGGAAGCATCCGTTGCCGGAGTATGGCAGTGAATCCAGCCCTGGGTATGGACTATATTGGTAATCCCTGCGCCGGTTCCTCCCACCGGGAACTTATAGGAGCCGCCGGGAAATTTCCTGCTCTGCAGGTCGTCGAGCAGCGGCTGGACCTTGTCCTTGCTGTCCACCATGAATTCAACGTTATTGCGCGTAGTCCACCGAACGTAGCCGCCGCAGTGCTTGTCCGCTATATCGCATATTTCTCTGACAAGGGAAACGCTCATCAGGCGCGCGCCTCCCGCCCTTACCGTATAGACCTCGTCGCCGGTCTCGGAGACATGCACCAGAACCCCGGACTGCAAAATTTCATGATACAGCCACTTGCCCTTGTTGTCCTTGATTACCGGCGGGTAAAACTCTTCGAAATTTCTCGGACCGATATCTGTAATCCGATCTTTCATCGGATTTTCGGGATCGTATCCTGAAGATATAAAAGCCATGATCAACCCCCTTCTATCGCTTGTGATGTTTGCGGAATTCGTTGATGTCGCGCTCCCAGCCTCCGGGCACCTCTTCTTCCTTCCAGAAGATATAGGGATTGTGCCGCGGCTCGGACACGTGCTGCGGAATCGGATCCACACCCGTGACTTCAAGCAGCTTCTGGAAGCCCTGGCGCTTCATAAGTTCGCCCAGACGCTCGCGGTTCTTGCCCTCTTCCATCCACCAGTCCCAAATGGATTCAATGACGTCCTTTACTTCCTGATAGTCGTTTTCCTTGTTTACTTCCACAAAAGGAAGCAGCAGGGAGCTCATCTGGGCGCCGTCAAGAATCGGAGCCTTGGCGCCGACGAGGATGGAGCATCCGGTTTGCTTGCCGGGGCGCAGGGCACGCGGCATGACATTTATACAATGCATGCAGCGGGTGCATTCCCTGTTGTTGATCTCAAGCTTGCCGTTTTCATAGCGCATGCATTTGGTAGGACAAAGATCGATGACTTCCTTCTGGATGTCAAAAGGACCCCAGTCGCGGCCGGAATGCGAGCCGCCGTTGGGCTTGAATTCGCCGTTTACATACCCCTTGACAGCGTCCTGATCAATCCGGATATCGTCTTTCCATGTACCGATAAAGGACATATCCGCCCGGGCAATCGAGGCAACACAGCAGTTGGGGCAGCCGTCAAACTTGAACTTAAACTTGTAGGGGAAAGCCGGGCGATGCAACTCATCCTGGTACTCCTGTGTAAGATGGGTGCACAGGTCCTGGGTATCATAGCAGGCATACTCGCAGCGGGCCTGGCCTATGCAGTCAGAAGGCGTACGCAGGTTGGAACCAGAGCCTCCCAGGTCCTGGTCCAGCTTGTGGGTCATTTCGTAAAAAATTTCCTCAAGCTGCGGGGTTGTTGTTCCCAGGAAAATTATATCACCTGTGGAACCGTGCATGTTTGTCAGGCCGCTGCCCCGGAACTCCCAGAGGTCGCAGAGCTGTCTCAAATACTCTGTGGAGTAGAAATGGCCGGATGGCTGGTTTACACGAAGGGTGTGGAAATGGGCGACTCCGGGAAAACTTTCCGGCTGGTCGCAGTAACGTCCGATAACACCGCCGCCGTAACCGAAGACTCCCACGATGCCGCCGTGCTTCCAATGGGTTGTTCCGTCCTTGTAGGAGAGCTCGAGCACGCCCATCAGGTCCTCAATAACGTCCTTAGGGATCTGAAATTCTACATTGTTTACATTCTTTGCCCTTGACTCGGCCTCCTGCTTCATGTCCGATACAAAACTCGGCCATGGTCCGCTTTCGAGCTGATCGAGCAAGGGGGTTTCATGCTTTGCCATTGTTATACCTCCCTTTCATTGAAATTAAGCCACGTGTTTATAAAACCGCATCCATCCTGACACTTAAAAAACCCTGTTTATCAAATTTAAAGCCCCATAAAAAGGTTCTATTTATAGAATCATTGGATCGCATTGTCAATAAAAAAGGGAGCAATTTAATTCCCCGAAGCGGCCGGCATTACTCCTGCAATCCATGTTCCTCGATTTCCCTGACAATTTCCGGGGCCACTTCATAGCCCAGGTCCCTGGCCCGGCTGCAGTGATAAGCAGCTTTTCGGACATCTCCTTTTTCCAGGTAGGCAATAGCGAGGTTGTTGTGGGCTACTGCGAAATTATCATCTATTTCAAGGACTTTTAAACCTGTTTCAATGCTTTTATCCACCTGTCCCGCAAAAAGATACGCATTTGCAAGCGTTGCATAGGCCTGGATAAACCTGGAGTTAAACTTTACCGCCTTTTCAAGGGCGGCTATGGCCTCATCGACATTTCCCTTCTGTAACTGCACAAAACCTATATTGCCGTAGCCTTCAGCAAACCCCGCCCGGACTTTTACGCTCTGCTGGTTGTATGCCAAACATCCGTCTATGTCGCCCCGCTGAAGACATATTCCGCCAAGCTGTACATATGCTTCTGCAAAATTAGGGCTGCAGCGGATGGCCTCCTTAAACTCTTGCTCGGCCTCGTCGAACCTTCTTAACCCCAGCAAAGCTGTTGCCAGGTTATAATGGCTATTGCTGCAGTCCGGATTTGACATTATGGCAAACCGCTGTTCCTGGATATATTGATCCACTGTTTTTTCGGTCTTTTCTTCGGTCATAAAAACTCCTTTTTTAATTTCACGGGACCTGCTCATCCATCCTGTCTTCCGTATTTTTCAAACAATTAAAAAACCTTAAAAAATAGGTAACGAAATTGTCAAGGAAAATCACTCCCATATTTTTATTGACACCCTTCGGCGAAATTCTTAATAATTTTAGAAGTAATAATACAATCCCAAATATTGATGGGCCGAGTGTAAAGCGATAAAGCTGCAATCAAGGAGGCAATATGCAACCCGGATCTTATACAGCCCTGATCACGCCTTTCGATCAAAACGGAATCGCCGTGGACGGTCTTGAAAAACTGGTTTCATTCCAGATAGAAAACGGTATCACCGGAATTCTGGCGGTGGGTACCACCGGAGAAAGCCCCACACTGGACTGGGACGAGCACATCCGCATCATTGACATTGTAGCAAAACAGACGCAAAACCGGTGCATATGTATAGCCGGGACCGGCAGCAACAACACCGCCGAGACCCTGGAAGCTACAAAACATGCGGTAAAATCAGGGTGCGAAGCGGTACTTCTGGTTGATCCATATTATAACGGGCCGAGCTCAATGGAAATCAGAAGAGAATACGCAGAACCCGTTGCAGCCGAATATCCGGAGACAACCGTGATCCCATACATAGTCCCGGGGCGCACAGGTGCACAGATGTTTCCCGAAGACCTTGGCCTGCTTTTTAAAAATCACCCGAATGCCAACTGCGTAAAGGAGGCCACCGCCAGTCTGGAGAACATGAGACGCACGCGCGCATGCTGCGGAGAAAAATACCTGATACTCTCAGGAGACGACGGCATCACCTATGACATGATGACTGATCCGGACATAAGGGGCGGTGGAGTGATATCTGTCATATCAAACATTTTCCCCGGCCCGGTCTCCGAGATGGTAAAACAGGCGCTTGACGGGAAAACAGATGCAGCACGGAAAATTTTTGAAGACTTAAAGCCTCTTTTTGACCTGGTCACAGTAAAAACCACCGAAAAAACGCCATTCGGAGAGGTCACCTGCAGATCCAGAAACCCCGTTCCTGTAAAAACACTGATGCAGGTGCTGGCAATGCCTTCAGGCCCCTGCAGGCGCCCCTTGGGGAAAATGAGCCGCGCCGGCATCCAAACGCTTCTTGATGCGGCAAGAAAGGTTTATGCCAGCGCCCCGGAAGCCTTTGGGCCGGTGGCCGATTTCTTCGGGGTCAATATCGAAAAGCGCCTCAATGATCCGAAATATACAGAAGGCCTGGTTTACGAGGAATACTGAATAACAAAACTCCGACTACTTGCGTCGTTTTTCTGCTTCCTCTTGGTTTAAGGAGAACTCTTCTCCTTCCTGGAACAGGAGCCATTTAAGCCATCTGAAGCTAAAATCGAGAAGAGCCGGTTCATCTTCCCGGATCTTCTCAACAGTCTTTTCATCCACCTGATAGAGCTTTAAAAAAGAACTCTCGAACACGAATCTCCTGAAACGGTCTATATCGTAGCTTGCGGTGAAAAACATATTCTTTGTTTTCTGGGTAAGCCGGATGTTTGCCGGGATGGAGCGTTTTCTGACAATAAGCTCCGTCCAGGGGGCATTTATCCTGTCATATATGTCCACACCCTGATCGCGGCGCCATTCATCAACACTCCACTCGGTTTCTTCTTCGAATCCTCTGCAGTGAGGCTCGTTTACGAAAAAATAAAATCCCTCCTCCACCTCCGGCTTATGACTGAGCGAGGCCACGCCAAGGGGGTAGTAACGGCATGTCGTAGGCCTGTCCTCATAGATTATGCACCCTCTTTCCTCGCGCACAAACGGGCAAACCGGCTCCCCGGGCTGATCATCGAGCATCCTGAGGGTGACCACGGGAAGATCGGTTTTTTCCAGCACCTGGGGAACCGTGTACATGGCCAGAAATTCTTCCGAGGTCAATTCCAGCCGGTTTTTTAACCTTATGATATCATACGGGGTAAGCATGATGTTAATACCCCGGCAGCAGCGGGTAAAACACGAAATCCCCGGATAGCACCGGAAACTAAATCTGCTGTTTGCGCTTAGTTTTACCGGGGGGATGCCGGCGTTGTTCTCTGTTTCCATGGCAAATACTCCTTATTTACGCTGTAGATATGGTTTCGTAAAAAGCTTTTTATACCGCCAGGGCGGTATTTTTGCAGGAAGGAAGCCCTGCGGTCGGGGTCAGTTTTTTCGCTCCTGACCGTTTTCGGGATTCATCAAATGCCTTCGCTAAAATTTCAAAAACTCGGCCTATCGGCCTCAAACAGTTTGAAATTTTTACGCTCCGGC
>JAIPDS010000111.1 GCA_021737565.1 Desulfobacteraceae bacterium | reverse complement strand
GTGGCATAAAAGTTTAGAAAAATTTAGGAAAAATTATTTTACTACACAAAATCTGCCTTGCTTTATGATAAAGTATGGCGCTTTTATCGCTGATAACTTGTTGATTTTAAACAATCCAACTGCTATTTGAAATCATAGCAAGTTTATTAATAATCCTTTTTTCATAGTTCTTATTCCTTTCCAATAATTCCAGTTCTGGTTGAAATCCGTCGCCTTTTCCATTTAAAAAAAACCGGTGGGTCAATCGATTTCTGCAAATTTCCATTAAAATAAAGACTCCTCACACCTGATACATTTTTTATCGTTAGGGTCATTCAACCAACCGCAGTTTGGACATTTTTTCTTCAAATTGCCTTTACTATCTTTTTGTTGAACCGGTTTACTGTCTTTTACTGTGGATTTCTCTTTAGTATCCCCAATCCATTCTTGGCAATATGGACACTTAATTGCTTCTTTATCAATTTTCTTCCTACAGAAAGGACACTCTTTCACCGTGTCTGTAATTTCGTATATATATTGGTCAATTTCTGCCTCTTTCACCCTATGTGAAGTCCTTAAATGAAGAATAAGATTATCTTTTGACATATAGGATTTTGAACAAACAAGGCATTGAAATTTATATTCTTTTGCGTAAGAATCAGGATTTTCATCTATGGGTTGCCTCTGGTTCTCTTTGTCTATAAAAGCCCAAATAAAACAAGCTATCCAACCAATTAAGGTCCATCCAACAAAAATATTCAACAAAAGAATTGCTCCAGCCTTACTGTGCTTATTTGACTTGGCTATCATAGCTGGAAGAAAATAAAGTACAATGGCACCAATGAGAACAACTAATGCAAAACCTTCCGGCAACCCTACTCCGAACATAATTTATCTCCTTACTTGCTAAAGCAAAGGCTTACTACACCTAACACAGTTATAATCCTGAGGCCTGTTTTTTGCGCCGCAATGCTGGCATATTTTAATCTTTCTTCCTTTATGGTCCATTTCCATTTTATCCACATACTGACTTTTGGCCGCAAATTGCTCTTTGCCGCCAAGAAGCTTTATAAGCTGTGACATTTTTTGGTTCATTGAAATCATTTCATTTCTTATTCTCAAGACAAAAAACGGCAATAGAAAAGTTACAATGGCATAGATAAGGAGAAGCAGGGCCACTATTAATGCAATACCTGGAGAATCTTCCATATTTTATCTCCTTGAAATAAAAAACCCGTGCCAGATGTTCCCGCGCTCACAACAAACGCCTTGCCCCACACGGTAGCAAGCATCTGATACGGGTTTTTTGTAAAATCTGCTCTCATTGTTGTGATCCAGGAATTGGATTCTTAACCTTTTATACAATCATTACCAGCATTACCTTATAAAATAGCCCATACTTACCCCTTACCCATCATTAGATTGTCGATTCTGTGGTATCTAAGGCGTTCAATATTTTTCGGCACCTGCGCCCCGCCCACAAAAGATTTTCCCCAGGTTGTTCTGGTGACAACATGATGCCAAGGCAAGCAAACCGGCATGATCTCCTGCCTTGTCAATGTAGGTTTCGGAATGCTGGCAGCCGGTGCATGAAAGCCGGTTCTCTTTTTGCCGTGCGGCTCGGTCCAAGCATGATTCGTAAAATTTGCACCACGGGTTCCGGTACAGTGGCATCTTTATCAGGTTCCTTTCAAGCCGTCAAAAAAAAGACCGGCCCCGAAGGACCGGCCCTTTTTTTTATGCGTTTGTCCGGCCTATGATCTGATCGTTATATTCCTTGATCCGGTCAAAGTTGCTGCGTCCTTCCGGGTCCGGGTTCGCGGCCTTGATTTTGTCCATACGGCTTTCCAGGCTCCGCTTGATGGTTTCGTAAATTTCCAGGGCATCGCCCCAGTCCTCAAATTTCTGCATTTCACCCGGGTATCTCTTTTTCAAGCGCCGGTGTTTCGCTTTCTGGATCTCGTCCGCAGGTTCCAGGGCAATGCTTCGGGGTGCGTTTTCAATGGCCCGCAGTGTTTCATAGTCCTCGGCCTCTGCCGTCTTTTCATGGGCTTTCAGGATTTCGCCCGCATTCTTGCCCCGGAAAAAAGCCCGGATCTCCTGTTCACGGACTGCGGCCCGGCTGTCTGTGGCATCCGGTATAGCCTCATATCCCTGAATATCTGCCATAAGGTTTTCCCGGCCACGGGTTAGCCCCTCAATCCGATTATCAGCCCGCTTGATTTTCGGGTTGATTTCCTTTTCTGCAAGCTCCCGAAGCCGCCGCCGTCTGCCCTGGTCCGATAGGTCCGTGTTCTGGTCAACCTCTGTTTTGCCGCGCTGCAAGCGCTCTTCCATAGTTTGCAGCTCGCCCAGGTCGGTCAAAACCTCGTTTAAAATTTTGGTGTTTTTGATTTTGCCCTCTCGCAGAAGGGTAAACCAATCAATGCAGCTTACAACTGCATGATCCGCCGTTTCATAATTTCTCTGTGTCATTTTGCTTTCCTTTCTTTTTAATAAGTTTTTAATTTTGTTAAACATTTTTTCCTATCCTTATATCAAGCCGCGTATACGTCTTGAGGTAAAGGTTTGTTTGCTTCGCAAACAGGCATAACGTGCCGCGTCCGCCGCATGGTCCGGCCCCCTGGTGTCCACATCGTCTTGCCGCTTCGGATCGCGTGCTAAAAACGGGACTGTGGACCAAAAATATTCGCAATCCCTTGAAATATAAAGCCCCGGCACATCCGGCTTGCCCGCGTCCTGCATCAATCGCCGCATGACTTCCCATCCGGTTTTTCGATCCGCTTTTTTCGCAGGGCGAAAATAAACCCCAGCCCGCAGAAATTCATCCGCTATCGAACCGGCTTGCGCCCCGTGAACGCTAAAAATAGCGTCATCTGCCACGCCGCTGGCCTTCTTCATTTCCCAGGCTTCCACAAGCTCTTTGATTGCTTCGGCTAATACCGGGACCGTGTAACCCATGCCCTTTGTAAGGCTGCCGGGTTCGTTTGTTGCCAGTTCATCCACAAGAATAAGGGAATCTTTGGAATAGTAGCGCCCGTCCGGTCCTTCAGCGCCGGGTGACTCTGCCACAAGGTAGGTGACAGAAGGCGCGCTGGCTCCGTAATCATGGGCAAGAAAAAAGTCCCATTTGTCCCAGCCATCTTCGGGAAGGTGCGGCCACGGGTTCACTGCGTTTTTTTCTTCACTCAATACTTGAGCAAAATAAGCGCCCCTGTTTATCGCCCAGTCGCCATTCAACCACGCCCGCAAAAGTTCCGGGTCTGCCGGGCATGAAGCTTCAAGCTGTTTTTTATATTCATCCTGATCTAAAAACGGGTTATCCAAAAAAGTTGAAGGCGCATAAATCCACGTTCGGTTTGATTTTGGTTCCTCGAACGGCTCCCAGGGTGCCGCCTTGAAAACATAACGGCTTGCAAGCCAATGGTGGCCTGGATCGCCGGGATTTGCCGCCACGACCATTCTAATGGGCATATCCTTTGTTATCATTGTCGCGTTTCCCGGTGCGGGCCCGGAAAAAATCGATGAACTCGTTGCCCGTCCGGTTTCATCCTGGGCAATGCAACTCGAGCGGGTGGAGGAAGTCACAAGCGTGGCTTCAAATGATGCGGCCCTGATGACTGTGGAGTTCGAGCCAGGGGTCAGCGATGCGGAAGCATACAGTGAACTGGCTGATGTTCTTGCCGCCAACACTGACAGGTTGCCCGCAGGGGCCCAATCTCCGGCAGTACGGACGGTTGGGGATGAGCAGCTTAGCACTCTCATGGTTACCCTGTCTGCCCCGGATCTTTCCGGTTTTGATCTGCGGCGGATTGCCGAGGAAACAGCAGTGCGCCTGGAGGAAGTGCCGGGAGTCAGAACAATTGATTGTTACGGAAGCCAATCGCGCAGAATAGAGGTCCGGCCCGATCCCCGGGCCCTTGCAGCTTACGGCATCCCGCTTACAAAGGTCGTGGAGGCCATCAAGGCTTCCAATCTCCGGCTTCCCTCCGACCAACTGCGCGGCAGGAAAACCATGGACGTGGAGGCGGGCGCATTGCTCCGGTCCGTGGATGATATCGCCGGTATTCCGGTTGGGTCAGGCCCGGCAGGAATTGTATATCTCGACGAGGTCGCCGCAATCTCTGACGGTCCCGGGTCTGCGGAATCCCACGTTATTTTCCGGAAGAGCCGGTCGCCTTTTGAAAGCCCGGCGGTAAGCCTTTCGGTGACAAGCGTGCCTGAAAAAAACATCAGTGATATCAATAAGGTCATCATAGACAGGATTGAGCAGCTGCGGGGCGTTGTCATCCCGTCTGAGGTAAACGTCCATATCGGCTATGACGCCGGGCGCATGGCTACCGAGCAGGTCAGAAGCGTGCTGCAGAATCTTCTTACCGGAACGGTTATTGTTATTTCTATTATCCTGATAGGGCTCGGCCTGCGCTCGGCCATAACCATTTCACTTGTGATTCCGGCAACGCTGTCCTTTGTGCCGTTTGCCTATTATTTCATGGGATTTACGCTCAATCCGGTTTCCCTCGCGGCCATGATAATGGCCATCGGCATCATATCCGATGACAGCGTGATCATGCTGGAAAACACTGCGCGGCATTTCCGGCAAGCCGGGGACCGCTCGAAAAAGTTGACGATTCAGGCTATTGACGAGGTCGGCAATCCGACCATTCTTGCCGTGGTGCTGATAATCGCCACCATTTTGCCCACGGCGTTTCTTTCCGGGGAGATGGGGCAGTTTGTGCGGGCCATACCCATTGGCACCGCAATTGCCATATTTGCCTCACTTATACTTGCGCTTACCGTGATACCGTTTCTCGCCTTCCGCCTGCTGCCGGCCGGAAACACGGAAAAGAATTGTGCAAAAAAGCCGAATCCATCCGCAGATGAATTTTCAGACGGAAAAGCGGACGATAAAAGTACGGAACCACCCTCCGGCTCCCTGGCTGAAATGTACCGGGCAATACTTTGGCCGTTTATGAAGCACCCGATTCTTCGGTGGGCGCTTTATGCGCTCATGGTGCTGCTGTTTGTCGGGCAGCTGAGTCTGGTGTATTTCAGGGCTGTTCAAATCGGATTCACCCCCCTGCTGGACCGCGAGGTTTTTGTTGTGGATCTGCGGCTGCCGGCCGGCACCCCCCTGGAAAAAACCCTTACGGCCACTTCTGATATCGGCCGCAGGCTTTACAAAAAAACTGAAGTGGAAGCTTATACGGTATTTGCCGGAATCCAGGGACCCCAATTATATCCATGGCCCGAGCCCATGGAGGTCACCCCTGTATCCACCCATCAGGCTTATATTTATGTTCACCTTTGCCACGAAGATAAACGAAAGCGCGACAGCCATGAAATCGGGAAAAATTTGTACAATGAACTCAAGCCGGTCATAGATCGTCATGATGCAAGAATGGTGGTACGCCATCTGCCGTCCGGGCCGGCAAACAAAGAGGATATGCACGCTGAAATCTACGCTCCGTCCGATCAGGGGCGCTTCGAACTGGCCGGCAGGGTTTGGGACCTGATGGCACAGCACCCGGCAACAACCAGTGTCAGGCGATCTCCGGAAGAACCGTGCCCGCGTCTGAGTCTTACAGTGGACCGTACAAGTGCATCCGCCCGGGGCATTTTCCCGGCAGAAGTGGCACAGGCGGTTCACGTTGCCTTGACCGGAACCGTTGCCGCAGACATGCATATACCGGATCAGCGCCACCCGGTACCCGTTATTGTCCGTTTGCCGCCTGAAAAAAGGGAGCTTATCTATCATTTGGATGGACTGTATCTCAAGAGCCGGGCAAACGAAAACATGGTTTCCATGGCAGATCTTGTCGAAATCGAGGAAACCGGCCGGACACCGGACAGGTACCGGAAAAACGGACTTCCCGTTGTTTATGTGGGCGCAAAGCTGGATCGGAATGTAAATGAACCCTATGCTGCTCAGCGGGATATAAGCAGGCGCCTGGCCGAAACCGGCCCGGCCCCGGCTGTCAACTGGTTTAGCCAGCCCGAAAATTCGGAACATGAAACGCTTCATTGGGCCGGGGAATGGGAACTGACGCGCCAGACTTACGGAGATCTCGGCGCAGCCGGTATTGTAGCGATTGCCCTGATTTACTGTATTCTGGCGGCGTGGTTCGGATCCTACGGGGTTCCCCTTCTTATCATGATGCCGATTCCTCTGGTGTTAATCGGCGTGATTCCTGCGCACTGGTTGTGGGGACAGAATTTAACGGGTATCGGAATTATGGGCGTCATTACCCTGGCAGGAATCGTGACCCGGAACTCGGTGCTGCTGGTGGATTTTATCAGACAAAACCGGAAAAGCGGTGTGTCGCTGGAAAACGCGGTTATTAATGCAGGCGCCCTCAGAACCCGGCCTATTGTTTTAACTGCATCCACGGTTATGCTGGGCAGCGGAGTTCTCATCTTTGAGCCCGCTTTGGCGCCCCTGGGCCTGACGCTGGCCAGCGGGGTGCTTGTTGCCACACTGCTTACCCTTTTGCTGATTCCGGTATTGTACTATCATTGTTACAGTAACAAAAGCAGCCGAAATCCCTAATCAGATTGCAGCTGTTTGCATGTCCAAAACGCACCCTGGAAATAGAAAAGCCGTAACCCATTAGGATTACGGCTAATTTCTTTTGGTGGTGCCGAAGGGGAGACTCGAACTCCCACTGGAATGCTCCAACTAGACCCTGAACCTAGCGCGTCTACCAATTCCGCCACTTCGGCACATCCATGATTGTCCAAGCTTGCCGCTCTGCAAAATCGCGTCATGCAAAGC
>JAIPDS010000110.1 GCA_021737565.1 Desulfobacteraceae bacterium | reverse complement strand
TTCCTGGACTGATCAAGAAAACCGGAAACGAACGCTTTGTCTGGGACGCCTACCGCCGCCTGATCCAGATGTTTGCAGACGTTGTCATGGAAAAGGCCGAAGGCTTTGAACCGGAAGAAGGCCGGGAAATCAGGGTCCAGCTCGACGGCCTCATGGATGACATGAAGGAGGAAAAAGGCTATTCCGGAGACACCGATTTTACTGCCGGGGATTTCAAAAAGCTCTCGGAAAAGTTTAAGGCCAAGGTCAAAGAAGTTCTGGGAAGCGAGTTTCCCGACGATCCCATGGAGCAATTGTGGCAGGCGATCGGCGCTGTATTTAAAAGCTGGAACGGCAAGCGGGCCGTCTCGTACCGCCGCATTGAGGGAATTCCTGACGAATGGGGCACGGCGTGCAACGTGCAGAGCATGGTTTTCGGCAATATGGGAGACACCTCGGCAACCGGGGTGGCATTTACCCGCAACCCTGCTACAGGTGATAACAAATTTTACGGAGAATGGCTGCCAGACGCCCAGGGCGAGGACGTTGTGGCAGGCATCCGCACACCAAACCCCTTAAACACCGATACCAAGTCTGAGCAGAACAAGCACCTGCCCTCTTTGGAAGAGGCCATGCCCGAGACCTATAAAGAGCTCGTGGATGTGCGCAACAAGCTTGAAACCCACTACCAGGATATGCAGGACATCGAGTTCACTATACAGGAAGGCAAGCTCTACATGCTCCAGACCCGGGTGGGCAAGCGAACCGGCATGGCAGCACTGAACATGGCCATGGATATGCTTTCCGAGGGCTTAATTGATGAAAAAATCGCGGTTACCCGCGTCTCTGCAGACCAGCTCGATGAAATGCTCCACCCCCTTGTCGATCCTGAGGCGGAAAAAAAGGTGGAATCCATTGCCGAAGGCCTGCCTGCAGGCCCTGGCGGGGCAAACGGCCAGATCGTGTTTACTTCCAATGACGCGGTGCAGTGGTACAGGGAAGGCAAAAAGGTGATTCTGGTCCGCGAGGAGACCAATCCTGAAGACGTTGAAGGCATGAGGGCAGCAGAGGCAATCCTGACCGCCCGCGGGGGCATGACCAGCCATGCTGCTCTGGTAGCCCGCGGATGGGGCAAGTGCTGCATAGTGGGCGCCGGCAATTTAAAGATTGACCTGCAGGAAAGAACCGTGTCCACCAACGGCAAAACCTTCAAGGAAGGCGACACGTTTACCTTAAACGGAACCCGTGGCTACGTGTACGAAGGCGAGCTGCCCATGATCGATGCCACGGAAAATCCACGGCTTAAAGACTTTATGAAAATCGTGGACAGCTACCGCAGGCTCAGGGTCCGTACAAACGCAGAAACCGCTGAAGACGTGAAAATGGCCAAGGAGTTCGGTGCCGAGGGCATAGGCCTGTACCGGACCGAGCACATGTTTTACGGCAAGGAATCCGAGAAGCCGCTGTTTCTGCTGCGCAAGATGATTTTAAGCATTAACGAGGAGGAACGGCGTTCGGCGCTGGATGAGCTTTTCCCGTTTGTTCGCGATGACATCAAGGAGACCCTGGAAATCCTGGACGATATGCCGGTTACCATCCGGTTGCTGGATCCGCCGCTGCACGAATTCGTACCCCGCAGCGAGGAAAACCAGAAAAGGCTGGCCGAAGCCTTAAATATTGATGTGGACACAGTGGTAAAGCGCAGCAACGCCCTGCGGGAATCCAATCCCATGATGGGCCATCGGGGAGTACGCGTGGGCATCACCTATCCAGAGGTAGCAGAGGCACAGATCCGGGCTGTTCTGGAAGCAGCAGCCGAGCTGATCAAGGCCGGCAAACATCCGGAACCTGAAATCATGGTTCCGGTGACCTGCGATGTCAAGGAAATCGACATCATGAAAGAAATCGTGGACAGGGTCTATGACGAAATTATTGAAAAGTTCGGTATTAAAAAGATCGATTATGATTTCGGTACAATGATTGAAATTCCCAGGGCTGCGGTGCTCTCGGATCAAATGGCAAAGACATCCCGGTTTTTCTCTTACGGAACCAATGACCTCACCCAGATGACATTCGGATTTTCCAGGGACGATATGGTAAACTTCATGGCGGAATACCTGGATCGCAGCATCCTGCCCAAGGATCCGTTTCAGACTCTGGACATGGAAGGCGTTGCCCCGATGATCGAGAACTCTGTCAAAAAGGGGCGAACCACCCGGCCGGATCTCAAGGTTGGCATTTGCGGCGAGCACGGCGGCGATGCGGAGTCTGTAAAGTTCTGCCACAAGACGGGTTTTGATTATGTAAGCTGTTCTCCCTATCGCCTGCCGATTGCCAGGCTGGCAGCGGCCCAGGCAGCAGTGGAAGAGGACAGCGAATAGGAAATTTTCCCTCCTTCCCCCTCCCCCAAACCCCCTCCCCTCGCGGGAGGGGGTTTTTTCAACTAACTTCTCTTATTCGTACCGCATCCAGCGGACAGGCCTCGATACAGTCCCAGCATCCCATGCACATGTCGTGAAATACCATCGGCGGCTCAAGAGCGCCGTCTATCTGCTTCATGACTTTATAAGGGCACGCCTGTGCGGCCGCGCATATACCTTCCTCCGGATCACATTGCCCCGGACTGCACTTTTCATATTCAACCATGGCAAAAGACTTTTTTGACTGCAGGCTCATTGCGTATCCATTTTAAATTTTTCTTTATTTCTCTGTCTTCTAAAATTATATACCCGCTACCCTGAACGCATCCCCGGGCATCCGGATACTAATAAATCACATAGCATATTTTATCCGCTGTGACCATAAACACTTCAGGTGCGCAAACAGGGACTATTCAAAAAGCAAAAGCACTATAAACCGGTCTCTGATCTGCCGAATCAAAGACCGCCGCTCTTGTTTCCGCCGCCTTTTCCCCGGCCGCCCTGGCCTGGTCCCTTACCCCTGGCACCGCCGCCAAGACCCTGACCGCCCTGCTCCGGTCCCCTTCCGCGGCCTCCACCGCCTCGGCCCCTGCCCTGCTCTGCGCCGGGCTGGCCGGTTGCTGGGGATATCGGGGACAGTTCATTGCGCTGAAAGGCATCAATAGCCTCCTGCACCGTAGCGGCTGAACTGGCAAAGAGCTGAATGCTGCTCTGGCTCAGAGCTTGCAGTGCCTTGGGCCCGATGCGCCCGGAGATGAGCACATCCACGCCTGCATTGCTGATCATTTGAGCGGTTTGAATGCCCGCCCCCTGGGCCAGGTCCTGCTGTCGCGAATTATCCAGAAATGAACTGCTCTGCGTATTTGTATCATAGACCACAAAACCTGCACATCGCCCGAAACCGGAGTCTAACGGGTCCTGCAGGGATTGTCCCCTGGAACTGACTGCGATCTTCATGCTCATACCTCCTTTCTTTGCGCTCTTGCGAAATTGCACTTCGTTGCCCTGACGGCGGTGCGGAAAAGCGGGTTTCCGAGCGGAAATTGAGGCGTAAAGAGGTTCCAGGAGCGAGGAAACTCCTTTTTCGCTCCACCGATCAGCCAAGGCGCTTAAAGATTTCCTTTCGGCAAAAATACCGGCCTGGCGGAATAAACAGCTTTTTACAGGCCCATCAATAAATATACACTGCATCATTTATTGATCCGCTGCAAAGCACAGTTTAGTGCCGGACATGTTTAATATGAACCTGCCGGCAAAGGCGGACTCCATCCGCATCGTGGCATCCCTGCCCGTGCAGTGGGTGGGGATGATGCAGGCGGGGTCGATTTTTTTTAACGCATCGATTGTTGGTTCAATCACTGATTCCATATCCGGTCCTGCCAGGTGAAATCCCCCCATAACCGCATATACCTGATCCACGCCGGTGACTTTTTTGGCATAGCGCACCGTGTTGACAATGCCAGAATGCGCACATCCGCTGAGCACCACAAGCCCCTTGCCCCTGACCACAAATGCAAGGCCGGTATCGTCTTCAAAGCTATCCTGCACGGGCACTCCGTCCTTTTCATACCAAAGCGAGGGGGCTCCTTTCTCAAATTCGGTGGTGCGCTCGATTTCTGAAAGAAAAAGCACCTGCCCATAAAGCATTGAATACGGTTCTGAAGTTTCAGTAATCTCAACTCCGGCGGCCTTGGCTTTTTCCCGTGTAAACGGCGGAAACATGACTTTGAAATTCTCAGTGACTTTCATGTAGCGAGGAATGCGGAAAGCCTCGGGATGCAGCACCAGGGGGATACCAGGTTTTCCGATCATGGCGGATAATTTTTCAATGCCGCCGATATGATCCGGATGCCCGTGGGAAAGCGCCATAATCTCCACCTGCTTCATGTCCACCTCCAGGGCCTCGGCATTAAAGGCAGCACCGTGTTCTGAAAAACCGAAATCAAACAGCATGCTTTGCGAACTGTTATCCAATACCGTGGTGATCACTGCAGAAAAACCGTGCTCTGCCAGTATGCTGTTTTTAAGCTCCGCCCCTTTGAGCGGCACCGCCCTGGTGATGATATCCGAGTTATCCCTTGCCAGTATATCGATATTATTATCCTGAAGGGTCAGGATCTCCACCCTGTCCACCGGCTGAATTGAAATCTTCATAAAGGCCTCCTTTCCCTACGCGTAAAAATTATGGAAATGGAATAGATAATTCAGGGACGAAACTGTTGGTTATGAGCATAATCCCAAAACAATTTTGAAACAAGGAAAAACCGTCTCTTGTGCAAATAAGGCAGATACGGTAAAGGTTTTTTTGTCAACATTTCTTGCAAATTATGTAAAAGCCGTTTAGATTTTAAAGCATGACAGCAAAACATTCTCCATATTTCGGCCGCTGGCTGATTCTTTATATCCTTGCCGGAATTCTGTTTATCTACGGTGCTGCTGGCTTTATCGCCATTCCGATTGTCGCTGAGAAAAAACTTCCGGAAATTGCTTCTTCAGTTATTGACGGCCAAATCACGGTTAAAGACATTGACTTTAACCCATTTTCCTTAAGCGCTTCTGTCGAGGGATTATCTGTTGCCCGGGGATCCGGCAATCCGGCATTGGAAATAGAACGGATTTCAGCCAACCTGCAGATATCATCCATTTTCAGGCAGGGGGCAGTGATCAAGTCCGTTGAGATCAATGGTCCGTCCTTTGACCTTGCCAAAAGTGAAAACGGAGAGTTAAACATACTCGATTTGCTCAAAGAGAAAAAAAAGGCTCCCTCAGAAACAGCCCCGGATAAAAAGATAGGTAAATCCGGCAGCCCGGTATATTTTTCAATTGAAAAAATCCGGATCAACAGGGGGCGGCTCAGCTACCGGGATGACCAGTCCGGTTTTGAGACCCGGGTCGGCGGGATATCACTTATGGTGAAAAACCTGGCCAGCAAAAGCCCGGAAGAGGCCGAATTCAGCTTTTCCGCAGAGACAAAGGCCGGCGAAAAAATTGACTGCTCAGGCAAAATAGGATTGTTTCCTTTATCTGCCGATGCACGGATCAACGTAAAGGATGCGGATATCCCCAAATACGCTCCTTTCTACCGGGATCTTACCGGGCTTTCAATCCGCAGCGGCAAAGTCAGCGTATCCGCAAATATCGACTACCCGCAGTCATCTTCATCAGAATCAGCACCGATGATTTCAAACGGGCAGGTAAAAATCAGCTCATTATCAGCAGTTGATCCCCAGACCGGAAATGCGGCTCTTGAAATATCCGGGTTTTCGGTTTCCGGCATACAGGTTGACCCGAAAAACAGATCTATAACCGCCGATTTTGTTTCCTCCCGCGAAGGAAAAATTCTGTGCGAACGAACCCGTAAAGGAGGGATCAATTTCAGCAGAATTGTCGCAAGAAGTCCTGCAGAAGACGAAAACAGTAGCAAAAAACCCGGCAAAAGGGCGTCTTCTTCCTGGAAGGTTGGCCTTAAAACATTAAATTTACTTGCTTACACCGTACAATATTCCGATCATGTGCCTGAAAATCCTGTATCCATGAAGATCAGGCACCTGAACATCCGCATGTACGACTTTACCCTGCAAAAAGACAGCCCAAACCACTGGTCAATTTACTCCCTGACAGAACAGGGGGTTATCACCGCTCAGGGGCGCATTCAATTAATCCCGCTTATGGCCGAACTTGATTTCAAGATGACAGACTTTGGTTTAGATACCGCAGATCCCTATGCAGCGCCTTTTGGCATGAACATCGAGAAAGGCACCCTGAATGTCGACGGCAGTATTGAGGCCAAAGCCACGCAGCACGGATTTTCCGGAAGCTACACGGGTGATCTCTGGATTGATGATCTTGCGGTCTCTGATATAAAAGCCGGGCCTCTTGAGATAAACATAAAAGACGGCAGCCTGAAACTTGCAAGCAGGATTGAAGGCCAAACCACGCCTGACGGGTTTTCCGGCAGCTATACCGGTGACTTCACAATTGATGATCTTGGATTAAATGGCATCAGATCAGATTCCCTCGGTATAGACGTCACCAAAGGCAGGCTGAACCTGGGGGGCAAAATTGAAGCCAGGTCCTCGCCGGACGGATTTTCCGGAAACTATGCAGGCAATCTTGGCATTGATGATCTATCTGCCACCGGGATAAAGGCCGGGCCTCTTGAGATAAACATAAAAGACGGCAGCCTGAAACTTGCAAGCAGGATTGAAGGTCAAACCACGCCTGACGGATTTTCCGGAAACTATACCGGTGATTTCAATATTGATAAGCTATGGTTAAGTGGCATCAAATCAGATTCCCTCGGCATAGATGTCACCAAGGGCAGGCTGGATCTGGGGGGCAAAATTGAGGCCAAAGCCTCGCCGGACGGATTTTCCGGAAGCTATGCAGGCAGTCTTGGCATTAATGATCTGGCAGTT
>JAIPDS010000024.1 GCA_021737565.1 Desulfobacteraceae bacterium | reverse complement strand
ATCTTTCCCTTATGAACAATGTAGTCGGGGTCGTGCGGGTCTTAGATGTTCCTTCCCAGGTGGTCAAGGATTTTAACAGCAGGTACGAGGAGAAATTCGGGGTACACAACACCTTTGAGGCCATGCTTAATTACTCGGCCTTAAACCTTGTTTTTGACGCAATGAAAGAAGCCGGCACGGTTGATGATCCAGCGGCCATAAAAGCGGCCATTCCAAAGGTAGTTCCCCAGAGTTCGGAAAACGTGCCCACGCCTTATTTTGACATGCTGGAGACAAAATTGCTTGTCGCCGCAACTGCCGGAGTAATAGAAGACGGCGAATATGCAAAGGCGTATCAGTACCTGTGGTGGCCGGAGGATGAGGCGGCATTTGAGAAGTATAAGGAAATGGCGCCAGGCGGCATTGAGACCAGATGGCTTCCTCTTGAGGGCTATCTGACAGACTAAGTATAAAAATCGCCAGGGGCCTGATTATAAAGACGTGCGTGAAAACAAATCAGGCCCCGGCCAAAATGTTTAAAAGAGCGGCCGGACAAGGCCTTACAGACAGCACAAGGGGTAAGGGTCGATGGAACTTTTCCTGCAGCAGGTATTCAACGGTATCATGTTCGGCAGCACCTATGCGATTGTTGCGCTGGGGCTGACCCTTGTAATGGGGATTTTAAACATTCCCAATTTCGCCCATGGTCATTTATATATGCTGGGGGGCTACCTTCTTTTCTTTTTTGCGATAACTCTTGGCTTGGGCTACTGGGCGGGCCTGGTTATGGCCGTGATAGCAATGGCGGTGGTTGGAATGATAATGGAGCGGATAGTCTACCGGCCGTTAAATGAACAGCCGCATATTAATGCTTTTATAGCGGCAGTGGGGTCGCTACTGTTTCTTGAATCTTTTGCCATGGTGGTCTGGGGGGCCCAGGGTCTCCGGGTAGAGAATCCATACCCTCAGATGATTGATTTCATGGGCGTCACCATGAGTGTGCAGAGGCTGCTCGTTATTATAGGAGCGATAGTTCTTATTCTGGGGCTTCATTTTTTTATGAAGAAAACCATCGCGGGCGCCACCATAGAGGCCGTGGCCCAGAACAGGGAAGGGGCCATGCTTACAGGCATAAACGTAAACCGGGTTTCGTCGATGACATTTGCCATTTCGGCTGCCACGGCCGCGGTTGCGGCAAGCCTGATCAGCCCCATTTTTATGCTTTCGCCTGCCATGGGAGCAATTCTTGGCATGAAGGCCTTTATTATTGTCATTCTCGGGGGCATGGGCAGTATACCAGGGGCCATTGTCGGAGGATACTTGCTGGGTCTGATAGAAGCATTGGGTGGCGGCTATATTTCAGCCGACTACAAGGATGTGTTCGCCTTCGGAGCCCTGATACTTATCTTAGCAATCAAGCCAACCGGATTGTTCGGCAAAGGGGAGGTCTAAACAGTGTTCACAAAGCCGATTCACACAAAGCTGCTCTATATTGTAATTTTTGTCGCTGCGTTGCTGCTGCCCTGGTATGTGCCTGACGCATACATATTCCAGGTGGTTATCACGAGCGTTATCTTCGGCATTGCCGCATCCGGGATGAACCTGATACTGGGATATACCGGACAGGCCACCCTCGCGCACGGAGCCTTTTTCGGAATCGGAGCATACGGGGTTGCCATCATGACAGAGGCAGGGATTTCATTCTGGCTTGCATTACCCGCAGCCGCCCTGATTTCCGCTGCCGTGGGGCTGGTGGTCGGAGTGCTTACCTTAAGGACCAAGGGTGCCTATTTTGCCATAGTTACCCTGTGCTTCGGGGTGATTGCTTGGATAGTGGCGGGCAACTGGATTGAGCTGACCGGGGGGCATAACGGCATCTACGGCCTGGGCGACCCTACGCCCATACCCTTTCCTTTTTTCGGACCAATCGAGTTTACCACCCAGACCAGCATGTATTTTCTGTCCCTGGCCGCTCTTTTGGTGGTTCTTTTTGCCCTTTACAGGCTGGTCTATTCCGTTTTCGGCCTGAGCTTAATGGCGGTCAGAAACAACGAGCCCCTGGCTGACGCGGTGGGTATTAATACCTTTGCCACTAAAGTGATTTCCTTTGTTGCGGGTAATTTTATTGCGGGAATCGCCGGCGGCATTTATGCCATCATGATGGCCTCGGTCAGCCCGAGCGCAACAAGCTACTTGCTTACGTTTAATTTCCTGATTTTTGTAATACTCGGCGGGATGGCAACCCTGCCGGGACCGGTTTTCGGAGCTTTTGCCATTCCGGTTTTAATGGAATTTTTGCAGTTTCTCCAGGATTACAGGCATCTTATATTCGGCGCCCTGCTGATCGCGGTGATAATCTATTTTCCACAGGGCTTTGTGGGCGGATTGCGCCGTTTAAACCAGAAAATCGCCGCCAGGCGTAAACAGAAGACCTCGGAGAGTTGAAATGCTTCGCGTTGAGAATCTGACCAAGCGATTTGAGGGACTTGTTGCTGTCCACGAGCTTAACTTCAATGTGACCCAGGGCGAAATTCTCGCGATTATCGGCCCGAACGGGGCGGGAAAATCGACTGTTTTCAATCTCATAACAGGCACGTTAAAGCCGAGCTCGGGCAGGATTTTCCTGGAAGATCAAAATATTACGGGGCTGAAGCCGTACCAGATTGCATCCAGGGGGCTGTCCAGGACTTTCCAGACCACCAGCCTGTTTGATCAGCTCCGTGTGATTGACAACATGCTTATAGGTTACAAGTACCGCACGCAGCTGGGCTTCTGGAACACCCTGTTTCATACTCCAAGGTGGCGGGCTCACCAGAAGGAAGCCTTTGAAAGGGCCATGGAGACCTTAAACTTTCTGGGCCTGGCGCAAAAGAGCGAACAGTTTGTCCCGGCTCTGTCCCAGGAGGAGCAAAAGCGGCTTGCAATCGGTATTGCACTGGTATCAAAGCCGAAGATCCTGCTTTTGGACGAACCTACCGGCGGCTTGATCCAGGAGGAGACCGACCGGGTTACGGATCTTATTCGGAAAATAAGAGACCAGGGGACCACCGTGTGTGTTATAGAGCACAAGATGCAGATGATTATGGGGCTGGTGGACAGAATAGTGGTTTTGAACTACGGAGAAAAAATAGCCGAGGGATCGCCTGCTGAAGTCAAATCAGACCAGACAGTGATCAGGGCTTACCTGGGGGAGGAAGTTGATGCTTAAGCTCAGAAACGTACATACGGATATAGGCGGGATGCAGATCATCCACAATGTGTCCATGGAGATCAGCCAGGGCGAATTCGTTGCTCTTCTGGGCAGCAACGGCGCTGGCAAGACAACACTTTTCCGCACGATAGCGGGTGTATTAAAACCCAACTCGGGCACCATCGAGTTCAACGGGGTTGAAATTCACCGCATGCCGGTGCACAAGATAGTCGGGCTCGGCCTGGTGCTCTGTCCTCAGGGCCGTCAACTGTTTCCCCAGTTGTCGGTGGAAAAGAACCTGCTGATGGGGGCATATCCGATGCGCAAAGACAAGATGCGTATGCAGAAAAACCTGGATCGCGTATACAGTCTGTTTCCGATTTTAAAGGAACGAAGCAATCAGCAGGCCGGGACCTTCAGCGGCGGCGAGCAGCAGATGCTCGCCATTGCAAGAGCCCTTATGAGCGATCCCCAGATGCTTCTCTTAGACGAGCCGTCTCTGGGGCTGGCGCCGCTGATCGTAAAGCAGATGGCCGATACGATTTCCGAGATTAACAAGGAGCTTGACACAACCATATTTTTATCCGAGCAGAATGCCAACATGGCTCTAAATATTACGGACCGCGGATATGTCCTGGAAAACGGCGCATGCGTGCTTTCCGGGGAATCCAGTCAGTTGCAGGATGACGAGAGTGTACGAAAGGCTTATATCGGAGCGTGAATACTTGATAATTTGCCGCAGATGAGATATTATAGTATAGTTGTATTGGAAAACAAGTTTTACAATCGGCTGATATCTCAAGCAGAAGGGGTGGATATGAAAATTATGGTTTGCTACACCGGTAACCGGTCTTCGCGCGAGGCTCTTAATGTTGCCATTGATAGGGCCAAGGTGCTGAATGCCAAGATTTACCTGGTCGCCTCTCTTGAAAAGGGTACAGAAGACGAGCAAAAGACCATCGGTCAGTTGGAGGGGGCTTTAAAAGCCGGTGAAGAGCAGCTTAAAAAAGAAGGGGTACCTTGCGAGACCCATCTTCTTGTGCGCGGTATGACCCCGGATGAAGACCTGATTGCCTATGCCACCGAGCAGCAAGTGGATGAAATAGTGATCGGGATAAGGAAGCGCTCCAGGATGGGGAAACTGCTTTTCGGCTCCACGGCCCAGTATATTATTTTAAACGCTCCGTGCCCGGTGCTCACGGTCAAGTGATCTTTAAAGACCAAGGTCTTTCCATGCGGCCGGGGGCGCCAGCAAAAAACCCTGTGCCAGCCCGCAACCTTGGTTTGTCAGCCATTCAAGATCCTGCTGGGTTTCCACGCCTTCGACCAGCAGGGGTATTTCAAGATTTTTGCCCATTGCCAGCATGGTGCGCATCAGCGCATCGGCCTTGGCCACCGGTTTTACTCCTTTAATAAAGCCCCTGTCGATTTTAAGGCAATGTATTGAAAGTTCGGTCAGGTATTCGAGAGAGGAATATCCGGCACCGAAATCCTGCAGCGCGATTCTGACTCCCATCCCTGACAGTTCTTCCAGGATGTCGGTCATTTTTTCCATATCCAGCAGGACCATTTCCGTTATTTCAAGTATCAGCCGTTCCGGGGGAAACGAGTATGCGGCAAGGTTTTCTTTTACAAACAAAGGCCAGTCGGGCTGACGCAGGCTCAGGGCAGATACGTTTACCGAGACCCAGCCTTCCCAGTCCCTGGTTTCGGCAATAGCCCTGGGCAGTACATAGCGGTCGATTTCCCTGATTAACCATCCGGATTCGATCATTGAAAGAAAATCCGAGGCATTCAGCAGCCCGTAGTCCGGATCCCGCCACCTGACAAGCGCCTCCACGCCCGACCAACGGCCGGTGGAAAGATCCTTTACGGGCTGATAATGAATCAGCAGTTCCTCCCCCGCGACCGCCTTTAGCAGCCTGGATTCCAGGTTTGCCGTTTCTCTTGCTTTTTTGTGCCGTTCGGGTTCATGGAAAGCCCAGCCGGAAAACTCCCTTTTTGCCACATACATTGCCTCGTCAGCCTGCACAAGCAGGGTATCTGCGGAGGTTTCCGCTTCGGGCAGGCAAAGCGCAATTCCTATGCTGATACCGGGGTTTGCGCTTATTCCGTTTAATTCAAAGGGTTTTTCCATGGCCTTTATAATGCGTTCGGCCAGAATCCTGGCCCCTTCCGGAGTGGTTTCCGGCATGAACACGGCAAATTCATCTCCGCCGAGCCTGGCAATGGAGTCAGATCTTCGAAGTGTGTTTTTCAGCCGGGAGGCGGTTTTTGCCAGCATCATGTCTCCGATTTGATGTCCCCAGGTGTCGTTTATTTCCTTGAATCGGTCAAGGTCCATGAAAATTATTGCGGCATGCCACCTTTTGCGTTTGCACAGAGCAATAAGCCGCTCTGTTTCGGCCATGAACGAGCGCCGGTTCAAGAGGCCCGTAAGGGAATCGTGCCGGCTCAGGTAGGCCAGCTCGCTTGTGGCGTTGTGGTGGAAGAATGCCAGTTCGGCTGTTGCGACGGCTGAATGCATATACCGCGTTTCACGCTCCGTGGGTTTTCGCCTGCTGGATGGATACAAAACAAGCACACCGAGCAGTTCCTTTTCCCGGCCCAGCACCGGGTAGCTCCATACCGCATGGAGATTGTTTACCGGAAGATTTTTACAATGAGCCGAGCAGGTCTTTTGGGTTTCAATATCATCGATTACCAAAGGCTTCCTGTAAAATGCAGATTTGGAGCATGCGCCGCCATCCGGGCTGACTTTTTTGGGTGCGTATATCTCGAATCCTTCGGAAATACCTATTCCGGCCATATATTCGAGTCCCCTGTTTGTGGCCCAAAACAGCATGCAGGAGCATTCAGGGATTTGCTGCTTAAGCGTTTTTAAAATATCCTCCAGGGTCTCTTCAAGGGGAATGCTGCGGGCTATTCCTTCAAGCACGCGCGTGCGGGCCTGCTCATAAGCCTGGCTTCTTTTCTGCTCGGTAACGTCGCGTGATATTCCCCTGAAACCGGTTGGATTGCCCTGCCGGTCCCGGATCAGGTGAACAGAGGTGTGTATTACGCAGATTGAGCCGTCAGGGCGCGTAACCTTGTAGTCCAGGATCTGGACAGGCCGTCCGGTTTTGTAGACCTCGTGGAATACGCTGAAAATCGCCTCGTGGTATTCGGCCGGGGCATAGTCCCTGTAATTCATATTAACCATGGTTTCCGGGGAATAACCGTGGATTCTGCAAAGGGCCCTGTTAAACGCTATCAGGTCGCCCTTGAGATTAACCTCGTAATATCCGTCCGGCAAATCTTCGATAACTTCCTGGAGCGGGGTCTGGTCGAAGCTGAAAAACGCCAGGGGGGCTTCCTGGTCTATATAGCGCACATTTAATCCGGTCCCGGGCTCTTTGTTCTCCATGGGATCATTTTTATCATTCATGCCGGTCACTTGATTTTTTCGCTTCGGGGTTCTTATTTTTTACGCTATAAAGGCATACTCTACTTTTTACCGGGTAGTTGATGCAACAATAAAATTAAAGTTTCTTAATAAGTAAAACATATTTTCGATTTTATTTTTTTCGACTCTTTTAATTTTAAGCTAATTTATGATATATTTGGGTAATTTGCCCGGTGGCGGAAAAGGAAAAAAGAGAAAGAAGAAAGGATGGATTATGAGGATATTACACGTGGATGTGAAGAAGATGGATACGGCTTGTGAGGAGATTGCCGGATCCTGGGAGCATCTTGGAGCGAGCGCGCTGATTGCAAAAATCATGAATCACGAAGTTCCGTCCGACTGCGATCCGCTGGGACCGGACAATCGTTTTATCGTTGCGGCAGGTCCTCTTGCGGGCACCCTGGCGCCCCAGCTGGGCAGGGTTTCCGTGGGCGCAAAGAGTCCGCTGACCCTTGGGATAAAAGAGGCAAACTCGGGCGGCCCCGCGGGCCAAATGCTTGACAGGCTGGGTTTCCGGGCGCTGGTAATCAGGGGGGCCCCTGCTGATGATTCCCTTTATTGTCTTTATATATCAAAGGATAAAGTTGAACTTGTGCCTGCCGATTCATATAAAAATACAAAAAACTACGAGCTTGTCGGGGAGCTTAAAAAAACATACGGTTCGGCAATCGCGGTGATATGCACCGGAATTGCCGGTGAGCGGCAATACAGGGGGGCTTCGGTTTCTTTTACCGACATCCTGGGCGATCCCTCAAGAAACGCGGCCCGCGGCGGTCTTGGCGCTGTAATGGGCTCAAAGGGTTTAAAGGCGATAATCATTGACGATTCGGGAGCCGGCAGGGTTGAGCTGCATGACCCTGAGGCCTTTCGCCACACGGTAAAATCATGGGTTCAGACCTTGAAGCACGATGTTGCCTGCAGTCTTTTTTCAAGGCTGGGCACGCCGTTTGCTATTTCAAATTCCGCGGGTCACGGGACTCTTCCGGCAAGGAATTACCGTTCCGGGCGGCCCGAGGACTATATTTCAGTTTCGGGCGAAGCTATCCAGGAGATCCTGTTTGAGCGGGGCGGCAAAATGCACGGATGCATGCCGGGCTGCGTGGTGCGTTGTTCGATAATTTATCCCGATAAAAACGGTTCGCGTATATGCGGTGCATATGAGTATGAAACAATAGGCATGCTCGGCACCAACCTGGGCATAACCGACAATGACGCGATCGCCCGCCTGAAGTTCATGTGCGACGATCTGGGATTGGATGCAATTGAAACAGGAGCGGCCCTCGGTGTTGCCGCCGAAGCAGGGAAGATGAAAATGGGCGACTGGCAGGGCGCCGCCCGCCTTCTGGAGGAAGTGGAAAAGGAAACGCCCCTTGGCAGGGCAATAGGAAACGGGGTGGTGGCAACGGCTGAATTTCTGGGCATTGACAGGGTGCCCGCATACAGGGGACAGGCCCTTCCAGCCCATGATCCGCGGGGGGCAAAGGGCACGGGTGTTACGTATCTTTCAAGCCCCATGGGGGCGGATCACACGGCAGGGCTTACCTACCGCCAGCCCTGGGAGAAGAAAAATCAGGCACATTATTCCTTAAGGACCCAGATTCAGTCCGCGACATGCGATGTCTTCGGCTACTGCATAAACGCGGTGCCGGGCGGAAAGGCATCTATTTACAAGTTTTTTGCGGACCTGATGAACGCCCGCTACGGCATTTCCATGACCCCGGATGATGTAATGGAGATCGCCAAGCAGACCCTGCGCGACCAGCTTGCGTTTAATGAAAAGTCCGGGTTTTCAAAAACAAGGTCTTCGTCCGCCGAATTTATAAAAAGCGAGCCTGTTGAGCCCACCGGCCGGGTATTTGATGTTGAGCAGAAGGAAGTGGAAAGCCTTTGGGACCGGCTGGATGATTTCAGGGAGGAAGAAAAGGTCTGGGAGGTTCGCATACCACCTCTGCCCGAGGTGCTTTGCGGTGTCGGCGCGGCAAAAAATCTTGGCGGACGCATGCGCCGGTTAAAGGTGAAAAAGCCCCTGCTGGCCGCCGATCCGTTCATGGAAAAAAGCGGCCGCACCGGGGAGATATGCGGTATTCTCAGGAAAGCCGGGATTGAGCCCGTGGTGTTTTCCGAAGTTGAGCCCGATCCTCCGATAGAACTAATTGAACGGGCCGGCCGGATTTATACGGAGCAGGGATGTGATTGCGTGATAGGTCTGGGCGGAGGAAGCGCCCTTGATTCAGCCAAGTGCATAGGCCTTCGTGTATCCCATGACGGTGATATGCGCGAGTATGAAAGCATCCTGGGGGGAGGGGCCAAGATCAGGGCGGTGCTGCCTCCGGTTATCTGCATTCCAACTACTTCGGGAACGGGAAGCGAGGCGAATCCCGCCGCGATGCTCACTGATAAGAAGCGCAATGCAAAGCTTGTTATCATGAGCAACAGCTTGATTCCCAGGCTTTCGGTTATCGACCCCCTGTTTTGCAGAACAATGCCCCCGGCCCTTACGGTGCAGTCAGGAATTGACGCGCTTGCCCATAGTTTCGAGGGGTATGTGTCCCTTGCCACGGACTACAACCCTTATCTTGAGTCAAAGGCGCTCTACGCGGTGAAGCTTATCGGCCGGAGTCTTGCACGTGCTTACAGGGACGGCGACGATATTGAGGCGCGTTTGGACATGTGCATGGCCGCCATGTTCGGCGGAGTATCCATTATAAGAGGGCTTTGCTCCGGACATGCACTGGCCCATGTCCTGGGAGGGAAATACCATATGCCTCACGGCAAAGCAGTGACCTACGGTCTTATGCTGTTTGTCAGGGCCAATCAGGATGTGTGCAGGACTCAATTTTCCGACCTTGCACGAATGCTCACCGGCGGTGATGATCTTGAAACGGCTCTCGAGGAATTCTACAAAAGTTTAGATATCTCTCTATCCTTGAAGCAGGACGGCATAGATCCTGGTGAACTGGAAAGGATTGCGTTTTTGACTTCCAGGGACGCGGTAAACATGGCAACAGATCCGGCCGCCCCGTCTGAAAAGAAAATTCTCGAACTCCTCCGGCAGATGACCTAAACCATGGGGTCAAACTTATTATTTTTTGCGGAATTTTTCCAGGTACATATTATCATCGGCTTCCTTGAAAAGCGAGCGGGTATCAAGGGGAATCTCTTCGCCCACCGCATAGCCAATGGATATTGAAAGTTGTTCGCGTTCATTTGCGCCGGCGTTGGATTTTTCTGTTTCCTCCCTTATTCTTTTTATGCAGTTTTTAATGGTTTCCTCGCCCCCTTCGGGCAGCAGAACAGCGAACTCGTCTCCGCCGATTCGGGCTATTATTTCGCTGGCGCGAAAGGATTTTTTTAAAATATCAGACGTTTTCTGTATCAGCTCGTCTCCTTTCTGATGGCCCAGGGCGTCGTTGACCACTTTTAAGCTGTCTATGTCACAGATTATTATCCCCAGCGGCAGATGGCGCCCCTTTGCAAGGCGCTCTATTTCCTCTTCAAAAAAAGCCCTGTTATATATCCCGGTCAAAGAATCGTGAAAACTCATGTACTTGAGCTTCTTCTCCACGGTTTTCCATTCCGTAAGATCCCGTATTATGCTTAGGCTTCCTATTTTTCTTTGATTTTCATCATAGAGCATGCTGATTGAAACTGCGCACGGCGCTATAGAGCCGTCCCTGCGGACAAAGTCTATTTCGTAGTTCTGGACGTATCCTTCTTTTCTTAGCTGTTCCAGCATCCTTTCCCTGGCTTGCAAATCGGCATAAAGCTCAAAAGCCTTGTTTTCTTTAAGCTCTTCGAAACCGTATCCAAAAAGCTGGACGGCCCTGTGGTTCCACCTGGTGAATTTTCCGTGCTCGTCTACTATGACTATGGCATCCGGGGAATTTATTAAAATATTGTCCAGAAAGTTTCTTTCCTGCCTGTATTTTTCTTTTTCGTCAAGCAGATGTCGATTTGCCTGTTTTTCCTGTGTAACGTCCTTTAGCATGGCCATCAGGTTGTATTGCCTTTCTTCATCCGGATAGGAAGCTATTTTAACGGAAATCAGCCTGTCGTCCATCTCCATGATTTCATCAACCACCGGCTCCTGCCAGATTTTGCCCACGTTGGATATTTTCCTCCTGAGCTCGGCCTGGTCCCCGGGTTTGAAAAGTGCTACAAAATCGGTGGACAGCAGGCTTTCCTCGGGTTTGTTTATAAGGGAAAGGGAGGCGGGATTGGCGTAAGTAAGTTTGCCTTCGGGGGTCAGTTCCACTATGCCTTCTGATATGCTGTTTAATGTCATTTCAAAGCGGCTTTTGATGCACAGCAGTTCTTTGGTGATTTGCCGGTGGGTCAGGTTTTTGCCGCCAATGATTTCTCCTTTCAGCCTGTCCATGCGACCGGCCTCGGCATGTTTGATTATATACTCAACCTGCCATGCGAGCTTGTCAAACGGACCTTTGGCGAGAATGATATCGACATCCAGATTTTTCAGGGAGTTTTTGGTCTTTTCTTCAACCACGATGGCTGAAAGCACGACAATAATGCAGCCGTTTAATTCCTTTCTGCTTCGTATTATCCTGCAAAGCCTGCTTCCATCAATATTAGGCATTACAAGGTCTATAAAAACCACGTCCGGAATAAAGGTTTCCAGTACTTCAAGAGCGCTTAGCCCGTCCCCTGCGGTAAGGACGTGATGCCCCAAATCCGAAAGGAGATCGAACATAAATTTTCTTATAACCGGATGATTGTCTACGACCAAAATCCGTTTCATTGGCGGGTCCTCGTCAAAATACAGGGCCGATATTGCCCGGGATCCGTTATAGAGGAAAAATATATTTTACAATTTTAATGATCACCGGTCAATAAAATGATGAGAGGAAGAAAATTAAAGAGCTTCTTGAATCAAAAAGCGAAATATATTGATATGAGTGATGGTAAGGGGTAAGGGCCCTGCTTTCTTCACCCTGATTCCGCCAGGATTTGCCGGGCCTTTTGGCTGAAGTACTCAATGCCTGATTCGGCCGTTTCCCGGAGAATCCGCCTGGCTTTGTCTTTTTCAACACCCCGCTCCAGCATGAGCTTGCCCGCCAGTACATGAAGCTGCGGCCTGTAAGGGGCGTCGGCGGGCATCAGGCGCAAGGCCTCAAGATAGTGTTCCAGGGCTTTTGCCTTGTCCCGGCCCGCAAACCACGGCAGAACCTCGTAATAAAGGCCCATGTGCATGAGCAGGACATAACCTTCGTATTTTCTGTCGATTTTATAAGCCTTTTCAAGGCTTTGGTGGGCTTTTTTCTTGAGGCCTTTTCCCAGGATACTAAATATATTTGCCCCCTTGGCATATCCCCCCACGTTTACGGCATAATAGTAGTGGCCTTCCACCTTTTCGGGTTCCAGCTCTGTGGCCCTTTGCGCCATCTCCATTCCCAGCTCGCCGTATTGCCGGCAGATTTGTTCCAGGTCATTGAGTTCCCCGATAACCGCCATCCTGGTGATTTTCCGGCAGGACCTGGCGCCCTTCCAGCATGCCTCGTAGTTTTGCTGATCAGTTTCGGTTATTTGTTTGTAGACTTCCACGGACTGCCTGAGGCTTTCCATTGAGCCCTCGGCATAAAGCTTGTCGCCCATGGCCATTGTGCTGTTGTTTTTTTCCGCGCCGGCTGCTGTTCCGGCAAATAGGAAAACGACTGTCAAAAGAATTAAAAATGATACTTTTTTGTTTTTTGTCATGTTTAAGTTTCAAACTGCTCCTTTCAAAGAATTGCGCCCATCCTTACAGTTATTAAATACAAATTGCAAGCAGTAAATTTTGCGCGCTCTGTTATGGTTTCTTGACTAAGCAGTCGGAACAAAATAAAAATGTAATATTGGGGAAGCAAGCCAAAGGAGGCGTTTTAAGATGCCGCGCGATACCGGAAAATACATCCTGGCAGTCGATCTGGGTACATCCGGGCCCAAAAGCGCCCTGGTCTCGGAAAAAGGGGAGATCCTTGCACACGCTTTTGTGGAAAACGACCTGCGCCTTTACCCTGACGGAGGCGCGGAACAGGACCCCGAGCAGTGGTGGGAAAGCGTCCTGGAGACGTTTAGGATGCTTCTTGAAAAGCGGCTGGTTCCGGCAGAAGATATAGCCGCTATCTGCTGCACCTCCCAGTGGTCAGGCACGGTGGCTGCGGCAAAAGACGGCCGGCACCTGGCAGACGCCATTATCTGGCTCGATTCCAGGGGCAGCAGGTATGTAAAGGAAATCACGAAAGGCTTCCCTTCGATCCAGGGATATGCAGCGGCCAGGCTTCTTCGCTGGATCAGGCTGACAGGTGGCGCCCCGTCGCATTCGGGAAAGGACTCTCTTGCCCACATACTTTACATAAAAAACAAGCATCCGGAAATATATAAAAAGACCTGGAAGTTTTTGGAGCCCAAGGATTACATTAACCTGCGGCTTACCGGCAGGGCCGCGGCCTCCTATGATTCCATGGCGCTTTGCTGGATAACTGATAACAGGAATATTGACAGGATAGTCTATGACGGGCGCCTTATAAAAATGGCGGGCCTGGACAGGGACAAGCTTCCCGATCTTGTACGCGCAACAGACATCGTGGGCACTCTTAAAAAAGAGGTGGCCGAAGAACTGGGCCTGCCTTGCGGGGTGGCGGTGGCGGCCGGCTGTCCGGACGTGCAGGCCGCCGCCGTCGGCTCGGGGGCGGTGGACGATTTTGCGGCACACCTCTACATAGGCACCTCTTCATGGCTTACCTGTCACGTGCCCTTTAAAAAAACAGATATTTCAAGCTCTGTCGCATCTCTGCCTTCGGCGGTTCCGGGGCGGTATTTCGCCGCAAACGAACAGGAAACAGCAGGCGCCTGCCTCACATTTTTAAGGGACAGGATCTTTTTCCCACAGGACCGGCTTTCAGATACCTGCGCCCCGCCTGATTTCTACCAGGCAGTGGACGCCATGGCAGAGGAGGCTCCGCCCGGGGCGGGCGGGCTTATTTTCATGCCCTGGCTTTACGGCGAGCGAACACCCATAGACGACAGGCTCATAAGGGGCGGGTTTGTAAACCTTTCGCTTTCGGCAAACAGGGCGCATATTTGCAGGGCTGTGCTCGAAGGGGTGGCATACAACGCCAGGTGGCTTTTGTCCGCTGTGGAAAAATTCGCGGGCCGGAAATTTTCAGTTATCCGGGTTATAGGCGGTGGTGCCGGTTCCGATATATGGTGCGGTATTCATGCAGACGTGCTTGACCGCAGAATCGTAAAGGTAAAGGAACCCCTGCTTGCAAACGTTCGCGGCGCCGGTCTTTTGGGGGCGGTGGCGCTCGAGTTCCTGGAGTTTGATGAGATCCGGGGCCTCGTGGAAACAGAGCGCACATACGATCCCGACCCTGCAAACCGGGAAGTTTATGACAGAATGTTTGGAGAGTTCCGGGCCGCATACAAACGTAACCGAAAGATATGCGCAAGGCTGAACCGGACCTGAGCGCCCGGGCGCGCAAAAATATCCAAACCCGTAAAAGAAGGGATTAATCGGGCATGAGAAAACTGGTTGAAAAGGTACTCTACCGCCTGCCTGAGGCAATCGCAGCCCGCTTGTTTGAAACGGTAAGGCGCGTGCCCTCTGTTCAGGCCTCCATTGAAAAGGAAATGGAAGAGATGATGGCAGGTATGCGTCAATCCGTAAAGCCTTACAAGGGCAGGGTGCCCGAATTTCCGAAGATGCCCGGTCAGGGTATGGACATAGACGAGATAATCGGCATAATGGAGGATCTGCAGGAAAAGGAATCTGAAAAATGGAAGCACGGGTATGTGTCGGGCGCTGTATATCACGGGGACGATGAGCATATGGACTTTTTAAACCGGGTCTATGCCATCCATTCCCAGAGCAACCCGCTTCATTCCGATATATGGCCGAGCGCCGCCAAGTACGAGGCCGAGATCGTCTCCATGACCGCAAACATGCTGGGTTCCGGCCTTACAGAAGACGAAATCTGCGGCGTGGTATCCTCCGGGGGTACGGAAAGCATACTGCTTGCCATGAAGACCTACCGGGACCGGGCCGGAAAGGAAAAAAATATCCGCAGCCCGGAAATCGTGGTGCCTGTCACCGCCCATGCCGCGTTTGACAAGGCGGCCCGGTATTTCGGCATGAAAATAGTGCACGTGCCGGTAAAGGAGGACTTTGCGGCGGATCCGGAAGCAATGGAGAAGGCAATAAACAGAAACACCGTGGCCATGGTGGGCTCCGCCCCGTCTTTTCCTCACGGAATCATTGACCCGATTGAAGAGCTCTCCGAGATCGCGCGCAAAAAGGGCATCGGCTTTCACACTGATGCCTGCCTGGGGGGATTTGTGCTGCCCTGGGCGGAAAAGCTGGGCCGCGATATCCCGGCCTTTGATTTTCGCCTGCCAGGGGTGACCTCTATGTCTGCGGACACCCACAAGTACGGGTACGCGGCTAAGGGAACCTCGGTAATACTTTACAGGGGGAGGCAATTGCGCCGCTACCAGTATTTTACCATCACCGACTGGCCGGGCGGGCTCTATTTTTCCCCCACTTTTGCCGGCAGCCGCCCGGGGGCGCTGTCAGCCCAGTGCTGGGCGGCAATGGTTAAAATGGGGGAGGACGGCTACATGGAGGCCACCCGGCGGATTCTTGAAACAGCCGAAGAAATCAGGAAAGGAATTACGGAAACAGACGGGCTTTATATCATGGGAGCCCCATTGTGGGTGATCGCCTTTGCCTCGGACACGCTTAACATCTACCAGGTAATGGAGCAGATGGCAAAAAGGGGCTGGAGCTTAAACGGTCTTCACAGGCCGGCCTGCGTTCATATAGCAATAACCCTCAGGCATACCAGCCCCGGGGTGGCAGAAAGGTTTGTATCGGATTTAAGGGATGCGGTCTCCCATGTAAAGCAGTACCCCGAAGAACAGGGGGATATGGCGCCTGTGTACGGAATGGCGGCAACCATCCCTTTCCGGGGACTGGTGGGAGACATGCTGGAGCGCTACATTGACCTGCTTTATTCCGTTGACTAGGCAGGCAAAAATTTACAGGCGTTAAAAACTCATGTATGATGCACTCGTAAAAAGTCTGATTTTAGATGGCGCCGTAAAAAGTTCAAGATCAAGGCTTGCGCAATTTCGAAGAATGCAGCGTACTTAGCCGTACGTGAAATTCTTCAGAAATTGCGCGTAACGCAGATATTGCACTTTTTACGGTGCCATCATGATATTAGTTTAAAACATTAAAAAGGAGGATGAAAATGGCGACAAGCAAAGCAGCAGCAAAAAAACCTCTCTGGTTGTTGATCGAGGAGAAGATTCTTGAGGCCAATCCCCAGGACCTTTCAGGAGAAAACCTGGAGGCGTCGATTCAGCGTATTGCCGGTGAGCTTGACGATACTGGTTACAATGTTTCCCGTCATGGCGGCAATATGCTCGAATTGAGATTTGCGGTGAATCGGGCCCGAAAAGTGGGAAGGCCCTTTTTGAAGGATTTCAACGACGCGATTTCATCCCTCACCCTGCAAGACGTTGCAGACCCTTATGCCGCCACCACCAGTCTTCTGGATCAATTAGCCGGGACATGGCCGGGGATCAAAAAATCCGACCGCAGGCGGGATGTAATCGAGATTGTCGAGAAAACCAAGCTCGATCTGCTTATTTCCAAGGCCAAAGGCCTGCCCGAAGATGATGGTATACGCCAGCTTATAGAGGAGGGAGTGGGTTTTTCAATAATTGCCCAGGCCCTTGGGGTAACCGACAAAAAAATAGAGGAGGTAAACGAGCAGATAAAGGCCGAACAAGCTGAACGGGCGAGAGTGGCACCTCTTCTTGAAAAGGTGGCCGACAAGACCAACGAAGAGAAGGTCAGGTATCTTTTTGATAACGACGTCTCCGAGGAATTGACCAAGGAAATGGCGGAGGTGGACCAGGGCGTCATCGATGACGTTAAAAAGGCCATGGAAGAGGAAATAAAGGAAAAACAGCGACGGGCTGAAGAAGAGGCCGCACGCAAAAAGGCTGAAGCCGAAGGGCCGGCCATAGAGGATATCCCTCCTGAAGAAATGCTTGATCACATAGAAGCAATTCGTGAAATTATGGAATTCAGTGATGAGGAAAAGGAAATCAGGGTGATGTGCGAGCAGAGCGCCATCCCAAAATCCCTTGTCGACGTTGCCATCTCTGATCCCGAAAAACTGGACGAACTCGAAAAACAGGCGGAAGGCTAAACACCTTAGGGGGTCAAACCTCTTAGGGGGTGAAACCTCGATTTTTGTCATTAAAGCTTTAATGACAAAAATCAAGGTTTGACCCCCTAAATAATTGGTAGCGGGGAGAGGATTCGAACCTCTGACCTTCGGGTTATGAGCCCGCAAAAGTGGGCGTTGATCGATGTTGGCTATAACTCAAAAAATATAGTAAAAATATTGATTTATGATTAAAATGGATATATCATCAATATGAATCAATTGATCCATATTGGCCTTTTCTGCTTACATAGTGCTTACAAATATACCTCCCGGTAATCGTAGGCAGCCTTTAGGCAAAACCCTTTAGCGGGGAGCAGGCATAATGGCAAGACAGAAATTGACAGCCGGCAGGGTAAGGGAATTTAAATGTCCCGTTGACAAGACACAAGACTTTCTTTGGGATTCTGAGGTGCCGGGGCTTGGCGTAAGGGCCACAATGGGGGCAAAGGTTTTTGTCTTCCAGGGGAGGTTTGATGGAAAAACGATTCGAGCAAAGATAGGCGATGTCCGCACCTGGCCGATCGATTCCATTGATCCCAATCATCCTGGGGCAAGACAGGAGGCCCGCAGGCTGCAGGGTCTCATTGACCAGGGCATCGACCCTCGGATCGATAAAAAAGAGCGGCTAGCAGAACAGGAGGCGAAGCGAGAAGAATCTCATCGTGGCGAAGTCACTCTTGGCGAAGTGTGGCCGATTTACTTGGAAGCCCGTCGCAATCGATGGGGTGACCGTTATTACCTCGATCATATCCGGGTAGCTCAGCAAGGGGGGGAAAAGAAGAAGCGAGGCAAAGGTAAGACCAAGCCCGGCCCCTTATCAACGTTAATGCACCTTAAATTAAATGCGTTGACATCCGACCAGGTAAGCAAATGGGCCGCTGAAGAATCCGTGAAACGGCCAACTCAAACCCGAATTGCTTTTGAATGCCTTCGGGGTTTTATTAATTGGTGCAATGATCAACCAGACTACCGGGGGCTTGCTGCCACCGATGCATGCAGCCCGCGAATAAAAAGACAGACGCTGCCAAGGAAGAAGGCAAAAGATGATTGCTTGCAGAAAGAGCAGTTGTCGGCATGGTTTGAAGCGGTGAGAGGATTATATAATCCGGTTATTTCTGCCTACCTTCAGGCCCTTCTTTTGACCGGTGCTCGCCGTGAAGAACTATCCTGCCTGAAATGGGAGGACGCTGACTTCAAGTGGAGCAGCATAACTATTCATGACAAGGTTGAGGGGCTTCGGACAATTCCTTTGACACCCTATGTATCCTCCTTGTTGGCCTCGCTACCTCGTCGAAATGCCTATGTTTTCTCAAGCCCCACTGCTGCATCAGGCCGGCTGGTGGAACCCCGAATACCCCACAATAAGGCTTTGGTTGTGGCGGGGATCGAAGGTTTAACCATCCATGGTCTTCGCCGATCCTTTGGCACTCTGGCCGAATGGGTAGAAGTCCCCGCGGGGGTGGTCGCGCAGATTATGGGGCACAAACCATCCGCTACCGCTGAAAAGCATTATCGAAGGCGACCATTAGATTTATTGAGGCAATGGCACTTTAAAATTGAAGCCTGGATACTTTCAGAGGCCGGAATCGAGCAGCCGGAGCATTCGGAAAAAGGGCTGAGGGTTGTCAAATCCGCGCAAGGGGAATAAAAAATTCCGGGGGATAGGGAGCGCACCCCTATAAAGCCGGTATCCTGGCCAGCCTTTCCCCGGAAAATAAACCAGGGCGCTACAAGGGGCACAAGAAATGGCCGACCAAAATCTATTCCCGGCGTTATTGATCCCACTTTTTGTTAAGCAGGCTAACCTATGGGCAGAGCAATTTCCAGCGATTTTGAGCATCCATCTATTTCGTATGTCAGGCCAGACGACTTTTTTATATTTGCTTTTCTTTGAGTTTGAACCCTCCGCCAAAGAAAGCCCGTCCATAACGGTGGAAATCCAGGATTTGCTTAATTGGTCTGACGAGAGCTGTATGCACGTAGAAAGCGATATACCAGCCCTTTATAAACACCAAGCAGATTTCAAGCGCGAGGAATGGGCTTGCTATTGTGGCACCAACAACGAGCTGGCATATTGGCAGGATTGCTCTCTTGCATGGGTTTGTTTGTTTGATGCGCGAGAGGCGCCTATCAAAAACAACTCTAAAAGCGCCTTTAAGGGGAATGTTGATGAAAAAGGCTTTTTGCCGATCTCTTCCGATCAAGGCCTAAGGTGGAATGATATAACTATTTCTTTTTTGAGCGACACCGAGCTGCACATTCAATACAAAGAAGACATGAAGCCTAGGAACATAACCCGCAGTTTTGACAAAATTGGATTCGGAGACGGAAGGAAGGGGGGTCATGTTCCAGTCAAATCTTGGTGGGTTTTTCTCCAGGCAGCTAAAGAGGAAAAAATTCCACATAGCTTTGAGAACCGGCGCCTTGTAGAATCAATAATAAAAGATCTTCGCAGTAAGCTAAGAGCAATGTTTCCTGGCGTAAGTGAAGACCCAATTCCTCATAACAGAGCCGATAATTCTTATCATTTTGCTTTTCATTTAAAACCACCCTCGGAATAATCGCCGAAATTTCAGCTGAAAAATTAAAATAATTTAAAAAAATATTTATATTTAAATCAAAGGGTTGTCCAAGCGGGCAGTCCTTTTTTTTATCTTTTACAGAAATTTCTCAGGAGGGGGGTGAGAGTTGAAAATAATGGATTTTTAAGGAGGGACCATGAAAGCAGAATGTTCTGATGAGGTTTGGCTGACAACCGAAGATTTTGTCAGACCGCTTAATGTCAGGCCGGGCACTGCTCGGCGTAGTCTTTGTGTTAAAGGGCACTACTTGGGAATTGTCCCGATAAAGCCGCCAAACGGGCGCTTGCTATGGCCAAAAAGCAAGAGGGATAGACTCTTAAATAAATCAATGGGTTAATAACTATGCTTGATGTAAAAAAAAGTGCCCCGACGGGCGAACCCGCGCGGGCAGGAGATGAATTATTTAACTCAAAATCGCATAATTTTGGCGGTTTGTGTGAAAACGAGGCCGAGCTCCGAAGGGCTGTCGAGGGCAAATCTGGGAATATTCGCGTCAAATGCTTAGCCCCTGGATGCAACGGCAGTCAGGATAACACACTGAGCATTGACGCGGAAACCGGCGCTTATCAGTGCTTCAGATGCGGGGGGAAAGGTAATGTTTTTCACCAGGACAACCCCGGCAATGGGAACAAAAAGCCGATGCCGGAATTTCTATGGGATAACGCCACCCCCTGCACGGAACACCCGTATTTAGCGGCAAAGGGTGTTAAATCCTATGGTTTACGGACAGACCGGCACGGAAACCTACTTATACCCCTTTCCCAGAACGGCCACATTTCTACAATTCAATTTATATCTGAGTCCGGCAAGAAAAATCTGTTGAGCAAAGAAAAAGGCGGGCGGAAAAAAGGCGCTTGTTTCCAGGTAGGCACCGGCACCGGCGACACCTTTTATCTATGTGAGGGTTACGCGACCGGGGCAAGTATTTATGAAGCGACCGGCGGCATTGTTTATATGGCCGTTGATGCCGGAAACCTGAAACCAGCAGCGGAAAAAATCAGGAAAGCGCACCCGGATAAACAGCTTATTTTTTGCGCGGACAATGACCGGGCCAGAAATCCGAAGGACGCGGGCTGTGATGCTGGTTATATCAAAGCCGTGGAAGCAGCCCGGGCCGTGGGCGGGATTGTTTGTATGCCTGAGCAACCCGGATATGATTTTAACGACCTGCACCAGCAGCACGGGCTTGAGGCTGTCCGGGAAGGCATTGAACAGGCAGCGGAGCCGGAAGAAAGCCCGGCAGCGGACCAGGGATCGAAGGAAAGCGAGGCGGAAAAGAAAGCCTGGGCTTATGCCCGGCAGTTGATACCCCGCACGCCTTACCCCTGGGAAATCTTACCCGAAGAAATAACCGAAAGCTTAAAGAAGCTTGCCCGGGCTTGTGCTACCAAAGCAGCCCCCTTGCCCGGTTTTGCTTGCGCTATGATCGGCGCGGCAGTTGGCAGGAAAGTCAATATAAGCCCAAAACTGGCATGGGATGAACCAATAATAATTTGGCCGATTGACGTAAAAAGTACCGGCGAAGGGAAAACAGCCCCCATGCGGGCAATGGCCGGAGTATTTTTTCAAGAGCAGCGGAAAGCCCAAGAGATAGCAGACCAGGAGCATGCCGAATGGGAGACCACCCCTAAAAAGGACCGGGGCGAACCGCCACCAAGGGCGCGGGGATATTATGTTACCGACTTAACCCTTGAAGGATTGCGAAACGAATTAGAAAACCACCCCACCGGCGGCATTATTGCGATTTTAAACGAGGCTTCAGCCCTGATAAACACCCAAAACCAGTACAAGCAGAAAGGGACTGACAGGGAAAGCATGTTAAAGCTGCATGACGGCGATGACGTACGGGTTGTAAGGGCAAAGCAAAGCCTTCTGATAAAAAATGCCCGTTTTCAGGCCGTGGGCGGCATACAGCCTGCAATTTTTAAAAGGGTTTTCGGCGGAAATGAAGGGCAATATTTGGCAGATGGTACGGTTTACCGCTGCCTGTTTACTTATGACCCGGCAGGCCACCACCCTTTAACCCTTGAATCATGGGACAACGCCCACCGGCAAGCCTGGGAAAACGCCCTAAAAAACGCGATGCAATGGGCGGACAATGCAGAACAGCCCCACACCATAAGGCTTAACAGGGAAGCGCAGGACTTATTTTTAAACTGGCGAAACGGTATAGATCGCGAAAAAATGAACCTGCCACCTGAAATACGAGGGTTTTTGCCGAAAGCTTACGGACATGCCCTAAGGCTTGCGGCAGCCATTGACCTTATACACCAGTTTAACGCGGGCGACCACCCCCGGCAGTTATTGGATAAGCCCGGCATGGAACGAGGCATTAAAGCCGCGATGTTTTATCTGGGGCAAGCCATTGACATTATCCGGCTGATTATGGGCGATGAGTTGGCCGTTGACCCGGTTAAAGCCCGGATACTGGAAGCCTTGCAGAATCGAAAGGCAATGACCGCGACCGAAATTTATACCGATGTATTTCAGAACAACAAATCGGCGCGTGAAATCCAAGCGACCTTGAACGAGCTGATTGAAGACGGGCAAGTTTTGACCGCTACCGAACCCACCGAAGGGCGACCGAAAACAACATATACCCTAAACGCAAAAAACGTATTTACGCAAAAAGCCCCCGAAGCAGACCAGGAACCCGACCTTAATACGTTAAATACGTTAAATACGAACGGGGGCGATAATGAAAACGAAAATGACGAGGTTGAAATATGAGGGCTACCGACCACCTGAAAAGCTACGGGCTAACCCCCCGGTTAAAACCGGATGGGAAAGTAAGCTTGCAGGGCATAGGAAACCTGCCCGAACCTGTTAAAACCGAAATCATTACCTGGGCTAAAAATAACCGGGAAAAGATTTTGCAGGAATTAGACCCGAACGCAAAAAACGTATTTACGGAAAAAGAAACGGAAAATAAGGTCACCCCACCTACTGCCAAAAGTGCCAAAAGACCTTTTGACAGTTTTTACAGTACCCCAGGGAGGCGTTTTTCTGGAAATAAAGATAGAGAGGTTAAACCTGACATCCCGGAAGCAAGGCCGGAAAAAGAAAAACAAACCGAACTGCAAATCGAACCCATGAAAAATTGCCTGCATGGTCAGTTTTGTAGCGGGCTTGATGCCTCCGGCGAAAAAAGACCGATATGCAAACAAGTCGGCATGCCGGTTTTTGACTTGAAGCATTGCCCGATAGGACGTTGGTTTAAAGAAAACAGCCCCGGTTAAAACGAAAACCCCTGCCGGAACCGCCATTCCAAGACAGGGGCCAAAACATGAACGCAAGGAGAGAATAATGGAGTTTGAAATCGGACGCAAGATAATTCTCAGGGGTATGAAATCGGAAACCAGGCAGGCAATCAAACATCGACTTACCATGCCGAACCCGAAATACGAGGAAGCTGAAAAAAGGGGGCGTTGGACCGGCAACCTGGAGCCGAAGCTTCGTTTTTACGAAGAAACCGACCGAGGGCTTATCTGCCCCCGCGGAGCCACAGGGCAGCTTGTCCGGTTGTGTGAAAGGCACGAAGAGAAATGCTGGCTTATCGACCGCCTAAGATTCTTGCCGCCGGTTGAATTTACCTTTTATGGAAGCTTAAGGGATTTCCAGAAGCCGGCTGTTGAAGCGTGTCTGAAAAAACCTTTTGCCTTACTGTCTGCACCTACCGGCAGCGGCAAAACGACGATGGGGCTTTACATGATAGCACAGCGGCAGCAGCCGACGCTTGTAGTGGTTCATACCAAGGAGCTGCTTAATCAGTGGCGAAACCGAATAAAGCAGTTTCTGGGAATTGAAGCCGGTGTTATTGGGGGTGGATATTTTAAAACAAACCCCGTGACCGTAGCGACTGTGCAGACCCTTGTAAAACATGCCGAAAATATAGCCCCGCACTTCGGATATTTGATCCTGGATGAATGTCACCGGGCACCGGCAATGCAGTATGTGAGGGCCGTTGAAGTGTTTGATTGCAAATACATGACTGGCCTTTCCGCAACACCATACCGGCGGGACGGACTTTCTAAGGTGATTTTCTGGCATATCGGAGACGTGGCCGGAAAAATTGACAAGGCAGAACTTGTAGACACCGGGGAGATTTGCCCTGCAGATGTTGTCTGGATTGAAACCGATTTCAACACTTGGACGGACGCAACGCAGTTTTACAGCAAGGCTTTATCCGAATTAGCCGAAGATCAGGCCCGTAATCAAATGATATGCCGCACCGTGGCCGAAAACAACGGGCACGGCATAAGCCTTATCCTGAGCGACAGAAAAGCCCATTGCGGAACCCTGGCCGCGATCCTGGAAGCACAGCACGGAATCAAGGCCGAAGTGTTGACCGGAGGAACCGGCACAAAGGACAGGGAACGGATACTTGAGGATTTACACCAGGGGCGATGCCGTTCCCTGATTGCCACCGGCCAGTTGATAGGTGAAGGATTCGACCTGCCAGCCATTTCCTCAATGTTTTTAACGACTCCTGTCAAATATCATGGTCGGTTGATACAGTATATCGGCAGGGCATTGAGGCCAGCACCCGGCAAAAATAAAGCCGTGATTTATGATTTTGTGGATGTATGCAACCTGGTCTTCGCTGCTTCTGCGAAAGCCAGGGCGTACACATATGAACAACAGGGTGTCAAGGCGGTCCATAGCGGGGATTTTATGGGGGTTTCCTGTACTGGTCAGAAAGGGGCGTATAAAAAATTACATGACACGCTGATGTCATGAGCTGAGGATACGACAAATGAGGAAGAATTTTATGTTTACATGTAAACCAAGGTGTCAACCATGCCAGATAAAAAAATCAATGATACCAAGCTAATACGTTTAGTTGACGAAGGGGTTCCCCAGGTGGAAATTGCCGAAAAACTCGGAGTTTCAAGACAAGCTATTCACAAGCGGCTGCGAGAGCTTCGAGGGCAGACCACCAAGGTTGTTGCAGCCAGGAAAATCGAGGAAACCGTTGACCGGAAGATTGATTCAATTAACCAGCTTGCCAAGATAAATGATCACGCGAACTGGCTCTTGGATCATCTCGTTTCCTGGGTACAGGGAGACGAGGTAGCAATTCAGGTACTTGAAAAAAACGCCCGACTTGTCAACGTCGGAACCAAAGAAGGACCTGAATACACCACTGAGTACAAATTTAAAGATCCCCATGAACTCGTGTTAAAAACAATGGCTGAAATAAGGGGGCAGCTAAAACTTCAGCTTGATATTTTCACTCAGCTTTACAGCCTCCAGGCAGCAGAGGAATTTCAAAACACTGTACTCGAAGTTATTGGAGAAATATCAGAAGATGTACGCGCAGAAATCATCCGCAGGCTCAACGAAAAGCGATCTATTCGATCAGCTTTGCGATTCTCTTAATCAGCGATACGGGACGCAGGAAGCTGAAAAACCCCTTCACGAATGGGTTCTTGGCGGCCCCATCATGCTTGACGGAAAGCCCTTTAGTTTCCACCGGCACGAATGCCTGGAAACGCCCTATAGAGACATCCACCCGTATCAGGTGGAGATGAAGGCAGCGCAGGTAGGCAATACCACAAAAGCAATCCTCCGGGTAATCCATGCCTGCCGGTATCGGAATTTCAGGGGAATCTTATATTTATTCCCATCGGCCGTGGATGTAGCTGATTTTTCCAGAAGCCGGCTGACTCCCCTGATTGCCGAAAATGCGGAAATTCTGGAAGCAGGGCTGCAGGATACGGATTCCATAGGCTTAAAACGCCTTTGGGGAACAAACCTCTATCTTCGCGGTATGCGCTCCCGGGTAGGTTTAAAATCTGTACCTGCCGATTTCATAGCCTTTGACGAATTAGATGAGGCGCCGCCGAATGCCGTGGACATGGCGATGGAGCGCATGGCACATTCCGAGTTCAAAGAGGTAATGATGCTTTCCAACCCCACGCTGCCAGATTACGGCATTGACAAAAAGTTCCAGGAAACGGATCAGCGCTACTGGCTTTTAAAATGCCCCAAATGCGGGGAATATACCTGCCTTGAAGACACCTTCCCAGATTGCCTGGCAGAATTCAATGATGGGCGGATTGTACGTCTTTGTCAGTCTTGCAGGGACGGTGAACTGGAGCCGGCAGTAGGGCAGTGGATTGCCAAAAAACCTGGAGTAATCGACAAGAGGGGTTATCATTACAGCCAACTTTTCTCGCAGTTCGTTGACCCGGCAGACATCCTTCACCTGTTCCGCACGACAAACAACCTACAGGACTTTTATAACTTAAAACTTGGACTGCCCTATGTGGAGGCCAGTAACAGGCTTAGCAGGCAGGAAGTGTTAGCCTTGTGCGAAAATGAGGGGATTTCAGGCAGTGATACGGGCCCGTGCTCAATGGGAGTGGACCAGGGCAAGGATCTTCATGTTGTAATCGGGAAACACACCGGCGGCAAAAAAGGCCGGGTTATTCACCTGGGGATTTACAGGGATTGGGAAGAACTGGACGGTTTAATGAACCGTTTCCGGGTGAGCCGTTGTGTAGTGGACGCACTGCCCGAAACCCGAAAAGCCCGGGAGTTTGCCAAGCGCTTCACCAGGGGGCGGGTTTTTTTGAACTATTATTCCCACCACCAGAAGGGCAGTTACGCATGGAATGAGCGGGAAATGACTGTTTCCTGCAACCGGACCGAGTCCCTTGATGCAAGCCACCTGGATATTTTAAACGCCAATATCTCACTTCCCCGGGAATGCGGGATTGTCGCTGAGTTTGCCAGCCACTGCAATAATGTAGCAAAAAAACTTGAAGAAGATGAGGAAACCGGATCAAAGCGCTATATTTACGTGAAGCTGGGGCCGGATCATTTCCGGCACGCATTTAATTATGAAGCAATGGCCCGGCAATTCGGGGCAAGCTCGCTGTTCGGGGATTGTGATTTAAGTTAACTATCAAAAAAAGGAGGAAAGGCATGAAAGTTGTGTGGGATAAATTCAAAAAAGTTTTTGAAGACAAGGAAACAGGCAAGGAGTACCGGCGCATAATGAGCGGGATCGGATGGCCCTATGACAAGCCCGGTTTTCTCGTTGTGATAACCGAGGATGCTGAAGAAGATTTTTCCCTTGTCGGCCACCCCCGGCATTTGCATGTTGTCGAGGAATTTGAGTCTTACGTAATGGAGGAACTTTACCGCTCAGGGCTTAAATGGGGCAAGGAATATCTGTTTGACTCTGTACTTGGGAACCACGAAAACGTAAACAGGAATATGTGGGATCTTTGCAGGCAGGAAGACGACCCCCGGTTAACAATCAAGCCGCCCGCCCTGGAAGAAAAACTAAGCATGGTGTTTCTGAGGCAGATCGTCAAAAAAATGACAACGGCTCCGCAAAAAACATTACATTTCGGGGAAGATAGCACTCTGGCCGGGCACCTCCACGGGATTGCCTCCACTGCCGATATGGAAAACATCAAGCTGGAACAATACCCTGCCCTGGCCGCACTGGGAAACGTGCTTATAGAGGCGGAACTCGGCAGGGTTGGCGACTCTGGCGGCGGCTTCCGGCCTGTACGGAGACGATACAAGTAGGATTTGAGGGGACGGAAAGGCGGACAAAGATGACAACCTTGAAAAATAGGGGGTTGGTATTGACACCATGACAGTTTATCAAAAAAATGTGTGGGCGGCAGCTATCAACTCGTGGCGCAATGTTCAACTTTTAGTTGTCCGGTTTATGCCTTCCGTTTCGCCTCCAACCCGAATCGTATCCGGCAGAGCGGAAAAATTTTAGCTGAGGAGGCTGTGTGAGAGGGGGTTTTTGCCTTAGATTTGGTTTTAAAAGAGCAAGGTGAGCAACCGGTATTGGGGCCAGTATTTTAAGCCCCTTTACCAGCGCAAAAAGGCCTTACCAGCATGTGAATCAAACCTTTAAACACAGTGTCTGTGAGGAACATCAGAATCAAGGTTCACATAACAGTATTTTTTCTGCAAGCGGACTATGGCAAGTTATGTCGTCAGTTGGATTATGTTTTGAGAAATTGAATTCCGTCTATATATAAATCCATACATATGATTCCCGAAAATTCAGCAAAATCCATTTCATTCTTTTAATTCCTTTTGTCCCAAGCCAACTGACGGTATAATAAACCCGAGATGATTTTCTTTAGCACAAAAGTCATCTCAGCTCATCTATATCTTTATACCAGATGGGCTAATTTGCAGCCATTTATGGAACCTTCAGATTCTACCAAGGAAAAGATAACAAGGAGGCTCCTAGCCTATGCGTAAATGGGATATGAAAAAAGTTATGGTTTTTCTGGGAACAGGAGCCGTACAAAAAGAGCATAGAATTATGTTGTCAGTGCCTTTGCAAAAAAGAAGGATTAGCAATAACATATTGAAATGAATAAAAATATTAAAATTATAAATTTTGGGCAAAATTTTTATTTAAATTAATGGGTTAGAGGGACTCTTAACATAAGGCAAGTAATGCGCCTACCCTTTAACTCCAAAAAGGCAAACTGTCCGGGATGTCTTTTACTTTTACAAATTACAGCATTCACAGACCGCCTTCATTTATTTATTCCAAATCAATCAGCAATTAATTTGAAAAACTGCATTTTTTATCCATTGCTATTTCTCCCAATTCTATTTCATTGACATCTTCATCCAATTCAAGCGCTATACAATCACCATTTACTAATATTTGCAAAAATATGTAGACATCCGTAGTTATCTTTGTTATGCTACATTACACGAATACACAAGACGGAAGAAAAATAAGCCCGAAAGCGATGGAAGAGATCCGCATCCGAGCGGTTCAGTGTGTCCAGGATGGGGAAAGCCCCGAAGAAGTCATCAAGGCCTTGGGGTTTTCCCGGGCCTGTATCTATAACTGGCTTGCCAGATACCGGGGCGGCGGCTGGCACGCCCTGAGATCCGGCAAGCAAAGCGGACGTCCCAGCAAGCTCACCGGCAGCCATATTTCCTGGATTTACAACACGGTCAGGGGCAAGGATCCTCAGCAGTTGAAGCTGCCTTTTGCCCTGTGGACATGCAGTATGGTCGCTGATGTGATCAAGAAGAAATTCGGCATCAAGCTGAGCATCAGCTCGGTTAGCCGCCTTTTGCGGCAACTGGGATTTTCCCCGCAGAAACTGCTGCACCGAGCCTACCAACAGAACCCGGAGGCAGTTGCCGAATGGAAGAGCACGGTTTTTCCCGAGATCAAAAAAAGAGCGAAAAAACTGGGGGCAAAGATTTACTTTGCCGATGAGTCCGGTGTTCGCTCGGATTATCATTGCGGCAGAACCTGGGCACCCAAGGGAGAAACCCCTGTAGTGGAAAGCACGGGCGCTAGATTTAGCGTCAATATGATTGCAGCCATTGACACCCGGGGAAGCATGCGCTTTATGACCACCAAAGGCACGGTAAAAGCTGAAAAAGTATGCGAGTTTTTGAAAAAGCTCATGCATGACAACGAAGGCCCTGTATTCGTGATTTGGGACGGCCACCCGACTCATAAATCCAAACAAGTAAGAGACTGTATCGATTCTTTTGAAGGCCGACTGGAAGTTTATTTTCTGCCTTCTTATTCCCCGTCATTGAATCCTGCCGAGCAGATTTTCAATAACGTAAAGTCTCATGGAGCAGGAAGAATGGCGATCTCCGGTCCGGACAAATTCAAATCCATAATTTTTGGCCGCCTGCGAAAACTTCAAAAACTGCCTCGGATTATCAGGTCGTTTTCCGGAATCCGGATTGTGCTTATATTTTATCATAATGTATTACTACTTTTGCAAATATTAGTAACTTCACCGAAAATAAAATAGTACCCATAAAAATCAAGGAGTTACACCCAGTTTTTTGACATTTTCCATGTAGATGGGACAGCAGTGATACATACTCTGGAAGAAGGAGATTCAGAATGGACAGTAGTAATACAGAAAAATCTTGTGATTATAGGAAGATTCCAAAAGTAAACGGAAAACTTCTGATTGAATGCAGCAATTGCGGGAACCAAGAACATATTCAAGAAGATCAGTTCAATTTTGAAGAGGGTAGCGGCTCAGACATGTTGACGCTTACAGATAGAATCTTTAAGCAAGAAGGACGTGCCATTATAGGGTGGGCGATAGGTTTCGTTATAGCCTTTGCATCGGCACTTATTTTGATTGTTGCTTTTGCACCGCCTTCGAACCTACCCCATTGGATAACCATTACCGGTGCAATGATCTGGATGGCATCCGCAAACGTAATAAATGGCATGCTGACTACAAGGCTCCCTATCTGGTCACACATATGCAGCAACTGCAAGAAAACGCATCACATCGCCTCAAACGGAAAAACAAGCTTGATTGTTGGAAATACGTCTGACGTTGCATATCAAGAACATTTCGTCTCAGACGGAAAAACAAGCTTGGTTGTTGGAAATACGGCTGGCGTTGCAAATCAGCAACATTTTGATCATGTTCTAATGAAGGCAGCAAGAAGGCCTGTTTTTGGTTTCGATGAAATATATGAGCTTAGCCTTAAAAACGAAAGCCTCCATATTTCTAGCAAAAAGCGTGATTATAGTGTCTCAATTTCCAGAAAAGAATTGCCCTTAAAATCGAAAATTAAGACGAGACATGTTGTATTTGATGTTGGTGATAAGCCGCTCAAGTTGTGGTTTATAAATAATGAAAAAAACCTTGAACTTCTGAAGAAATACATAAAGCAAATCTAAGCAGGAAGGCGGTCAAAGTCAAGGAAGTTGTCGCTTCATCCTGTTTACTTGAATGGCAAAATCTTTGTAGGCGCATCGGGTTGCACTGCGCCGGCGGGGCATGACTTCCACTCCAAGTCTTGTTGAATTCCTTTGGGGGTTATTGATGATTGCAGAACGGAATGCGGCTATTCCCAGCCAATAATGCGATTCTCGGGCCCAAGAGGATTGCCAAGAGCAAGGTGCAAATTCCAGGATGCCCGGGAATATATTCCATTCCATGGTAAGAATTTTACACTCTTTGGCCCGTTTTTATGATGTAAAAATTACGTTTTTTCCATGATACCGTACTTTCCCCAGTCATGAAAAAAGATATTTTCATATAGGTGTATTTAGTCAGGCCAGTAAAAATTAATATAAGCTATTGAATTAATATATTTTTAAATGTTATAAGGATGGTCCAAATTAGATATTTCGACAAGGAGGTGGACCATGTATTCGATAACTAAAGTCAAACAGTTTAGGCGGAAATTCTGCACCGAACGTGATTGCATCAAATATCTGAGCAAGCATAAATGGCCTGAAGGTTTTATATGCCCCAAATGCGGGCATAATAAGGCCACGATTGTCAGTACCCGCAAGGTTTATCAGTGCAAAAAGTGTCATCATCAAGCCTC
>JAIPDS010000109.1 GCA_021737565.1 Desulfobacteraceae bacterium | reverse complement strand
TCTGAAATCGTGGCGCTGGCACCTGGAAAGAATAGTTATCGGGATTTTATTCGGCTCGGTGGTGGCAAAGAAAAACAGCACATGTGCCGGGGGTTCTTCCAGGATTTTTAAAAGCGCGTTAAAGGCAGCATCACTGAGCATGTGGACTTCATCAATGATGTAGATCTTATACGGGCTTTGAGCCGGCATGTACTTGGCGTTTTCCCGCAGCTCACGTACGTTTTCCACCTTGTTGTTGGATGCGCCGTCGATTTCATACACGTCAACAGAGTTGCCGGCTGTAATTTCCAGGCAGGACCTGCACTGGTCACACGGAGTCGTGGTGGGTCCGTTTCGGCAGTTTACGCATTTTGCCAATATCCGGGCCACGGTGGTTTTTCCGGTTCCGCGGGGACCGGAAAACAGGATGGCATGGGCCAGGCGGTCCGAAGATACGGCATTGGCCAGGGTGCGGGTGATGTGGGCCTGGCCGATCACCCCGTCAAACTGTCCGGGCCGGTATTTACGCGCAAAAACCAGGTATGCCATGGCAAGCTCTTCTCAATCCTTCCTGTATGTATATCAGGGCATTTGTGTATTTGCCCTTAAAAAGTGCTTACATCCCGCCCTGCACCGGATTCCGAAGGCGGCAGGCAGGTTTATATGCGGAAGCACGGACGGCAAGGAAGGGTCCGGGTCGATTTGTGCCTGTGTCCATTATACAATAGATGGCGGAGAGAGAGGGATTCGAACCCTCGGTGCCTTTTCAGACACACACGCTTTCCAGGCGTGCACCTTCAGCCACTCGGTCATCTCTCCGCAGGCACACTTCAGATTAAATGAATATGGATTTTGTACTTTAAGTCGTCCGCCTGTTATTTGTAAATTTATTTCCATAAAAGATCCGCTGTTTATTGTCAACCTTATTCTTCGGCTTCCGAAAGTCAAGCCTCCCGTGCACTGTCCCGGCTGTGCCGATACTTTAAGAAGCGGGCGCAAGGGCTCCCCCCGGAAATTTGATACGCCGGTGCCCGGGTGTTTATTCGCTGTTCCTGGCACTGATCTCCCCGGAACGGCTCAGGGCCAGCTTGGCCATGACCGGTCCGATTAACTCATGGATCACCGTGGCACCGATAACAATTCCGATAAAGGTATCTGCTATGGGGGCAAACTCGGGTTTGCCCCGGATCATAAGGGCCAGGCCGATGACTATGCCTCCCTGGGGAAGCAGGCCGAATGCCGTGTAACGTCTGACTTTGCCGGACGCACCGGAAAGGGTTGCCCCCACGGAGGTTCCTGCGAATTTTCCTGCGGCCCGAAAAAGCACAAACAAAACCACGAAACCCAAAGCCCCTGAAAGTGCGTCAAAATTGAGATGCATGGCACTGATGGTAAAAAACAGCACAAAAATCAGTTCCTCGGTGTAGCGTTCAAGCATCTGGAAGATCTGTTCCTGGTATCTGCAGAAATTGGCCACCACTATACCCATGGCCATTGTTGAAAGCAGTTCATCCAAGCCCAGCACTTCGGCCACGCCGAAGCATGCCGCCAGCATGCCGAAAACAAGGACTATCATAGCGCTTTCGGTTTCACGCTGAAACATGATAACAAAGCTTTTCAATATCCAGCCGAAAGCAGTTCCGAGGATTATTCCGCCGGCCACGGCCAGTAAAGGTTCGATCAGGGCGGATTCCACAGACAGGCTGTTTCCCATGAAAATCCCCGCTACAGCAATGGCAATGCTGTAGTTGATTATGCCCAGAGCATCATCAATGGCGGCAATACCCATAATGCTTGCACTAACGTCTCCTTTGGCCTTGTATTCATGGGCCACTGCAAGGGTAGCGGTGGGATCCGTGGGAGAGGCTGTGGATCCCAGAAGTATGCATAATGGCAGCAGCATGCCGAATTCATTTCCGGCGGGGGTAAAACCCAGCAACCATGATGCTGCAAAAACCCCGAATATCACTGCCGCAAATGCCAGCTCCGCTTCAAGCAAAGCAATGGTAAGGATTTCCTTTCCCAGCCGCTTTAATCTGGAAATCAAAAGGGTGCCGCCCACTGAGAAGGTAATGAAGGCCAGGGCTATATTGGTGACACCTTCCGTGTGATTGACAAAATCGAGCGGGATCCATCCTGTCAGCCGGGGATTTAACACAATGCCGGCTACAATATATCCCGTGATTTTCGGAAGTCTGATCATTCGGGCAGTTTCGCCCAGCGCCAGGCCAACCATGATGATCAGGCCTACGACCAGCACACTGTTCATTGGTCTCTCCCGGGTTTATTTTTACAATCTCTTTTAACCGATGCCCGCGTTGGCAAGAAAAACGGGTACAAGTACTGCCGGGACCATCAGTACGACAAGCGGCATACAGCCCTATGGCAGCTTTGTTCGCATTTGCTCTGCTCCGGAAAAAGCTGTTGGTCATCAGTTAAAGCTCCAGAATACAGCACAACATCTGTACGGGCAAATCAAATCTTGCAACGAAAGAAAAGAGCCTGCAGCCCCTGTTACCGCTAAATTTTCAGGGATGAATTTAAATTTTACTGGATGAAAGCGGCGGGCTTGTTTTATTTTAATAAGATGATAATAGACTGGAACAAATGTGGGAAAGGAAATCTCTCTTACAATGTCTGAAATAATCTGCCTGCAGATAATAGCCTTTATAGGCGGCCTGGTACAGGGGCTTACAGGATTCGGAGTCATGCTGGTAGCCTTGCCGCTGATGGCTTTGTTTATAGCAATCAAGACCGCTATTCCGCTTATTATTCTTTTAGCCACAGTGATAAACCTGATTCTAATTTTTCAATTGTCAGGATACTTTGCGTTCAGAAAATGGCTGCCCATGCTTATCGCCTCTATTCCAGGCATACCGGTGGGTGTCTATATTCATAAATCCGTTTCCCAGAGGCCCCTGGAAATCCTGGTGGGCACAGTGCTCATCATTACATCTGCAAATACATGGTTAAGGTTCAGGCCGAAAAAGGCCCTTGGAAATTTCTGGGCCGCTGTCTCCGGCTTTGCCGCCGGGTGCCTTGCAGGCAGCATCGGAACCTCCGGGCCTCCGGTGGTGATATTTACATCGCTTCAGCCCTGGACAAAGTCTCAGATCAAGGCAACTTTGGTGGCATTTTTCATGTTAAACGGCCTCGGGGTTGTCTGCTTTTACCTGTATCACGGATTTTTTACCGTGCAGGTGATCACGCTTTTTGCCTGGTGCGTGCTGCCGCTGATCCTCGGGGTGATTGCCGGAAGCAGCCTCTACGGCCGGATGAACGACGAAACCTACAGAAACGCGGTCCTGTGGCTTCTCTGCCTGCTGGGGATACTGATGCTTTTTAAGGGATAAACCGGGCTGAATATGTAGCTACAGACCTGTCAGGCGCTTTGTTCCGTCCCTGCAAACTGCACTGTTTTCAAAATACTCGGCCGATTCATATTGCTCGGTGTGTAAAAATGGTGAATAACCAATTTTTCAAGGGAATCTATAGCTTCTTAACGTGTTGGGAATAAATTACTTCTCGTTTCCGGAAAGAAGTGATTCCCGCAGGGCTTCGGTTGCCGGAGAAGGCCGGAGGCCCAGGTTGGCGGACAGAGAGTCCCTGCACTTATTGTAGGTTGACAGAATCTCTGTTTTTCTGCCGAGCTGATGATTGCAGATCATGAGCTTTTGATAGCAGAATTCGGCCACTGCATCGACCTTGATCCCGGTTTCATACGTTTCGATGGCTTTTTCCCATTCTTTTTGCTCTTCAAGGTAATTGCAAAGCATTTTTACACCTGCAAGAAACCGTTCGTGAAGGTGTTCGCGAAGGGGAAAAACCTGGTCCTCGAATTGCAGAAACCGCCCGTGATAAAGATTTAACGCTTTCTGGGTCAACTCGGCGGATCTTTTCAGCTCCTTTTTCCTGTTCCCTGAGTTCCGGAGAGAATCTGCTTCAGAAAGAATATGCTCAAATGCCCATACATCCACCCAGCAATATTTATGATTGATGCTGAGGCGCCCGGATACTGATTGAACGGCATCATGAAGGCCTAACAGCTTTCGAAGACGATGCAGAGTGGTTTTCAAACTGCCGTGCGCCGCGTCACCCTCCGCCTCGGGCCAGAGAAGATCGGCGATTTGGTTTTCACTGATATCACGGCCGCCAAGTGAAATAATGGTCTTTAGAAGTAAAAGGGGTTTTTTCAGGGCTTTTTGGTTTAATCCCATCGGTTTGCCGTCCTTGAGCAGCGTAAATCGTCCCAGGGTATATATCCTGATGGGCCAGGGCCAGTTTTCGATTTCCACGGGCGGGTTGTCAGGGATCAGATCCCGCTTTCGGATCAGCTTCTGCACATAACCAGGCTCAATGCCCGCCTCAAGCGCCTTGCAGCAGAGCCTGGTCATTGCCTCCGGCCGCCAGAACCACGTGTTCAAATATTGATGGGAACTTCCGATAGCCAGTGCTTTTTGCAGTGAAGCAAGAGACCCGGTTTCGTCTCCGGAATCAAGTGCAATTTCAGCTTCAGCCAGGTGGCAGGCGAATTCTGTCTGCCGGCTTCCGATCCTTTTGGAGATGGAAAGGGCCTGGTTTAAATGTTTGATACCTGTTTTGGACTTGCCTGAAGCGTGGAAGGCGAGTGCAAGGCCCAGGTAATCAAAAGATGTCGACAGGGGGCATCCGGTTTTTTCCGCACTTTCTATGGTGCATTTTCCATGAAATAACGCTTTGGGCGCATCATTTTCCAGCAGGGCTTTCCATAGAAACATTGTATGGAACATTTCGCGTATCCACCCCGTGGCTTGGTGCATACCCGCTTCAATACTTCGAAAGTATTCCGCCGATCCCCCAATATTTCCTGAACTTAAAGCACCGGCGGCGCCATGAGCCGTCATATAGGCGGACATAACAGGAATTCCCGAATAAGATGCCAATTCCAGGCCCTTGTTTACCGCATTGCGGCATTCTTCGAATTGACAGCTTAGCCAGTAATAATAGGCTTCCAGGTCTTTAAGCGTAATCCTGGCCAGAGGTGATACATCCGGCATTTGGGCCAAATCCCGGTAGACATCAATGAAATATCGGGATTCCGGCATATTGCCTGCAAAAAGGTGGTATACAAGTAAAGGCAGTATTATCTGGACTTTTATATCCGCCGGCGCGTTGCTTTGCAGAATTTGAAGCCCCCTGTTTTCCCAGATCTTGAGCTCAGGATGGTCGGGCTGCCGTAAAACCATGGCCTGGAGCAGGCTAAATATTACCTTTCCTTTTAATTCCGGAGAAAACAGTGTCTCGAAGTCATTGGAAAGCGCAGTCAGCTTTGGAAGCCACTGGTCAAAAAGCTTAAATGAATCTGCACTGTAAGTAATCGAGTCGATTATCCCGCATAAACATAAAAATTTCCCGGCCGTGTTTCCACGGCCTTCAAAGCCGGCAAGGGCCTTTTCAAAAAGCTTTTTCCCTTCAGCGGGTTTGCTGGGCAGTTTGCAGGCGCCCAGCCAGTAAAGCAGCCATGGCTCTTTGTCAAACAATTCAGGCGGCAGTTTTATCAGCAATTGTTCCAGGGTTTGAATACGTCCCTGGTTGAGCATCATTTGCGCGTGATTAAGGATCAGGTCAAGGGCTTGCCCGGGGTTGCCGGATTCCAAAAACAGCGAAACAGCTGAGTCCAACTGGCCGTCGGCTTTTAGAAGTCCGGCTGCTTTGTCTTTTAGCCCGGAGAGGAAGGGGGCAGGGTAAGTGCGAGAGACCCGGTTGAGCAGAAAATCCCGGAACATGGAGTGATACTGATATCTGGTTTCACTGCTCGTGTACCTGTTGGTAAACCAATGGTTCCGATGAAAATTAAATAAAAGATTCTCTGCATTTTCAATCCCCGTCAGGTTTTCTGCCATCCGGGGCGTCATTTCCGGAAAAAGCGAGGTTTTGAGAAAAAAATTCTGAATTTCGGGATCTGCATCTTCAAATATCTCGCTTGCAAAATAATCATATGCCGAGTCCCCGATCAGTTGTGTAAATGATTCAGCAGGGAGTTGTTCTATCTCCAGTCGTTTCATAATAAGGATCAGGCCGGCTACCCAGCCGCCGGTTTTTTTATGCAGATGATCGGCAAGAGTTTCCGGACAGGTTTTTTGCTTCAGCATGTAAATCAGGTCCCGGGTTTCCTGTGGGTGAAATCGAAGCTGGTTCCACCCGAGCTCATGCAGATTATTACCGGCCCTGGCCCTGGCCAGAGCGGCCGGCGGCTGTGATCTGCTCAGAATAAATACATTTATCCCCTCGGGTATGACAGTGAGAGCCTCGCGAAGAATTTCATGAAGCTGACACTCCCGGGAGACATCTTGGTAGTTGTCTAAGACAAGTACGCCCGGTTTCTTTAACCTGTCAAAGATCTCTTCAAAAAATCGTCGGGTGAAAACCGAAATTCCGGACGCGTATTCAGGGGTCAGAAGCGGCAGATTGTTTTTTGAGCGTTGAGGGGCTGTTTTTTCGCCCGCAAGGCTCATATAATAAAAAAAGCCGGAAATGTCTGAGTCGCTTTCGTCAATCTGGTACCAAAGGCAGGGCAGTTGATAGTGCTCTATATAGCTGGCGATCAGGGTCGTTTTTCCGGAACCTCCCGGTCCGCAAATCCAGGTTGCAGGAAAAGGGCAGTTCTCATCCAGCAATCCAAAGAGCCTCTTGCGGGGAAGCACTTTTTGAGTGCGGGGCTTGGTGATTTTTGCCAGCGAAGTCGGGCCTGAAATCATGAAAAGTCTCTCATAAAAATTATGAGGAACTCTGCGTAACAGGAATTAGCAAAAACAGAGACGATTCTTTGTTTTTATTAAATAGTGTCCATCCAGAAATGGCCAATTTGCCCAATTTCTGCGTCAGGCTCAAATTTTAATCCTCAAAATACTTTGAGTATTCCTGCGGTTAAAATTTTCGCCTTCCCTGAACTTGAACAAATTATCTGATTTCTGGACGGACACTAAATAAATATATAAATGGCTGAAATGTTATCAGAAGTCAATAAAAATTA
>JAIPDS010000023.1 GCA_021737565.1 Desulfobacteraceae bacterium | reverse complement strand
GGACGCAGAACAGACCCAAAGTGATAGAATACGACCTGAAATGAAAAAGATTATAAGGCTGCCGGATTTACCGGCACGCCTGACTGAGCTGTTGGCAGCATAGCAATATCCATGCCAACCGTTATTTGCTATCATAGCCATTATACTGTAGTGGAAAGCGAAAGGCGCAGTATTCCGGATTCCCCGGTGGAGATGGAATTTGATCTGAGCCATGATCCCATACCCTTAAATGCCGTGGATCTGTCGTTTTACCTTGTTTACAGGGGAGAACTCGGGGCGGAGGAAAACGGGGTGGCCGTGGGATACAAAAATCTCAGCGAGCCTACGCCCTTTGCTGTATATAACACCTGCGATCAGATATGCATCAATGAAGAGTGGCATGAAGCAGGCAGTGATGAGGCGTTAGATATCGTTGATGAAAACGAAGATGGATTTGCGAATCCTTATTACTGTGATGAAAATGACATATGCTATGATGCAGAACACGATGTGTATCCGCACGGAGCCGAAGAAATCTGTATAGCATTTCACCCTACGGACATCCCCCGCCCTGCGGACTGTGAAAGCACAAACGAAAAAAACGGAGAAATGTTTATAGATTCCCTTGAACCTGGAGAGCATTACCGCTTTTTCATTCTGAGCGATTATGAGTACGGCTTTACCAGCAACCGGCCGAATTGTATTATACCTGGAAATCACTGCCCTCCTGACTTCCCTTATCCTGATTACGGCTGGACACATGGCAATTTTACAGGAGGCACATACAGCGGCCCCGGAACAATACACGGCACCTCAGCAGAAGGAAATAATGTTTTGCCGGTCTTCCACGAAGTATACGATACCGAGAGTACTTATGGATTCTTTTATATTAACAGGGAATATCCGCCGGATGCCAGTGAAGAAGGTGAATGCAGATGTGAATGGGAAGACCTTTAATGATGAGCCTGTAAAAAGTTTTTTTACGAAATAATCAATATTGAATCAAAAAGACAGGGGAGAAATGATGATAAAAACTGCTGTTGTCACAATTATTTTAATAATGTCCTGGGTTTCGCTCGCTTGTGCCGGGGGGTGGAAGCCGGTTGAAATCGATCATTCCAATGATATGGTTATCCTGGAGCACGAGGAGACCGGGGAGCAGAAAGCCGCATACAAGGGAGATAAAATCAACAGAAGTACAATAAAAGAAATAAAAGAGAACTCGGTTATACTTGAGGGAACAGTGCAGCGTGACGGCCGGGAGATCACTATATCTGCAGAAATCCCGGTAAAGGGAAAAGGTGCCGCTGCCTCCGGCGCACCGGAAAGCCCGCCCCGGTCCTCACATAAACCGGAATAGCAGTTATCGGATTAAAGCGTAAGCCGTGAATTCTAAACTGAGAAAAATACAATGATAAAATACAGCCTAATGTGGAAAATCCCGGCAGCGGCAATACTTTTATGCTTCCTGTGGCCCTTGGCCGTGTACGCAGGTGAAGAGAAGGGAATTATAAGGCTTGCAACCGAGCCCGGAGGGGCGGAAATCTATGTTGATGGCAACCGGCGCATGACAACACCTTCCGATCCCGGTGATACAACCACCCTGCGGCTTGATCCGGGGAAATACCGGATCGAGGCAAAGCTTGCACAAGAAAAGGGCCCTGACGGCCGGGCTTTTTATGGCAGGCGGGATATGGAAGTGAAAGAAGGAAGCGAGATCAAATTCACACTTGTCCTTAGAAGCCTTGCTGAGCCTGTCCGCACCTATGAAGACAACAACGGTTTTGCCGTCTCAGCAGCCTTTGGTCCGGAGGGCAGATATGCCCTGTCCGGGGCCTGTGAACGCAGAATAGAAAGAATCCGGGGCGGATCAATAAAACTGATACACCTTGAGACCGGAAAAACTGTGCGTACCTTTGGTGATGACAAAGAGTGCGCGCTGTGCATGGCATTCGACCCTGAGGGCAAGCTTGCCCTTTCGGGCTCCCCGGAAGGCACTGTTACCATGTGGAATATTGAAAGCGGCGGATCTGTTCTCACTTTAAACGGTCACCAAGGCGATGTTCGTTCCGTGGCTTTCAGCCCGGACGGCAGGCTGGGCCTTTCCGGCTCGGATGACAAAACTGTACGTCTCTGGGATCTGGAGAAGGGAGAAGAAATCCGCACATTTGCAGGTCATGAAGACCGTGTACGTTCCGTGGCTTTCAGCCCTGACGGAAAGAAGGTTCTTTCAGCTTCATGGGATTCCACGGTGCGGCTCTGGGACCTGGAAACAGGAGAAGAAATCCGCACCTTCACGGATCACAAATTCCAGGTTCATTCCGCGGCTTTCAGCCCTGACGGGCAGAAAGCGGTGTCCGGCTCCTCGGACAAGACAGTGAAAGTCTGGGACGTTGAAACAGGCAAAACCCTTCAAACCTTTTCCGGCCATGATGACTGGGTGCGCGCTGTGGCCTTCGGCCCGGACGGTGAATGTGTCCTTTCCGGCTCAGACGATAAAACCGCCAGGCTCTGGGATTTGAGAACAGGTGAGCTTATAAGGAATTATACCGATCATGACGGCTGGGTGCTTTCAGCTGATATCAGCCCTGACGGCAGGCGGGCTATTACAGGTTCGCGCGATAAAACCTTTAAGCTATGGTTTTTGAAGATGCCATAGCTTTTTAAAAAGCATCTAAAATTCTAAAATATTATTTGGTGGACACAGTTTCCTCAGGTTCGTTTTCCTGTTCCTCCGCGGGAGCTTCGTATACAGGCAGGGAAATAATAAAAGTTGTGCCTTCACCTGAGCGGCTTTTTACCTTGATGTCTCCGCCGTGGTCCTTTATGAACCCGTAGCATACAGAAAGTCCAAGGCCGACGCCTTTGACCGTGTCCTTTGTGGTAAAAAAGGAGTCAAATATGCGGTTGATGTTTTCCTCCTCAATACCCTGGCCGGTGTCTGTGATTTCTATATATACGGTATTTTTTTTGTGCCATTTCTTAAAGGTCAGTGTGCCGCCTTCGGGCATGGCGTCTCTGGCATTGGAGATCATGTTTAAAAAAACCTGGCGCATCTGATTTCTTGATGCATAAATCTCGGGCATGTCTTCTGCGAGCTCGCTTTTGCTCTTTATGCTGTTTTCCCTGAGCTGCTTGTCATGGAGCATTAAAAGTTCGTCAATAATTGTGTTGATATTAACAGACCCTTTTTCCTCTTCGTCCGGCTTGGAAAATGAAAGCATTTTCCGCAGCATTTCAGCTAAGCGCTCGGTTTCTGAAAGCGACATGTCCAGGAGCTTGCGCCGCTTGTTTTCCGGCGGAATTTCTGTTTTGAGCAGTTCCAGGGTGTTCATGATCCCGAAAAGAGGATTGTTTAATTCGTGGGCGATCTGGGAGGTCAGCCGGCCCATGGCCGCAAGTTTCTCTGATTGAAGAAGCTGTTCCTGGGTGTTTTGCAGGGCGCGTTCCATTTCTATGCGCTCTGTCATGTCGATAAAAGAGCCGACTGTTGCAACTTCGTTTCCGTCGTCATCGTATATCATGGCAGCAGACAGGCTGCCGTCTATAACCTTGCCGTCGCGCCTTACATATAACATGGGATGCGAGCGCAAAAGCCCCACACCCCCGTGTTCCGGGCTGCGGATCATTTTCATTATTTTATGGGCGAGTCCTTCGGAATATATTTTTGTGATGTGCATTTTTCCTATGGTCTCTGATGCAGGATATCCCAGGGTTTCCTCCGCTGCCCGGTTCCAGATGAATATGTTGCCCTTTAAATCCGCAGCCATGATGGGGCTGGGCGAGCTCTGGATTATCTTGTTCATCAGGTCGTAGGCCTCGCGCAGCTTTTTTTCCATCATGTATCGCTCGGTCTGGTCCACTGTAATGCCTTCATAGCCGAGGACATTTCCCTGGTGATCGTATCTGACATGGCTGGTCAGCAGAACTGTTATGGGCGTGCCGTCCTTTCTTTTGAACTCAACCTCGTAGTCAATCACCCGGCCGTCGCGTTCTATCATTTCCTGGAATTTTCGCCTGTCAGATGGGTGTACATACAGGTCGCGCGTGATATCGATGTTTAAAAGCTCCTCCTTGCTGGCATAGCCCATCATGTTTATAAATGTCTGGTTTGCATCCAGGAACCGGCCTTCCTTGCTGCTGATGTAAACACCCACCCCCACATGCTCGAAAAGGTTCTGATATCTTTCTTCTGAGGCGGCAAGCTTTGCCTCACGCTGCTTTCGCTCTGTTATGTCCCTTAATATGCTTAATTTTGACACGGATTCGTCAGGATTTCTAAGCGGCAGCTCAGTCAGGGCGAAGGTCTTGTCAGCCTTGGGTACATAGAGCTCCCAGTAAAGCCGGTTGCCCTTGAATACTTCCGGTGCCCGGCACCATGGACAAAGAGTGTCGCTGTTGTTTAATACGCGGTGACACTTTTCTCCGGTGCCTTCCCCGAAAAGTTCGGTCATTCGGCTGTTCATGTATTCCAGCGTATAGTTGTTGTCTATGACGTAAATGCCGTCCTCAATTGTTTCAAGGATAGCATTAAGCATGCGTTTTTCCTTGTCCATTGCGCTTGCCCCCGTCAAAAAAATTGGGTATGCATGTAAATGTTTTTATTTAAAATATATGAGAACCGCATTTAAAGTCAACAGAGTATATGGGAGACGCCCCGATGATTATAGACGCACATGCACATTGCGGAATAATCGACAGGTTTCCTCCCCAGTCGTTTGAGGACTACCTGGCCGCGGCAAGGGGAAGTCCGATAGAGGGGGTTGTTATGTTTTCGCCGGTCATGGAAATATATGACCGGGGAAATCCGAATTTTGTTGACAACTCGGAATGGCAGGAGCAAAGAAAAAGATCAAACCAATATTTGCTTGGCCTGGAAAACCGTATTGGGTTAAATGAGTTTTTGTGATAGACAGGGTGACTGGATATTAAAGCAAGGGTGGAGGTTTGTTTTTCCGATACCATGCTCAATAGCTGAGTAAAGGGAGGCATTTACATCATGTCCTGGTTTAGGATCCGCCCATGGGGTATCCGCCTGAAGATGACCCTGATTACCCTTACCCTTATTGCCACAACAACTTTTGGGTCATTTATAGTAATCACCTCGGTAATGAATGATTTTCTGCTTGATTCCCTGCTCGAAAGAGGCGAGTCTATTGCCATGAGCGCTGCAACGCCCGCCGGATTTAACATCCTTGCAGACAATCAGCTTGCCCTGGATAATCTGGTGGCGAAAATAAAGGAATCCCAGCCGGACGTGGCATATATAAGCATTGTTGATCATAAAGGTGTGATTCTCGCCCATAGCCGCCTGTCTGCAGTCGGAGAGACCTTTGCGGATAAAAAAGGGCGGTTAATTGAAAACCTCCGCTCTGTTAAGGTAAAGGAAATTCAGAGTGACGGGGTTCTGTCATACCAGATAAAAGCTCCGGTCCGGTTTGCGGACAACAGGGTAGGCGATGTGATCGTCGGGCTGAAAACCGATACCATGCTGGCCGCAAGGCAGGCGGCACATCGCAGAATTTTCTGGATTTCGGTTTTGGCAATGTCTTTTGGCGCTGTGGGAACCTTAATACTTGCATCTTTTTTAACAGCGCCGATCGAACGCCTGGCAGCCGGGGTTTCCCGGCTTCAGTCAGGGCATAAAAATGTGGAAATAAGGGTTACTTCCCGGGATGAACTTGGTGAATTGACCCGCAGTTTTAATGAAATGTCGAAAACTCTGCTGGCCCAGCAGGAAAGTCTGAAGAAATATTCAAAAAATCTGGAAGATTCCTATACCTCGATGGTACGGATACTTGCAGCAGCCCTTGATGCCCGGGATCAATATACACTGGGGCATTCAGAAAGAGTGGCCCTGCTGGCTTTGCGGATAGGCAGAAAGCTGGGGCTGGATGAGCAGGAGTTAAAAGACCTGGAAATTGCATGTTTTCTTCATGATATAGGCAAAATCAGGATTCCGGATATGATTCTGGCAAAAACCGAGCCGCTCAGTGAAAAAGAATATGAGATTATAAAGCAGCATCCGGGGTATGGCGCCGGGATACTCAAACTTTCAGTGTCCTTGCACAAATATATCCCCGCCGTGCTTCAGCACCATGAATGGTATAACGGCCAGGGGTATCCCAACGGGTTAAAAGGCGAACAGATTCATCTGTATGCACAGATTGTCGCAATTGCCGATTGCTATGATGCCATGACAACTTCGCGCCCGTACCGTACTGAAATATCGGAAAGCCGGGCAGCCAGAGAAATTGAAAAATACAAAGGAATCCGGTTTTCCCCGCACCTGGTTGATATTTTTATTGAAACCCTCGATGATTTTGATAAAGAAGAAACAATCTCCTTTCCCGGCGGGGCCGTATGAGAACAAAGGCGTTTTTTTGTCTTATCCTGCTTTTTTCACTTCTGTTTCTTTCAGCATGCAGTTTTTCGGCATGGCGGACCGCCGGCCGGCCTGACAGCCCTGATAAAGGTCCTGTGCAGAATCGGCCGGAATCAAAGGAAATACCTGCGGAACCCGAGGACAGGGAAAAAATAAAAGAAACTGCGGCAATTTCCCCGGACACCCGGGATTTATTGAAAAAACAAGACATGGAGCGCCTTATTGACCGGGGCGATGTCCTGGCCGCCCTGCAGGGAATTGATCAGAATATAAGGCAGGGCGCCTGCAATAAAAATCTTTCTGATTCATATATTCGCGCCCTTAACAGCGCAATAAAACAGGGCAGGGCAAGATTAAGGGAAAACCGGCCTGATCAGGCGGGCCTGCTTTTTCGTACCGTTAAAAACAACTTTCCTCAGGATGCGCAGCTTGCCGCCAGGATTCCTATGAGCCCTGCTGAACTTGACACCGAAATTGCCCGTTGTGCAGATCTGCTCATGGAGCAGGGCCTTGTTGCATATCGAAAAGGCCAGCTTGGCGATGCCATAAGCATATGGAACCAAATCCTGGCCTTTGATCCGCAGTACCAGGCCGGTCGCAATGCAATTAAGACGGCCGAAACCCAGAAGAGCAACCTGGAAAAAATCGGCAATAATAACGAACAGAAACCTTGATGCTCCAATGAGGGCTCCTTATTCCCGGATTGCTCCTGCCATCAAATCCCCTACCATCTTGTTAAAGCGGGAGGGATTTTCCACTTTGCCGCCTTCGGCGATCACCGCCAGGTCATAGAGAAGCCTGCTGTAGTCCTTTAGGGACTCGTCCTCAGGGTTGTTTTCATGGATCTTTCTGATTTTTTCCATAACCGGGTGCCGGGTGTTTAATTCAAGAATCCGCTTAGTTTCGGGAACCGGCTGACCCGAGGCGCGAAGCAGCTTTTCCATGTAGGCGCTCATGTCATAGGCGTCTGCCGACAGACATGAAACCGAGTTTTTAAGATGAGAAGAGGGCTTGACAGACTTGACCTTGTCTTCCAGGTTCTCTTCGACCTTTTTGAAAAGATCAGAGTATGCCTCTGAGTCCTGTTCCTCTTTTTTGTCAATATCAAGATCGCCTTTTTCAGCGCTTTTAAGCTGTTTTCCCTCGAATTCTGTTATACTCTGGACTACGAATTCGTCCACCGGATCTGTCATCAAAAGCACTTCATAGTCCTTTTCCTTGAGAGCCTCAAGGTGAGGGCTGTTTAGCATCGCGCTCATGTTGTCGCCTGTAATATAATATATATTTTCCTGGTCAGGCTTCATGTCGTTTACGTAGTCCTTAAGGGACCGCCATTTGTCTTCTGATTTCGTGGTCTTGTAGCGGAGCAGTTTTGTAAGCCTGTCCCGGTTTTCCCAGTCCACGTAGATGCCTTCTTTTAACACCGCTCCGAACTGGTCGTAGAACTTGGAATAGGTTTCCCCGTCCATATGCTCCAGTTTTTCAAGTATCTTTTTTATCAGATTTTTTCGGATGTTTTGGACAAGCACATCTTTCTGGAGCATCTCGCGGCTTATGTTTAGGTTCAGGTCAGGGGCGTCTACAACTCCTCGGATAAAGCGCAGGTATTCAGGCAGAAGCTCTTTGCAGTTCTCCATTATGAACACCCGCCTGCTGTATAACTGAACCCCGTGCTGCCGTTCGGGGTGAAACAGGTCAAACGGCGCCTGCGAAGGAATGTAGAGCAGGGCGGTGTATTCTGTCACCCCTTCGAGCTTTATGTGCATTTTCTCCAGGGGCGGATTCCAGTCGTGGCTTATATGGGAGTAGAAGTCATTGTATTCGTCTTCGGTTATCTCGTTTTTGTTTCTGGCCCATATGGCCTTCATGGAATTAAGGGTTTCCTCGCGGACCACCTTTTTCTTCTCTCCGCCTTCTACGGGCTTGCCCTCTGAATCTGTCTCCTGCTCCTCGCGCTCCACGTCCATTACAACGGGGTAGCGCACAAAGTCTGAATGGCGTTTTACAACCCGCCTTATTGTCCATTCATCAGTGAAGTCTTCTTCCTCCTGCACCCTGGGAGAAAGCTTGAGTATTACGTCTGTGCCCCGTCCTGGTTTTTCGGCCTGTTCTATAGTATAGGACCCATCTCCTTCGGATTCCCACCTGGTGGCGGTTTCTTCGCCTGCGGCCCGTGTTATGACCGTTACTTTGTCTGCCACTATAAAGGCACTGTAGAATCCCACCCCAAACTGGCCTATCAGTTCAGGTGTAATGCCGTTTTCCTGCTTTGATTTTTCCAGGGCTTCCAGAAATGCGGCAGTGCCGCTTTTTGCAATCGTGCCCAGGTTTTCCTTGACCTCTTCTTTTGTCATTCCTATGCCGTTATCTGATACGGTAAGGGTGCGGTTTTGTTTGTCCGGGGTTATTTTGATTTTAAACTCGGTGTCATCCCCGAGAATCTCCGGATCGGTCTGGGCTCTGAAGCTGATCTTGTCAATTGCGTCCGAGGCATTTGAAATAAGCTCGCGAAGGAAAATTTCCTTGTTTGAATACAGGGAATTGATAATAATGTTGAGAAGCTGGTTTACTTCGGTCTGAAATTCATAGGTTTCTGTTTTCGGTGTCATGGCCTGCTCCTGTGTTTATGTTGATTTTTATTGCAGATTTGCAGTTTGGAACCCGAGGATAAAAGCCGTGAAGCAATACTTGTTTGTCCATATAATTAGGCTTGTTTTGGATTTGTCAACCCATGATACAACTCTACGAAAACATCTCCGCTGATTCGGCAGACCTTTGCGGATTGATTCTTAAGGCCTCCGGCATACCTTTCAGGGTCAGAAAGGAGGGCCGCGGCTGGGGCATATGGGTTTTGCCCCGGGATTATGAGCGTGCGCGCCATTCGGTTGAGCAGTATTTCCGTGAAAACCGCGCTGCGGCAGCTGAATCCCGTATAACGCCGGTAAACTCACATCACGGGTATGCCGGGATATGGGCCGCAGTTCTCATTGCTTTTCTATATTTTGCAGCGGCCCAAACAGGGGATGTTCATTCGGTGTGGTCCGAATTCGGGGCTTCGGCGCAGAAAATTGCGGAAGGCGAACTTTACCGGGTTGTCACGGCCCTGGTGTTCCACGTTGATGCGGTTCATCTTATTGGAAACATGATCGGGCTGGCGGTATTTGCAACCGCAGTTTGCCATGTGTCAGGCTGGGGCGCGGGTATTTTGATGGTGCTTTGCACAGGTGCCGCGGGCAATCTGCTTAATGCCTGGATGTATCAGCACGGCCACCTGTCAATAGGTGCATCAACTGCGGTTTTCGGGGCGATTGGTATTCTGTCCGGATACCAGTTCTTACAAAGGCGCAAAAACGCCAGGCAGAAGGCCGCGGCCTGGTTGCCGCTGGCTTGCGGCTTGGCCCTTCTGGGGTTTCTGGGCACAGGAGCGCACGTTGATCTTATGGCCCATTTGTTCGGATTTCTGGTTGGCATTTTTTTCGGAATCGGATATGCCATGGCAAACAAAACCGTTGGATCCGCAGGGCAGGCGATATGTTTGGGGGCTTCTGCTGCGGCCCTGCTGGTCGCCTGGGCGGCCGGTGCATGGATGAGTTGAACGTTCGGATTTAAAAGGAGTTGAAATGAAAGCGATAGCTGACCTGCTGTTTGAGTCGAAAATTTTAAAGGATATTCCGAGGGCTGGCTTTGCCTTTCTGGGAGCAGGACGTGAGTCAGTGGCGGAACACTGCTTTGCGGCCACCTTTATTGCATACGTAATGTCTCAGATGGTGCCGGAAGCAGACGCCCACCGCCTGATGACCATGTGCCTGGTGCATGATCTGCCCGAGGCAAGGACAGGAGATTTGAATTACGTGCAGAAAAAATACGTAACTGCGGATGAAAACAGCGCTATTAAAGATGTCACCCGGAACGTGCCTTTCGGGGGGTCTGTCTGCGATCTGATAGAGGAATTCAACAGGCAGGAAACCACCGAGGCAAAGCTTGCCCATGATGCCGATCAGCTTGCCTTTATCCTGGACCTGAAATCCATTTCAGATACAGGCGGCAGGGGTCCTGAAAAATGGCTGCCTGTGGTCAGGAACAGGCTTAAAACAGAGATTGGAAGAAATATTGCAGACGAGGTCTGCAGTCGCAAATGGGATGCCTGGTGGATGGAAAAATACTCGGAGTAAGACATTTAAGAGTAAAAAAAATGCTTGATTTCAGGAATTTATTTTATTAATTTTACTAATTTGGCCTTGCGGGGGTTTACCATTTCCGGGCTTTTTTGCTGAAATACCGCAACCGGGCGATAAACAGGCGGGCCATAAATAAAAAATATAGGGGTGCTTTTCAATGGAGCTTACAATTCAGGAGTTTTGCAAATGCCTGGATATGCCGCTTAACACTATTGAACGATGGATAAGACAGGGGCGTATCCCGGTAAAACGGGTGGAAAATAAATGCATTTTCAATGATACCGCCTTAAGGAAATGGGCTGAAGAGCATAATCTGCATTATCATCCGCCCGGAGAAATGCAAACCGAAAATTCATCTGAAAAACTTGTGACTTTAACCGAGGCGGTTGAAAGCGGGGGTATTTATTATGATATCTCCGGCGATACCGTAGAGGAGGTGCTTGCCGCCGCGGTCTGGAGAATGGAAAGCATTGAATCCGAAGAAGACAGAAAGGTTCTTTATAATAGTTTAATAGCCCGCGAGCAGATGATGTCCACAGGCGTAGGCAACGGGGTTGCCATCCCTCATCCGCGCACCCCGCTTGACCGGGAAGGGATTCCTACCCAGATCGCGACTTTTTTCCTTGAAAAGCCGGTAGATTACAGGGCTGTGGACAGAAAACCGGTTTATGTGCTGTTTATTCTTGTGTCCAAAACCTCAAAGCAGCATTTGCATGTTCTTTCAAGGATTTCTTACTGCCTTCGCGACAATGTTTTTCTGCAGATGCTGTCTGAGACGCCCGACAGTCAAACCCTAAAGGGAAAGATCAGGGAATTCGATGCGATTTTAAACGGCTCAGGATAGTCAGAACCTTTTGCTTAAAATTGGGGCTTACTGGTGAAAAGAAATTGACAAGGTTTTCGGGGTGGAAAATATGGCGCAATCCAGCCGCGCGGTTTTGGTTCCGCATGGACGACCGGCTGTTGTTGATTTTTCTGGGTGCGGTTGTGGGAATTTTCAGCGGAATAGCTGCTGTGGGTTTAAACCGCGGCCTGATAGCCATGTCGGAAAGCTTTGCGGGGTTGCATAATTATTGGTGGGTATTTGCTGTGCCCGGTATCGGAGCTGCGCTTTCTTCCGTGTTTTTGGAAAAATTTATGAAAGAAGGCGCCGGCCACGGTGTGCCAGAAGTAATCTATAGCGTGTCACGCCACGGAGGTCTGCTTAGGCTTCGTTCAGCTTTTTCAAGGCTCATATCCAGCTGCGTGACAATCGGCAGCGGAGGGTCTGCAGGGCCTGAAGCGCCGGTGGTCATAAGCGGAGCATCCATTGGATCCAATATTGCCCGCTCATTTTCATTAAACGAGCGCCAGAGGATCGCCCTTGTGGGATGCGGCTCTGCCGGGGCTTTGGCTGCAATATTTAATGCCCCGATTACAGGGCTGGTTTTTACTATAGAGATTATACTTGGTGAATGGTCGGCACTTACAATTGTGCCCATTGCAGTGGCTTCAGTAGCAGGCGCCCAGGTCAGCCGTTTGCTCCAGGGAAACCAGATAGCGTTTACGCATCTTCGTTTTGACGTGGACATAACCACCACTCTTGCAGCAGTGGGCCTTGCTGTTATAACAGCGGCTGTATCAATTGCATTGACCCTTGCATTGCGACATTCCCATCGCGTTTCAGGCAAAATTATGCTGCCCTTGTGGCTGCGCGCATTTACGGGCGGATGCCTGGTGGGCCTAATAGGCCTGATGCTGCCCGAGGTGCTCGGGGAAGGATATCATACCATACAAAAAATGGTGGAAGGCACTTTTACGCAAGGACTTGGTCTGGTTTTGCTGCTGGTTGCCGCCAAGATAATAGCAACTTCTTTTACCCTCGGATGGGGCGGGTCAGGAGGAATATTTGCCCCGTGCCTGGTGATAGGCAGTTTTACCGGTTTGATGTATCACCGGCTGGTGGATTTTTTGTGGCCCGGGCTTTCATGGGTAAACGAGGGGTGTTTTGCCCTGCTGGGCATGGCCGGGCTGGTGAGCGGCATTTTGCAGGCGCCTCTTACGGGTATGTTTCTCATTATTGAAATTACAGGCGGATATGAAACCATACTTCCTTTAATACTTGTTTCCGCGCTTTCCACAACCATGTGCCATGCCTGGGAGCCGGCATCCTTTTATTTCAAGGATTTGATGGAAAGAGGGCATTATCTGCGGCCGCGCACCGATGCCAAGGTTCTGGCCGACATGAGCATTGACGAACTGGTTGAAAAAGACTGCATGACAGTGTCGGAAAACATGCTTCTTGGCGATTTTATAAAGGTGGTTCAGCAGTCGCACAGAAATTATTTCCCGGTTGTGGACAAGGAAACAGGCGAGCTTAAGGGAATGATCCATCTTGATGATATACGCCCTTACCTGTTTGATCCGCTTTTGTATGAAACGGTTTTCCTTGAGCAGATAATGCAGACAGACATTGAAACCGTGGATATCCATGAAGAGTTGTCTGATGTGCTGGATAAAATGGATGTCAGGGGACTTTTCAGTATGCCCGTGGTGGCCAACAAACGTTTTGTCGGCATGATTTCAAAGGCCACCCTGCTTGACAGATACCGCCATGAACTCATAGTTCAGACGCAGCATTGATCCAAAAAAGCATATAATGACTGTAGAGAAATCAAAGGAGGATTCCAATGCAGATGCAAATGTTGCATATTTTCAGAAACACCCCCCTCGGAAGGGAGACGCTTCTGCAGAGCGCTTATTTCTGCAAACAGAACGATATCCTGCCCGTAATCTACATTCCAAAGTTTGTAAAATTCCTGATGTATTTTGAAAACGATGTGGTCCAGGTGGATCTTGACGGTTCATATCTGAGGGAGCCGGACACGGCGGAAAAACATGCAAGAGAAATAGTGACTGAAATGGGCCTTGAAGACCCCAGGTTTCTTGAGCCAAAGCATTTTACCGCATCAACACTGCCCGATATTCCGGTAAATTTTGATTTCATGTCCTGTCCCAGAAGCATTACGGATCTTTCATCCAAGATAGGACTTGGTTATATCGGGCCACGGGTGCGCCGGATAGTCCAATCCGCCCGTTTCCCGGTGCTGATTCCAAGCTCTGTATATAAGCCGTGGAAAAGCCTGGCAGTTATGTTCGGCGGCTCTGCCAATGCATTAAGGACCCTGAGACTTGGCATAAAGCTGAGCCGGATCTCGGGGTTGCCTCTGGATGTGTTTACGCAGGAAGGAAAGCGTAAAAAAAAGGATTACGAGCAGATTATTCAGGATGAGGGCCTGGCCCCTGAGATGGACAAATATGTAAGAAACTGGCGAATATTTGAAAAAGAACCCTTTAAAGTTAATCTTTACGAAATCCCGCATGACGCCCTTATTCTTATAGGTGCCTTCGGCCACGGACTGGTAAAGGAGCTCTTGTTCGGAAACACCATGGAAATCGTCCAAACCGTATGCCCGAATTCAATGCTGATTGTGGGGCCAAATTACAGGGGATCGATTTAATAAATAAACTTGAAAAGCGTTTTAAAGGTCCACCGGGATAAGCTTGATATTGTGCTTTATAACCATTCCGGCGGTTTTTTCAAACTGGGGGGTAACATCTGATACGTAAAACTCGGATTGCCCGTTTTTGCTCAGCCCTGCCTCCACGTCCGGAAAATCGGCCAGGAACTGCTTTATCTGACCGGCAAGCGCCGTGGAAGAATCTATTATTCTTACTTTTTTACCTATTTTTTGGGAGATGACGTTTTTTAGAACCGGGTAATGGGTGCACCCCAGTATCAGGGTGTCTATTTGTCTGACCTTAAGGGGATGCAGGTATTTTTTGACTATCATCCGGGTCTCTGGTTTTGAGATCCAGCCTTCTTCCACAAGGGGGACCAGAATAGGGCAGGCAGCGGAATAAATTTTTGCATCAGGGCGGCGCCGCCTGATTTTGCGTTCATAGATGTTGCTTTCAATCGTGGCCCTGGTGCCGATGACGCCGATTATATTTTTGCGGCTCTTCTCAAGGGCAAGGTCCACGGCAGGGCTTATGACTTCATATACAGGCATGTCAAACCGGCTCTGCACGGCTTCGGTGGCAACGCTGGATGCCGTGTTGCATGCCATCACAATTATTTTTGCTCCCCTGGATTCAAGAAATTTGGTGTTTTGAAGCGAGTATTCGACAACTGTACGTCCGCTCTTGTTGCCGTAAGGCGTCCTTGCAGTATCGCCGAAATATACTATGTCATATTCAGGCAGGACATCCATGATAGCCCGCACCACCGTAAGACCTCCTATGCCAGAGTCAAATATTCCGATCATGATATGCCGCCGGATTTATCGTAACTGGTTGTGTTATCGTAACTGCTTGTACTGTTTCCGGTAGTTTTAAGTTCCATAAGTTTTTTGCGTACGCAGCGGATTACATCCTTTCTGTCAATCTCTTTGCGCATGCCGGGGCATGCCTCTGCCATTGCCTCCCAGTTTGACGGTTCGCGCAAAAGGTTTTCTATAAAGGGCCATGCCTTGCACATCCGGGGTTTTACCGGGTGGATAGTGCACAGCCCGTCCCAGAATATGCAGTATCCGTCGGATCTCTGCCGCAGTACGTATTTTCCTGCTGATACCGCGCAGTATCTGTCGCTTAGTTCACCGGGGGGGATTCCCGTGTAGTCCGCAATTTTTTTAATATCAGAGGCCGAGACATAGGTTCCGCCATAGCCCCGGCAGCATTCCCCGCATTGGAGGCATTCAAACAGGTCCCCAGGTTCAGGAGCCTCAGAGGACACGGCGGGCCTCCATGGCTTTTTTAAGAGTAACCTGGTCTATGTACTTTAGCTCCCCGCCCATGGGAACTCCAGAGGCGATCCTTGTTATTTTTACGGAATAAGGTTTAAGCGATTTTGATATATAATCGGCGGTAGCCTCTCCTTCCACGCTCGTGCTGGTGGCTATTACCACTTCCTTTACCGTGCCCGAGGCCACCCGTTTAACCAGTTCCCTTATCCGGATTTCATCCGGCCCTATGCCGTCCATGGGGGATACAAGTCCCTGCAGGACGTGATATACGCCCGGATATGCCCCGGATTTCTCAATGGCCGCCATGTCCGCAGGGCTTTCCACTATGCAGACCAGGCTGTGGTCCCTGGCAGAATCCCTGCATATGCGGCAGGTCTCGGAATCGCTTAAGCAAAAGCAGGTATTGCAGATTTTCACCTTTTTCTGCAGCTCGGCAATGCTTTTGCCAAGAGCGGCGACCTCTTGCTCCGGGGCTGTCAGCAGGTACATGGCAAATCGTTCCGCGGTTTTTTCTCCTATTCCCGGCAGCCTGCACAAGTGCAGGATCAGCTTGACAACGGCTTCAGGATAGTGGTTCATTTTCTATGTAAGCCCCGGTATATTCATTCCGCCCGTGAGCTTGCTCATTTCTTCAGAGACCATCTCCTGGGAGCGGGTAAGGGCTTCGTTGACAGCGGCCGCAATAAGATCCTGCAGCATTTCCACGTCTTCCGGGTCCACTACTTCCTTTTCAATATTAATGGACACGATCTGCTGCCTTCCGTTTGCGACCGCTTTAACCATTCCCCCGCCCGCGGTTGCCTCCACTGTTTTATCAGCCATTTCTTCCTGCAGCTTGTTCATCTTGTCCTGAAGCTGCTGGGCCTGCTTCATTAGTTTGCCCATGTTTTTCATTGTTGTTTGCCTCCTGTGGGTAGTATCTTTATATCCTCTATTTTGCCGTTAAAAGTTTTAACCGCGGCTCCTACCAGGGGATGGTTCAGAGCCTCCTGCTTTAAGTGCCTGGCTTCTTTTTTCTGGTTAAGGGGATTATCGCCTGCTTCCTTTATGTCAAGGTTTACCCTGAGGTTTTTGCCCAGAAATTCGCTGCAGATATTTTCCAGGTTGTTTATGTTTTTTTTCTTTTTAAGCAGATTGAGGTTTGTGCCCGCCCCTTTGACTTCGATTTTAAGACTGTGATCTGTAAATTCCCTCAGAGCGCTTTGCCCCAAACATGCCACAAGGGCCGGAGATTTTTCGGCAATTTTTTCCTTAAGCTTCTCCCAGATTTCTTGTTTTGACAAAGACAGGATATCCGGTTTTTCCTCTGTTTCTTCAGGGCGGTGTTCTTCGCTGGAAACAGGCTGCTGCTCTTGCAAAGATCCGGTCTCATCAGCAGAAATCGCCGATTCTTCTGTTTTTTCCTCTTCCGCCGCTTTTTCCACAGCAGCAGCGGCGCCTGCTGGCCGCGGTTGAGGAGCTGAGGGCTGCTCGGGCCGGTCTTTGGAGACTTTTTGCTGTAAAAGATCTATTTTTTCAATCAGCTCGTCTATCGACAGGGCGGGCCTGATCTGGAAAAGCCTGAAAAAGGTCATTTCCATGGCATGCCTTGGAGAGATTGACTGGCGGATTCTCCACTCGTCTTCAAACAGGGTGTTTAATATCTGGGCAATCCAGGGCCCGGAAATATTTTCGATCTGTTTTGCCATGAGTTCTTTTTCATGGGCCGGCACCGAAAAGAGGGCCTTTTGTTGGGCCCCTCCCATTTTCATGACAAAAAGGTTTCTGAAGTGTTCAATGAGTTCGCTGTAAAATTTTAAAAGATGACGCCCCTGGCTGTAGAGCTTCTCACAGATTGATAACAGCGTGTCCATATCCTGATTGAAAAGTGCCCCGGCTGAATCAAATATTGCCCGGCGGTCTATAACCCCCAGGATATCGGTTATCTGTTCCTCGGTTATCTGTCCTTGTGCACAGGTGACAATCTGATCCAGAAGGCTCAGCGCATCCCTCACGCTTCCGTCAGCCTCCCGGGCTATGAGCCCCAGGGCCTGTCTTTCAATATCAATGTCTTCTTTTACGCAGACGGCCTCCATGTGATCAATTATGGCATCTATTTCCACACGCCTGAAGTCATGTCTCTGGCACCTGGAAAGAATCGTTACGGGTATCTTGTTGGGCTCAGTGGTGGCAAAGAAAAAAAGCACATGGGCAGGCGGTTCCTCCAGGATTTTTAGAAGCGCGTTAAATGCGGCATCGCTTAGCATGTGCACTTCGTCTATGATATAGATCTTGTAGGGACTGTGGGCGGGCATGTATTTTGCGTTTTCACGCAGTTCCCTTACATTTTCCACCCTGTTGTTTGAAGCACCGTCAATTTCAAATACGTCCACGGCATTGCCCATAATTATCTCCCTGCAGGAGCGGCACTGGTCACAGGGGGTTGTGGTTGGGCCGTTTTCGCAGTTTACGCATTTTGCAAGTATGCGCGCCACCGTGGTCTTCCCTGTGCCCCGCGGGCCGGAAAACAAAATGGCATGGGCCAGGCGGCCCGAGGCTACGGCGTTTTCCAGGGTGCGGGTAACATGGGACTGGCCTATCACCCCGTCAAACTGCTGAGGCCTGTATTTGCGTGCAAAAACCAGGTACGACATGGCAAGCCTGTATTATTCCCTCATTTCAAAAGCACAAACGGCAGGGAGGGGTTGGTTCGATTTGTACAAATGACCTATTAAATGGCGGAGAGAGAGGGATTCGAACCCTCGGTGCCCTTTTGAGGCACACACGCTTTCCAGGCGTGCACCTTCAGCCACTCGGTCATCTCTCCGCAACAGAACCTACTTTTTTAAAGTATCCGGAGCTTGTTGTCAATCCTATTGTTTTTTCGTTCTTTTCAGAAAAATATACCGGCCAGTATACCTGCACAAGGCGGAAAAATCAAAACCAGCCCAAGCCTTAATAACGTAAATCTGGGCCCGATTATCGCAATTTCAAACAGAGAGGTTATAATCCCCCACATGGCCCATCCGGTGACACATGCCACAGTTGTGCCCAGGCTTGCTCCTGCTTTAAATACCGAGGAGATTATAGGAAAAGCCACGTAAGGCCCGCCGGGAATTAATGCCCCGCCTATGCTCCCGATAAAAATACCCTTTAAGCCGGCTTCTTCGCCAAGCCAGCTTTTGATTAATTCAGGCGGGATTACCACCTGCATAAATCCGGCTAATACAAAAGCTATAAAAAGCAGCGGCGCTATATTTGTGAATGTTTTGCCCGCAATTTTAAAACCCCTGATATGTGAGCCGTCCCCTTTTTTGTAGGCATAAACGGCAGCAGCCGCGGCCAGGGCAGCCAGAATGAGCATTGCGGTAGTCAAGCTTTTTCACCTGTTTTTTGTATTTTTTTGATTTGTTCTCTTACTTTGTCCGCATAGCCGCCAAAAAATGCATTGGCCACCAGGCCCACTATAACCGGGAATATTAAAGTTACAATAAATCTGACATAAGTGACTTCAAGGCCCAGCAGGGCAAATTCCATTGGCAGCCTGCTTAAGCTCCATACGTTTTTGGCAACCACAAAAGTTAAAACAGTGCCTATTTCAGCACCGGAAAGCAGAAAAGAAGCCGCAATCGGGTAAAATATATACGGCCCCCCGGGGATCAGGGCGCCTGCAATCCCGCCCAGAATTATTCCCTTTACCCCGGCTTCCTTGCCCAGCCATTTGTTTATCATTTCCTTTGAAACAACAACCTGGATCATACCTGCAAGGATAAATGCAGCCGCCAGAAGCGGCATTACCTCTATTAACATTTCTCCACCAGCCATTAACCCCTGGAGGATTATTCCGGTCCCGTGCTGATAAATTCCGATTGCAGCCAAAAGTATTGTTATTGCTGTCATTATAAAGATAGTGGTTTTCATGTATTTCTCTTTCGGTCATATTTGGCAGATAAGGCTGTTGCTCTTGATTCTTAGGATTCAGTCCGTACTATGCCTACATCATCCGGCAATTTGTTGTAAAGCAAATAAAACCGGTGACCCCGATATCAGGCATGTATCAGGCAGGTGGGCTTTTTACCTTTCGTAGATGCCGACAAGTTCGCCTTCGGCCAATACATGGCCCTTTATAGCCCTGATGAGTTCTTTTTTGGTGATTCCAGGCTCGGCATTCAGGGCTGTATCCAGGGCATAGACTTTGAAGTGGTAGTGGTGGACTCCGTGACCCGGCGGTGGCATGGGACCGTTGTATCCGGTCTGCCCGAAATCGTTTTTCCCCATGGTTGCCCCCTGGGCTGAGCCTTCTTCAAACGAGTTCCGCTCCGGTGAAATGTTGTAGGCAACCCAGTGAACAAACGGTTCTTTTGTCGGGGCATCCGGATCGTCGCATATAAGAGCAAATTCCTTCGCGCCTTCGGGTATGCCTTGCCAGGATAGCGGGGGCGAGACGTCTTGGCCTTCGCCGGTGTATTTTTTCGGGATTTTTTCGCCGTAAGCAAAAGCCTGGCTTTTTACTGTCAGCATTTTTTCACTCCTTTTTTCTTTTCCGGGATTTCCGGCAGCCCGGGAGTAGCTTTCCTCTCCGGCCGGGCTGACAGCCGTTATTACGAGAAAACCGATTGCCGCCGCTAATACCGGCAGACAGCCATAAATTAGCTTTGCGGATTTCATGCGACCTCCTTGTGTTCGGGAGTTGAAGTCACCTCGGAGTTGTGATCATATACAAAAAATATAACGAGGTTTGAGTTGTATGCAAATGCGGATATAACCCTTTTTACACTATACGGACCACGTATTAAAAGGCGGTAATTATCATGTGTTACTGAGAAACTTAACTTTAAGCTTGACAGTATCTTGTGCTTTGGTTAAAGAATTCTAAGAATACCGGCGGCAGAAGCCGCTTGCTTAATTAAAGAAAAAATTTTTCACGCAGCGTATAAAAAGCCACGAAGGCTCATTCTTTACCAGAAAGCGCCTTTGTGGCTTTTTTGTTTTTAATGCCTGCTTTAATTGCGGTTATAAAAGTTTACGGAGGACAAAATGAAATTCCTGAATTATGTTTTTGCATCAATGGTGCTGGTCTCTTTTTTGTGTGCAGGAACAGCACTGGCGCACAAGGTAAACGTGTTCGCCTATGCAGAGGATGGAAAAATTTACGTGGAAAGCTATTTTCCCGATGGCAGGCCGGCTGCCGGCAGCGAGCTTAAAGTATACGACAGCCGGGGAAACCTGCTTGCAGAAGGCAAAACAGACGGGGAAGGCAAGTTCAGCTTTGAAATCCCCAGGGCGGATGATCTTAAAATCGTTGTAAACGCAGGCATGGGACATAAAACCGATTTCAAGCTTAAAAAATCCGAAGTGGAGGCCGGAAAATGACCCGGAAAATAAAGATGATCCGGAAGTGCATAATGGCGGTTTTGCTGGTTATTCTGCTGGCCGGGCAAGCCGGCCCGCTTTTTGCGCAAAGCCCGCAGGACCGGGATACACAGGAAATAGTGACACTTCTAAAAGAACAAAACCGTGAGCTTTCCAGTGACTTAAGAAGCATCAAGCGGGAGCTCGTCGCCCTTCGCGCAGATCTTGAGCAGCCCGGGATCAAGGAAATTTTCGCGGGTATAGGCTACATATTCGGCTTGTTTGGGGTGGGCGCCCTGGTGGCTTCGCGCCGCAGGGAGAAGTAAACCATGCACATATCAGACGGCGTACTTCCGGTATCAGTGACAATCGGCGGCTATGCAGCCGGCGCGGCATTGGCTGCATGGAGCGCGCGCCGCACCGGCAGCGATGAGCTGCCCAAGGTGGCCGTGGTGACCGCAGCCTTTTTCGTTGCATCCCTGATTCATATACCTCTTGGCCCCACAAGCGCCCACCTGCTTCTTCCCGGGCTGGCGGGAGCGCTTCTTGGACCTGCCTCCTTTCTTGCCATAGCGCTGGGACTCTTGCTGCAAAGCCTTCTGTTCCAGTTCGGCGGCCTGACCGCGCTGGGGGCAAACGCGCTGATGATGGGCGTGCCGGCGATTATCTGCGGCTGGATCTTCCGGAAATTCAAGGGCCGGACCCGGTTGCGGCACATGGCTGCGGGCGCCGGCGCCGGCGCGTTGGGCACGGCAATGGCGGCCATAATCCTGGCTGTGCTTCTGGCAACGGGCGGGGAGGATTTTTTCGGAGTTGCTGAAATAGCATTGCTGGCCCATGTTCCGGTCATTATTATCGAGGGCGTGGTAAGCGCTTTTACCATAGGCTTTTTGTTCCGGGTCAAGCCGGAACTGCTGGAGCACGAGTTTTTTAAACCAACAAAGGCCCGGCATGGCTGACGTGATTCATATCCCTTTGTGGTATCTGCCGCTTCTGGTTTTGCTCCCCCTGGTGGCCCTTGCTGCTGCCGCGGTATGGCTGCGCCGCCTGGCGCACCGGCAGAGCATCGCCGGGGAGGAACCGGACTGGTCCGTGCCTCCGCTGGCAAGTGAAAAAGGCGATGATTCCATGCTGCACAGGTGGGATGTGCGCTGCAAAATTGTCACAATAATGATCTTTAGTTTTGTAATCGCATCGCTTTCCCACCTGGCACCCGCGCTGGCCGCAGTGGGCATTTCCCTGATCGTTCTGGCAATCTCAAAGGCTTGCCTTGCAAGGGTTCTGTTCAGGCTTCTTGCGCTTGCCGGTTTTCTGGGCATACTCGCGGTGGTCATGCCGTTTACCGTACCCGCGCACCCGGGCGATACCCTGGTGGTATTCGCCGGCCTGGACTGGCTAGGCTTAAACATGCGCGGGCTGCTTCTGGCGGCCACCATCGCTGCCCGGGCGGTGGCCATCGCCCTGCTGATGGAGCCGCTTTTGTCCACGGCCCCGCTTCCGGTTACCCTGCACGGTCTGTCCAGGCTTGGCGTGCCGGAAATGGCAAGCCAGATGGTGCTGCTTAGCCACAGATACGTGCACGTATTCCGCCAGGAAGCCAGGCGCATGTCTTCAGGCATGCAGGTGCGGGGATTTCGCAAGCAAACGGATTTTGAAACCCTTCGCATTGTTGCCAACTTTTTGGGAATGCTTTTTGTACGCAGCTTTGAGCGGACAGAAAGGGTTTTTGAAGCTATGCGGGCCCGGGGATATAGGGGCAGGTTCCCGGAACCTGTAAAACTACGTATAAGGCCTGCCGACATATTGATAGCAGCGCTCTGGATGGCGGCCGCAGCGGCTCTTATCACCTATGACCGGGTTATCCTGTAAGGTGGCGGCTTATGCATGAGATAGATGAGGCAATACAATTCAGGCCCGCATCCGGAAACCCTATTTTCAGAATGCGCGGGCTGTCTTACAGCTATCCCGACGGTGTGGAGGCTATTTGCGGGATCAGCACGGATATTTTCCCGGGCGACCGGATCGCCCTGGTGGGGCAGAACGGTTCCGGCAAGACCACCCTGATAAAGCTGCTCTCAGGGCTGCTGAAAACGGGCGGGGGCGAACTCAGCTATAAAAATGAGCCCCTGGATGGCAGGCTCCTTGAACAAAAGAGCCTTGAAACCGGGGTACTCTTCCAGGACCCCGATGATCAGCTTTTCATGCACACGGTTTTAGAAGATGCTGCCTTCGGTCCCCGGCAGCAGGGCTTTTCATCCGTGGAAGCCCATACGGCCGCACAGCGGGCGCTGCGGCAGGTCAGCCTGGATAAAATGGCTTACAAGGCGCCCCATAACTTGAGCTACGGGCAGAAAAAGCGGGCCGCACTTGCGGGGCTCCTGGCAATGGAACCCGGGGTGCTTCTGCTCGACGAGCCCACCGCCAACCTTGATCCCAGCCAGGAACAGGTATTTCTCGATTTGCTTAAAAATTTTCCCGGAACCCTGGTCTGCATCAGCCATGACCTGATCTTTCTCTACGAACTGTGCGATCGGGCCGTGGTCCTTGACCAGGGACGAATACATCATGATTACACCATGCGCGAACTTGTATCCCAGCGCCACACTTTGCGCGAACACGGCCTGGATTTTTCCTTCCGCCTGGTGGTTGCCCCGCAGGTCCCGGAGCATGGGAAATCGCCGCATGAAAACCCGCATTCAGGGGGCGGCCGGGTTTCAGACCGAACACCAAAACAGCCTGTTGTAGCAATGCAGGACTATAACCATCGCTACCCTGACGGAACGCTTGCCTTAAAGAACATAAACCTTGCAATTGAAAAAGGAGGGCGCGTTTCCATCGTTGGGGAAAACGGGGCGGGCAAAAGCACTCTTTTGTCCTGTCTGGTCGGCTTGCGGCAGGGCAAAGGCGATTATTTCTTTTCCGGAAACCCGGTTACCCGCAAGGTGCAAAAAAAACTGTGGCGCAGGGTCGGAATTGTTTTCCAGGATTGCGCTGACCAGCTTTTCTGCCCGAGCGTAAAAGAAGAGGTCTCTTTTGGACTGCGCAGGCTCGGCTGCAGCCGGGCTGAAACCGAGGCCGGGGTTTTTCGCGCCCTGTCAATGGTTGGCCTGGAAGGATTTGAAGAGCGTGTGCCGCTGCATCTCTCCGGCGGGGAGAAAAGACGCCTGGCTCTTGCCTGTGTGCTGGCAATGGAGCCGGAGCTGCTGATTTTAGACGAGCCCACAGCCGGCCTTGATCCGCGTGGAGAAGAGCTGCTGATCCAAATTTTGCGTGATCTAAGCGTCACACTTCTGCTTGTAAGCCACGACGTGTTTTTTATCCGGGAATTGACCGGGAGGACCCTGGTAATGCACCAGGGACATATCCTGGAAGATCTGCCGACCAGAGATTTTCTCACAGACGAGCGGCTCGGCAACTTAAACGGGCTGGCTTACACCTACAGGGTGCAAAACACCCGCGACATACAGACCCTGCAGCATGAGCATGAGCACGAACACAGCCACCTGCACTATCACCTGCATTCCCATCCCCACAGGCACGGAGAACTCGTACACGAGCATCCCCACGAACACGCCCACCAACATCTCCACCGCTTTGTACACAGGCATCCCGGCCAGGGGGAAAAACACGACCACGCCCCCCGCCGCTACCACGAACACGATCACCCCGGCCACGATAAAGAACCCCACGACCATTCTCACGATTAAAACGCGTGAAATCGTTTCACCCGTCAGCGGTCCTGAGGGAGTTTTTTGTTCTTGAGAATGATTTGTTTAAGTAAGGTAATTGGCGGAGAGGGTGGGATTCGAACCCACGGTCCCGCGGAAACGGGACACCGGTTTTCGAGACCGACGCCTTCAGCCACTCGGCCACCTCTCCGCTTGCTGTATTGACTTTGCCAAACACTGAATGTGTAAGCAGGAAGGCTGTTAAATTAGCTGCCGGCTCATTTTTTGTCAAATATAATATGATGGCACCGTAAAAAGTCCAATATCTGCGTTACGCGCAATTTCTCAGAATTTCACGTACGGCTAAGTACGCTGCATTCTTCGAAATTGCGCAAGCCTTGATCTTGAACTTTTTGCGGCGCCATCTAAAATCAGACTTTTTACGAGTGCATCATAATATACAGATCCGGGAATTTTCAAGGCCCTTTTACGGTCTGAACATGGCATCGACTTCCTGGGAGTAGTGATCCGGATCTGTACGGATATAAAGCGGGGGGGCGATGCTGAGCCCCGGATTTTTGCCCTTTATGCCGCATGCCAAGACTTTGCGGGCAGGGGTCTCGGGGGCCGGATGAATCATCCGAATTTTTTTAGGCTCTATCTGGTTCCGCCTCATTGTCTCCAGCAGATCGGCAAGGCGTTCACACGGGTAAATCACGGTTAATCCGCCTCCCGGCACAAGCATCCTGGATGCAGCGGATGCAAGATCAGAAAGGGTCATGGCTATTTCATGGCGGGCCACGGCCCGCTGGGAATCCGGATTTATGCGGCCTGATTTTTCGGTAAAATGCGGGGGATTACACAGTACGGATTCCACTTTTCCGCCCGTATCAGCAGGGGTGATTTTTTTTATGTCAGTATGCAGGATGGTGATTTTATCCTGAAGATTGTTGTCTGCGGCGTTTTGTTTTGCGATTTGCGCAAGTTCTTCCTGAATTTCGGCTCCAAAGACCATGTCTGTATCCGGATGCCTGAAGCATATAATAAGCGGAATAACCCCGCATCCCGTACCCAGGTCCAGGATTTTTCCGCCCGGTTTCACATCCGCAAGATTTCCGAGTATCACCGCGTCAATTGAGAACCGGTAGCCGTTTAAAGGCTGTTTTAGAGATATTTGCCCGTTAAAGAATGTATCGTGGCTCAGGTTCTTCATTTAACATTCCCGGAGGAGACCGGTCCTATTTTGTAGCGGATCTGGCTGATTCTGTCTTCTCCCAGGGCGCGGTTTAGCTGTTCTATAATGCCCGGGGTAAGAAACCGCAGATGCTGGGTTATTGTGGAGCTTGCCACATTGACCAGGAGAATATCGTTTTTAAGCGCCTCGGGCCGGCTGTTATCAGATATTTCCGGATCAAGGCCGTGCTGCCAGAGCTCTTTTATCCTGGCAAGTTCGGAATCCGATTCCCTGCGGACCTGCCGTATAATCTCCGGAAGCAGTTCTCCTATGTGGCTGAATCTCTCATTATTGTATCTTTTGTTCATTGTTTACATAAGAGGCCGAGGGATTTATAATTTCTGCTTTTTTACGGTTATTATCATATGGTGTTTGCCTGTTCAACAATTTCACCTGCAAAAAAGGAGGAAGACATGGCTCAGATGACAGAACGCATGAAAGAATTGTTCAATGAAGTTCCAACGGCTGTACTGGCTACCGCAACCCCGGACGGCACGCCTAATGCAGTTCCCGTGGGAGCGAAAAAAATAATTGACGATGAAACCATACTGATATCTGATCAGTTTTTCAACAAAACCCTTGCCAACATGAAATCAAATCCCAAAATAGCGGTTTCCTTCTGGAAGGAGCGTGAAGGCTACCAGTTAAAGGGTAGTGTTACGATTGAGACCTCGGGCAGGCGCTACGAGGAAACAGCCAAATGGATAGAAGAGCGCGGTAAAAAGAGGGGGGTGCCCCTGAAATCCAAGGGCGCGGTTATCATGAATATAGAGGAAATCTACGGCCTGGCCCCGGGGCCGGGGGCGGGCAAAAAACTTGCCTGACATATAAGAAATTTCCCCCTCCGGGGCTCTCCCGGAGGGGGAATTGCATATTAATTAAGGTTCCGGCCCGGTCTTTTTTAAAACACCTGTTTGTAAAGCTCCGCGATTTCGTTGGGATCGGTTACCGGCCGTGCGTTGAACAGTGTGGGTACATCCGCGATTGCATGGAATGGCGCCATTTCAAGGGTTTCCTGTGTAACGCCCACCTCGCTGAGGCGCATGGGATGGCCCGAATTTTTCATGAGCTTTTCAAGTGCATCAACGCCTGCAAGTGCGGCATCCCGTTTTTCCATGCTTCCTATGCTCACTCCCAGGGCCTGGGCTGCAAGAGCCAGTTTTTCTTCTGCAAAATCAACGTTAAACCTCATGACAGCCGGCAGCACAATGCCGCATGCCGCGCCATGGGGGATGTTTGCAAGCATTCCCAGGGTATGGGCCATTGAATGGGCAAGGCCCACCTGGGCTATACCAAAAGCCCAGCCCGCCGTGGTGGCTGCCATCTGCATGTTGCATCTGGCCTGTTCATCTTGCGGGTTTGCCATAACTTTCGGTAGATTTTCCCTGATAAGCCGGATTGCCTGCAGTGCGTGACCATCACATATGGGATTGGACATTGTGCTTGTAAGCGCTTCCACCGCATGGGTCATTGCATCCATGGCCGTGGTTGCGGTCAGGCCGGGTGGAAGAGACATTGTAAAGTGCGGATCAAGAATTGCCGTGCCGGGAGTTATAAAATTATCAACTATGTAGACTTTGCGCCCGGCAGTCCGGCTTTTTATCACGGAAACATTTGTTACCTCGCTGCCGGTTCCAGATGTAGTGGGGATCGCAATATGGGGTATCTGGGGTTCGGTAAGGCGCATAAGCGCAATATGGTCATCAGCTCTGCCCCCGTTTTTAAGTGTTACGCTTACGGCCTTTGCAGTGTCAATCACGCTTCCGCCCCCAACGCTTACGATTATGTCAGCCCCCAGTTCTTTTGCCATGGCAGTTGCCCTGTCAACGATTTCAAGGTCTGTGTCCTGTGCAATATCATCAAATACCCCGGCGCAGAAATCACCCAGCGCCTCGCAGGCCAGCTGGGTCAGTCCGGCGTTTTTTACTCCGGCGTCGGTGAGAACCAGGGCCCGGCTGCCGCCCAGGCGCACCACCTCCCTGTAGACCGAGGGCAGGCTACCCTTTCCCGCCAGCACCAGGGTTGGTGTTATATACTGAACAAACGGGATTTTCGGATCATCGGAAAACATTTTCATCATGAAGTTGCTGTGCTGATCGGCGCTGGCTGACACATGAACCCTTTTTACCTCGGTGTATTCTTTAAGCCCCTCTTCGCCCAGTTCCCGGCCGATGCCGGACTGCTTGTAGCCTCCGAACGGGCAGAAATCGCCGAAGGCGTGGTAATTGTTGATCCACATGGTTCCGGTCCTGACTTGTCTTGCAATGCGCTCGGCCCTTGCATTGCTGGCAGAAAACACACCGCCGCCAAGCCCGTACATGGAATCATTGGCTATTTCCACGGCCTCTTCATCAGAGTCATATTTGATCACGCATACAACCGGCCCGAATATTTCCTCCCGGGCTATGCGCATGGTGTTTTTAACATCAGCGAAAATGGTTGGCTTGTAGAAGAGGCCGTTTTCCAGGCCTTCGACCCGGGCCCGCTCGCCTCCGGTAACCAGGGTGGCGCCTTCCTGCCTGCCAAGCTCAACGTAGCGCTCCACAGTGGCAAGCTGGGTTTCGTTTACAAGAGGGCCCTGGTGTGATGCAGGATCGAGCTGGTAGCCTATGCGCAGGTTTTCCGCCCGGTTTTTCATTTTTTCTAGAAATTCGTCATATATTTTTGAGGATACAAGCACCCGCGTGCCTGATTCACAGACCTGGCCCTGGTGGAAAAACGTACCAAAGATGGCGCCTTCCACTGCCAGGTCAAGATCGGCGTCATCCAGGATTATGTTGGCTGATTTTCCGCCCAGTTCCAGGGTGACCTTTTTTACCGTCTCGGAGGCCATTTTCATTATATTTCTGCCCACTTCCGTGCTTCCGGTAAAAGCTATCTTGTCTACTGACCGGTGGGTACATAAAGTGTTGCCCAGCTCTTCTCCCGGACCGGTAATGATGTTAATCACGCCGTTGGGGATACCCGCGGCCCTGGCGGCTTCACCCAGGATGAGAGCGCCCAGCGGCGTTGAAGAGGCGGGTTTTAAAACGATGCAGTTCCCCGTTGCTATTGCAGGGGCGATTTTCCAGAAGGCCATGCTCAGCGGAAAGTTCCACGGGATAATGCCCACACACACCCCAATGGGTTCGCGGCGTATGTAATCACGTCCGGGTGCGAACACGTTTCCCGCATAGGGGATCTCTTCCTGCCATGGAAAGTGATAGGCGGCGTAATAGGCGTAATTGCGCAGGATCTGGGTGCCGAGCATTCCCCAGTACTTGGCCAGCCTTATTATATGACCCGAATCCATGGCCTCGGTAATGGCAAGCCTTAAGGCCTGCTGGCCAACCTGGTCGGCAAATGCGTTAATTTTCTCCATGCGCTCGGCAGGGCTGAGCCCGCTCCAGACACTGCTGTCAAAGGTTTTTCTGGCCGCATCAATTGCGGCCTCGGCCTCTGCCGCACCGGCCATTGCCACTGTTGCTATGGGGGCGCCTGTGCCGGGATCAATGGACTCAAAAGTCCTTCCGTTTTCTGCATCCACAAACTCGCCGTTGATAAAAAGCTTGTAATGATCCATGGATCTCCTCCGTGGTTTTTTTCTCCAGGCAGTGCCTGGTTGTTGTGGGGGGTTAAAGAAATGATTCTCGTATTATTAAATACAATATGATACAATTATATCAAACAGTCTTTAACTTGCAACATTTTCTATCGCAGGACAATGTTACCGGAGGTTAAATTTGATTACTCATCAGCCATCCGGGCAGTCCGGGATATCGCTCTGGACCGCTGAATTTCTCGATCCTTTTACAGAGGCCGCTTATCGCAAGAGAAATGCGGGGTTTAACATCCGCCACACCAGGTTCGGTCTGGGCCTGTGGGGTGTTTTGCTCATATTGTTTATCTACAATGACTATATAAACCTCGGCCCTGTATCAGGGTTCTGGATACTTTTCGCCATGCGGCTGACAGTGAGCGCTGTGATTTTGGTATTTACGGTTGTTATCGGGCGCCATCCGGGCCTTGTCATGAACGGCCACGGCATTGCGGGTCTTCTTGTTTTCGGATGGACCGGTTTTTTTCTGATTTTTTTCTTTCTGCCGATCTCGCAGATGCCCTGGATTATCGCTATGGTCATGGCAATGCTTATAGGCCAGTTCGTGTTTATCCCCAACAGGGTGGTTACAGGTCTGGCGGCAGCGCTTTATGCCATGATCGGCACAATGATTTCCGTTTACCTGGTGGCCGGCTCCGGGCCTTCAGAACTTGTAGGCCTTTTTTTGATGCTGTTGGTTCCCACCGGCACCGGCCTGTTTGTCTGCGGAAGATTCCAGCTTGAGCATCGCAGATCTTTTGCCATGCTTCTTGCCGCTGAATCAGCCAACGCCGAACTCCAGCGCCAGATCAGGGCCAGGGAGGAACTTGAAAAAAAATTAAAAGAACAGGCTGAAACCGATCCTCTTACTGGGCTTTATAACAGACGTCGCTATGAAACCATGTTTATCCGGGAATTTCAACGCATAAAACGTTATGGAGGCCCCATGAGCGTGCTGGTCCTGGACCTGGATCATTTCAAGAGGGTCAATGATACATACGGTCACAGTGCCGGGGACGTGGTTTTGCAAGAGGTAGCCGCCCTTTGCCGAAGGCAGCTTCGTCAGGTTGATATAATAGGCCGGCTGGGGGGAGAGGAATTTGTAATTATGCTGCCTGATACAGGGATTTCAGATGCAATGACCGTGGCCGAACGCTTAAGAAAAGAGATTGAAAGCACGGAAATCGTGACCGACAGAAACCGGCTCTATATCACGGCAACCATAGGGGCGGCAGAAATTGTTCATGAGGATCAGGGGATCGAGGACCTTGTGCGCCGGGCGGATGCGGCCCTCTACAGGGGGAAGCAGGAAGGGCGCAACAGGGTGGAAGCCGCTCAGCAATCTAACTGATCCGTGAATAAAACAGCGGGCCGGACAAGGGCGGCCGGTCCGCTGTTTTTTCGCAGCTGATGCAGATGAACTCTTTTATTTCTTTTTGCCGGCCTTTGCTTCTTCTTCAGCCCTCAGGTTTTTGCGCAGAATTTTTCCGACAGCCGACTTTGGTATGTCGTCTCTGAATTCCACGAGTTTTGGCCTCTTGTAGGCGGCAAGCTTGTCCTTGCAGAATTCAATGATTTCTTCTTCCGTGGCTGTTTCCCCGGGCTTTAAAACAATATATGCCTTGATTGTCTCACCCCTGTATTCATCGGGAACACCCACTGTGGCGGCTTCTGAAACCTTGGGATGGCGATAGAGCACTTCGTCTATTTCCCTGGGATAGATGTTGTATCCGCTCGCAATTATCATGTCCTTTGTACGGTCCACGAGATAGACATATCCGTCTTCATCCTGGACAGCCACGTCTCCTGTATAGAGCCAGCCGTCTTTTAGCTGGTTTGCGGTCTCTTCCGGGTTGTTCCAGTAGCCGCTCATCACCTGGGGACCTTTTATAGTAAGTTCCCCGCGTTCTCCCTGCTTGACCTCGGTGACTCCGTCGCTCGGGTCCACAAGTTTAAGGTCGTTGTCAGGAACGGGAATGCCGATGCTGCCGGGCTTTTTAAGGCCCATGTTCGGGTTGGCAATGCCCATGGACGTGGTCTCGCTCATGCCCCAGCCTTCGCCGAAGCATATGTTTAAATCCCTGGCGCGCTCAATGA
>JAIPDS010000108.1 GCA_021737565.1 Desulfobacteraceae bacterium | reverse complement strand
GCTGATGCTTTTGGAAATTGCCACTCCGAAGCCGGCCGCTTTTCTGGAAAAAAGATGGGGGCCGCTGCGTTCCAGAGCCTACTTTATAACAGAGTATGTCCAGGGAATTGATGCCTGTCAGTGGTTTAATTCCGCAAGCGAAGACGAGCCAGATACCCGCGGGATTGTCCGGCAGTTTGCAGGGCTTCTTTGCCGTTTTTATGAAGCCAGGATAGTCCACGGGGATTTTAAAGCTACAAATTTTATCCTTTCTGAAGGCCGGCTGGCGGTTACCGATCTGGATGCGATGCGTTCGTACAGAAGGCCCACAGGGCGATTCCGGAAAAAATTTAAAAAAGACTGCAGGCGCCTGATGAAAAACTGGACCGACCTGCCGGCAATAGATAAAATGTTTCGTGAGGAACTTGCGAAATTAACTTTTTAAACAGGTTTTACGTAAACGGCCGTGCCAGATGAAAATCAGTTTTGTTATTCCAACCTATAACTATGCACATTTTCTGGAAAAATGCCTTTTCTCCGTCCTCTGCCAGGATTATGAGGATTATGAGGTGATAATCGTGGATGACGGGTCAACAGACGAAACATCGTCTCTGGTATCCGGAATTCAGAAAAAGTATAAGTCAAAGGAAATCAAATATTTGTACCAGGAAAACGCCGGGCCGTCTGCTGCCAGAAACAAGGGCGCTGCAAATGCCGCCGGAGAATATATATGGTGCCTTGATTCCGACGATGCGCTTGTTGACGGCTCTGTTGCTTATATGGCCGAAGCTGCTGAAAATTATCCTGAAGCCTGGCTGCTTTTTTCAGGTTATCGTTCCGTGGATGAAAACGGCAAAACGGCGGATCGCGAGCCGAGCACGTTGGGTAAAGATCGGACGGAAAATTTTCGGCGCTATATTTTAAAAAAAATCAAAGGCCTGTGCACAGGCTCCGCGCTGGTCAAAAGCAGGGCCTTTGAAACAATCGGCTTTCCTGCTGATGTAAATATTAACGAGGACCTGGTTTTTTATGCACACATGCTGGCACGCTATCCTGCTGTTTCTGTGCCCGGTATTATTCTAACGGTAGGCCGCCATCAGGGGAGCCAGAGGTATAAAATTTCCGGAATGGAAAACACGGGCATAAAAGCAGTTGACAGGCTGTTTGACAGGGATCTGCTTACACCGGAACAGATGGGCTTGCGCAATCTGTACCTGGCAAGATGGTACCTAACTCTCAGCCGGGCCTATTACAGAAACAGAGATTATGAAAAGGCGCGCTTTTATTATAAGAAAGCTATACAGGCAAAACCGGGTTTTGTTTTAAAGTGGCCTTACCTTTACAAGTATATAAGGAGCATCCTTAAGGGATAAAGCAAATTCAGGCATCCATTTCGTTATAGCTTGTGGCAATTTCGGCGAATCTGCCGAGTTCGTCCAGCGTGTATTTACGTATGGAATAAAGGCAGAGTCCGGCTTTCTTTACCTTTCCGGCTGCAACACTTCTATAGCGTGTCTTGTGCATATCATCGAGAACAAGCATGCCCCCGGGTTCAAGTAAGCTAATGGCAAAGGAAAGCAACTCCGCACGGGTAGCCATGCTTCCCAGATCGTGGAATATCAGATCAAACCCGGATTTGTTTTGCTGATCAAAATCGGAAAGGGTGCTTAGCTGATCAACTGGCATTTCATGTTCTGTTAAAAACGTTCTTGTTTTTTCCAGCCAGAAATCGTTGTCATCCACGGAATAAATGCCGGCACCGTTTCGGGAATTAATTGCGTAAGCACGAAATAGATAAGAACTGAATCCGCTTCCCAGGTCCAATATTTTTTTGCAGTCTCTTGTCTTTGCAGCGGCATACAGAAAACACGAAGTCTGCCATGAGACAGCCATCTCCTTGCTGGAGACATCCTTGATATATCTGTCGTATACCGGTTTTAACTGCTGATATTCGTCTGGCTGGAGAAGATTTTTGGAAAAGAAATCTTCCGGAAATACTTTTTTGAGCCGTGCAGCATCTATCTCACCGCGGAAAAACCACACCGGTTTTCTCAGAAAATGTTTTAGTTTCATAGATAACCTGTTGTCTTTTTACTCGTTTATTAAATTTTTAAAGAGAAACGGGAAAATAAAATTTACTCCATGCCTTTTTTTCTGCCCCTGCTTTTTTCAGTATGCCGCCGGATCCGGGCGGTTTTTTTCTCTATCCAGAACCACTGGAGACGGTCTATAATACCCGGGCTGGTTTTGCCGTTATAAAAAAGCAGTATGTTCATACGGTCCTGCGGGTTAAAAATTTCATCAGGCAGGCTGTAGTTAAGCCGGGCAAGACTTTTTATTTTCCACCTGAGCCTTATAAAGCCGTGATTTTCAACCCGCTGCAGATCAAAGAGCGCAAGTTCCGGAGGCCCGGATTCGTTTTCATAATACAGAAGAATGTGGGTTGCATTAAAATCCCGGTGGTTAAATCCGTTTTGATGCATTCTTTTTGCCAGAGCAGAGATTTCATTTATAAGGATTTTTTTTCTCGACTCGCCCTGCCGGCCTTCAAAAAAATGCGGACTGTGATCAAGCAGGTATTCCAGGGAAATATAGGGATAAAAATCTTCGGTGACGAGAAATGAGCTTGCCCGGAAGAATCCGTTAAATTTTTCTCCCGCAGCTACCGGCGTGACTGTCGGAAGACGGCTTTTTCTGAAATCGCATATATTTTCAAATTCGAGAATTCCCTGTGAAATGCTCTTTCTGCGCAAAAACGGTCGGAGCAGGCGCGCAGGAACTGCAAATTCCAGGTTGTGTCGCTTCAAATACAGGCTTTTCGGAGTATCACCGTGTTTGACAGTAAAACGGGTTATTGATCTGGGCTTTATGTTTTTTACGGTTTCATCGGGTTTGTGCCTCCATATGGATTCGAAGGAATCAAGCTGAGTCTCTTCTAGAAATTTCACGTAATCTTTGTTAATTACAATATTATTTTTCCTGATGCGGCTGATGGCGGCGACAGAATCTTTTATGGGCATGTCTGTTATTTTCTAAAAAGGTTAAACTTTACAATATACCAGATGGCTTTGACGCCGTCCTGCCAGCCTATTTTTTTCCCCTGCTCATAAATGCGCGGTTCATAGTATATCGGCACTTCAAAAATGCGGGCCTTTCTTTTTGCAAGCCTGGCCGTAATTTCGGGTTCAAAGCCAAAGCACTTTGATTCCAGGGGAATTTCTTTGAAAAGGTCCGCCCGGATCATCTTGTAGCAGGTTTCCATGTCCGTAAGATGCAGGTTGGTGAAAACATTTGAAAGAAATGTAAGAAACTTGTTTCCGTAGTAATGCAGGAAACTGTCCACCATGACCTCGTTTCCCGAGTATCTGCTTCCGTAAACCGCATCCGCATTATTTTCAACAAAAAATTTATACATCCTTGGATATTCTGCAGGGTTATACTCAAGATCAGCGTCCTGGATAATCACCAGGTCTCCCGTTATAAACTGCCGGGCGGTTTGGATGGCCGCGCCTTTCCCCGAGTTGACATTATGATGGACAACTTTTATGGAATCATCTTTCTGATAATTGTCAAGCACCCGCCCGGTCCCGTCTGTCGAGCAGTCGTTTACCACAATAATTTCCTTGGGCAGATCCACGGCCCGGACCTTTTCAATTACGTTTAAAACGGTATCTTCCTCGTTATAGACAGGTATGATTACAGAAAGTTTCAGATTTTTTTCCATTTTGGAACCAAGCCTTCCGGTTGTCGGGTTCTATGAAAAGCCCCGACCTGCAGCCACCATCTCGATTACATCCGCCGCCTTTTGATGCATGCTGTATACATCTGTTTCCGCTACATATTTTTTACCGTTTTCTCGCCATTGCTCCATTTGTTTATCAGAGAGCACCGAGGCGAGCATACTGTTTAAGGTTTCCTGGTTGAATGGCGAAGGCACCAGCTTTCCTGCGCCGGCCCGCTCAATATGGGATGCGTAGCCGCAGTTCTCGGTTGCAAGAACAGGCAGGCCCGCTGCCATGGCTTCGATTAAAACAGTGCCGGTATTTTCGTGACAGGCGGGATGCAGCAAAAGGTCGGCTCCTGCCAGAAAGCGTGGCACATCATCGCGCTGACCCATAAAATATATATTGGATAAAACGCCGAGCCTTTTTGCCAGCCTCAGGTAAGGCCCGGTTTTTCCCTTGCCTACAATTAAGAGCAGGGTTTTTTCCTTCAGATGTCCGGGAAGAGCAGAAATAGCACGTATTGCACGATCCACGCCCTTGGTTTTAAACCCCGAGCCCACCATCAATACAATGTGGGTATTCTGCTCGGCAGAGAAGTCCCGGCGCAGCTCGCTGCGGGTTTCCGGGGCATTTGCAGCGGCCAGGCGCTTTTTTGAAATACCCGGCGGCACGCAATGAAACCTGCTTTCCTCGGTACCGTAATAGTCCATGTAGCGTTGTTTTTCATTTTCCGAGATCGATATGATTTCGGTTTTTGATTCTCTGCCAAACACCGCCTTCTCCATGGCCGTTAAGGTCCGGCATCGTCCTGAAATCCTGTATAGAAAGCTCTTTTCCATTGCTCTTGCCACATAGCATGAGTCTGAGGCAAAATACACGTCTATGCCCGGCATTTTATTGAACCCTACAACGGCGTCATAGCCTTCCTGGGCGATAAGCTTATTTGCCCGCCGGGCAAAGGATACATATCTGCGGTGGTTTGTAAGCCTCCTGTTCGGGACAATGAAAACCCTCAGATCATTGGGCTGTTCGCCTTTCCATGAACCCGTATAGACGTCCACTTGGTGGCCCCGGTGGAGGCATGTGCGGGCGAGCTGAAAAAAATCCCGCTGCAGCCCTCCGTACGGGAAATATTTAAAAAGACAGAAAGCAAGTTTCATTCTTATCCTGCGTGATCAGGTTTTAATTGAATCTGTGTAGCATTTTTCAGGGATAAGTCAAGGAAAGGCTGCCCGGCGGGCCCGGTGACTTAAGAATGTTGACATACCGCGGTTTTTCGGATATTGAATTTTAAATCCGATTGCGTTTGGGTTGTTTTGTAAAAGATATCTTTCCGGCCGGCAGGATAAAGGTTTTTTTTGATTACATATATAGAGCTTGGATGTTTATGGCAGTTAAATCTGAAGGCATTTTTAAAAAGCTTCTGGTCATAGCATTTCTTGCCATGTTTCTGTCGTCTGGCATTAAGGTCTTTGATAAGGCGCTTGAAGACCGTACCGCATTTCTGCGCTGGACCCAGCATACCGAATTACTTCTGGACGGAGAGACAATTTACGGGGCTGAAGGATTGAGGTATCCAAACCTTCCCTTTATGCTTATGATTCTTATGCCCTTTCATGCCATGGGCCCTATGGCCGGTTCTCTGGCATGGTTTGCTTTTAAATTTGCAATAGTGATATTTATATTCTGGGCTGTTGAAAGGGCCGCCGAAAACAACGGCCCGTCAATGCCATACTGGGCGTTGTTTATATTGCTGGTGCTTAGTGTGCGGGTGTTTATAAGCGACTTAACACACGGCAATGTAAACATCCTGATAGGAGGGCTTGTAGTCTGCGCAATGTTTTGCTCATTTTACGGCAGGGATTTTCTCTCCGGTTTAAGCATAGGTCTTGCCACTGTCCTTAAAGTAACTCCCGCGCTTTTTATCCCCTATTTTTTATACAAGCGCAAATGGATCAGCGCCGGAGGTTCAATTGCCGGCATTGTTTTATTCTGCTGGATATTGCCGGGGCTTTTTCTGGGCTTTGAGTTCAATCATGAGCTGGTAATGCAATGGTATAAGCAGATGATTCATCCTTTTATAACAGGGAGTTCGACCGGGTATATGCAGACCCAGCACCTGAATCAGTCCTTTACGGGACTTTTCTACAGGCTGTTGTCAGATTCCGTTGCTATTGCCGCAGAACCAAAAGAGGGTATTACAGAGGCTCTAAAGATCAATCTTGTATCTCTTGATCACAGAACTGTTTCCTATATAGTCAAGGCTGCCTCTCTTGCGATAGTGGGAGCCCTTGCCTGGTTTTGCCGCACTCCGCAAAGCAAGCCCCGGCATTTGGGAAACCTGGGTGAATTCGCAATGGTGTTTCTTGCAATGCTTTTTCTCTCGGAGCGCTCCTGGAAGCATCACTATATTTTATTAATACTTTCTCACGGGTTCCTTATCTATTATTTACTGGTCATGAATCCTTCGGGCTGGAAAAAATGGGTGCCGCTTTCTTTTCTGGCAGCCGCGGTTTTTCTGCATACCTTTACAAGCAGCTTGTATTTCGGAGATTATGGAAGCGATGTACTTGAGGCTTACGGGGTTTTCGTAATCGGTGCGCTTTTTCTTTTCATGGGCTGCGCCGCGGCCTTAACGGCCCTGCGACGGCGGAACTGGCCGGAGCGACATGCAACTGTCGAAAATGAGAAGGGCTGTATCTGAGAAATTTTCAAAATGATTCAGGATATGAGATTGAGAAAATTAATCATTCCTGTAACTTCCCTTTATTCGCCGAATAAGTGAGGAGGTCGACTTGTCGGGCAGAAGATCCACCAGGCGCACCTGGCCGCCGTATGCCTCGACTTCTTCTTTTCCCACTACCTGGTCTATCGTGTAATCCGCACCCTTGACAAGAACATCAGGCTTTATTTTTCTGATCAGTTCCACCGGGGTGTCTTCGTCAAACAGGATCACCGCGTTTACGCAATTTAAGGCTGACACGACGGCCGCTCTTTCCTGCTGCGGGATAAGGGGGCGGTCCGGGCCCTTGTTTATTCTCCGGATGGAATCATCCGTATTGATCCCCACTATCAAAACATCGCCGAATGATGCGGCCTGGTTTAAAATGTGGAGGTGTCCGGCGTGCAGCAGGTCAAAACAGCCGTTTGTGAAAACGATTTTTTTCTGCTGGATCCGCCACAGGCGCAACCGTTCTTCCAGCATTATGCTGTCGAGAATTTTGTCTTCAGCGTGCGGGGAAAGCGCTTCTACCAGTTCCGCGGGCTCGACCACCGCGGTGCCAGCCTTGCCTACAGCAATGCCTGCTGCGGCGTTTGATATGATTGCGGCAGTATGCAGGTCGGCCCCGTTTGCAAGAGACAGGGCCAGGGCCGCCATTACCGTATCACCGGCACCTGTTACG
>JAIPDS010000107.1 GCA_021737565.1 Desulfobacteraceae bacterium | reverse complement strand
GTAACGAGGAAATGGAAAACATCAAGTTTATCGATGCCTTGAAAGTGATAATGCAAATGGCCATGGCGGCAATACACAAGAGCAAAGCAATCTCCGAGAAAGTTGTACAGACTATTATGAATGCCGTAATGGGGGCCGCGATCATATTTTTTGGCCTTGATGATAATAAATCGAGTTTAATACCGGAAGCTTAAAGCTTGTTTAGCTTCCCCGAAAGTTGAGTAAATAATAAATCCCGTTTCCAATGCATTTATCTTTTTTCAGCCAGGGGTTTAAATGTCCATAGAAACAAACCCCCAGCTTGCAGAAACCTCGATCAAGGGCCGTGGGGGCGGTTTGCGAGTCGCATTGAGCGCGTAAGCGGTCAGCAGGGAGCAAGCTGCCCCCACGGCCCGCAGACGAAAAATCTGCCAAGAGTCGATTTGTTTTTTTTGCAGAAATCCACACATGGAACCAAGAAATAGTAAGCAGCTATCTGGGGTATTCCATGTTCATGGCCGGCTGTTGCGGACCGAACCAGGAGTCCGGCTCAGTGGATTTTTCAGGGACATAGGACCTGGAAACTTTACCGTCGGGCGAGGTAAAGGAGACCAGCCTGGTGTTGACAGTTCCGATGAAAACATCGCTTTCGATCCGAAGAATTTCCCGGGAGGGATCCGTACTGACGTAAATCCTTACGTCGTGGAGCTTGTCGTCTTTTCCAGCAGAAGTATCTTCTTCATTTAGCTTGGTTACCTCCGGGGATATAACTATGACTTCCCGGCCGGATCCGCCGGCCTCGATGCTTGTTTTTTCAACAGCGGTCAATTCCACCAGGTATCGGCTTTTACCGGTAAAGGTGTCGAATTGGCGGGTGTCCCCGACTTTCCAGTCAAGGCTCAATGCCAGAAAAACAGCGGAAAAGGGATCAAGCGTGAAATTATTCGGATTAAACAGGTATTTTTCTGTATAGCCTCGGTGTTTGTTTACGTGCAGGGATTTGATTTGCCCGTCAGGCAAAAACTCGATTTTCGTTTTTTCTCTGCGATCATCTCTCCGCTTGTAGACCGAGCTTTTGGGATGAAGCGTTTTTGTTTCAACAAGCGCCGCAGTATCAAACCGGAGCTTGTAGAAAAGATCGACAAACCGGTTGGTGCGTGCGCTTGCCCGGATTCGGTAGTCACCTCCGCTTTGCCTGACTTCCAGTGTGAGATTTCCGGCAGGGATCCCCTGCCAGCTTACATTGTATCTGTATTCCCCGAACATGGGATCAAAAGACCCGGGCGCGGGGGTGTATGAAGGGGTTGTGACTTCAACGGCATCAGGCGGTATGTCAGCATAAACCGGGTTGCAATACACGAGAACTGCTGCAACCAGGAGAATCGAAAAAAAAGCCGGGATTTTGTTTTTCATGCGGTATTGTCCTTACTCGGCAGTATACCTCTGCCAAGCGATCATAGGAAATGATCGCAGCGCAGATCAGCGCATCGGTGTATCTCGCAGTTATAAAGAGGGAAACTATTCCTTTACGCGCTCCACGTACTGACCCGTGCGTGTGTCAATGCGGATTTTTTCGCCTTCTTCCACAAAGGGGGGCACCTGGACCACCAGGCCGGTCTCAAGCTTTGCGGGCTTGTATCCGCCCGATGCCGTATCTCCCTTTACCCAGGGATCCGCACTTGTCACCCGCAGATCTATAAAATTGGGCAAAGAGATCCCTATGGGCTTTGCCTGGAAGAACAGCATATCGCACCTGGTATTTTCCTTGAGGTACTTCACCCATTCCCCCAGCTGCCCGGCGGACATGGCCTCCTGGTCATAGGTTGTGCTGTTCATAAAATAATAGTGCTCTCCGTCCGTGTAGAGATATTCCACCTGCTGCTCTTCAAGATCGGCCTTGTTTATCTTCTCGCCGGAACGATATGTCTTGTCAAACTGTACGCCGGTAATCATGTTTTTCAACTTGCATTTGTATAGAGCCTGGCCCTTGCCCGGCTTGACAAATTCAAAATCCACTATTTCATAGGGCTCCCCGTCGATCTCTATTTTCAGCCCCTTGCGCAGATCTCCGCTTTCAAACATTATAAAACTCTCCTGAATTGTATGGTTTATACGGTTACTTTAAATGCTCTGTATCACATTTCCGCTTCACGGGTAGCCTTCCTGGCCTCTTTAACGAATCGGGCAACCTTGTCGGGATCTTTCTTAAACCTGACATAAGCGCCCGTGTCATCAACTGCATTGGTCAGGGTGCAGCTGTCAACCCCGGCGGGCCTGACCGCCCTTAGAGCTTCTGCTACATTCTCGGGTGAAAGACCCCCGGCCAGGATAACAGGGATAGAACTCCGGTTGACCAGCTCAGCGACTTTTTCCCGGTCACATGTCCTTGCCGTGATCCCCACATAGCCGCTTTCAGGCTGCCCTGCAACAGATCCGCCCTCCATAATAACGGTGTCTATCAGAAAATAATCAGTCAGCGGTTCAAAATGGGCCGCAATTTCAAGGACCGGAAGGTTTGCCCCCTGGCCCGGCGGAGGAACCGGGATGGAACGCATTATTGCAATCTGCGGAAACCGTTGCCTTACCGTTGCCTGCATGGCCATCAAGCGGCCGCATAAATGCTCCCAGCCACCGGCGGAATCAAAAACACTGTTACAAAAGTGTACTATATGAGGCCGGTAATAGTCCAGGGCCGAACTGATAAGATCCATATCATTTATAAGCGGAATCAGGCTGCTCTTTGCGCCGCCCTTGACGGCCGCTGAGACGGCTTCCCGCAATTGCGGCTTTTTTAGCTCATCGGCATCCGCAAGCACGCTGCCTACGTGATCAACCCCCAGGGAAACCATTTTCTCGGCCTCCCGGGGATCCTGGATTTCATAAATCTGGACTATCAAAGGTTAAAAGCCTCGTCTCCCAGTATTTTTAAAAATTGGCGTTGACATTTTCGGCCTGCTTTAACATATTAATTTTGTTTAATCAAATGATTTGCTTGTATTTGCGCCCTTTATCTTTTCCGTTCCGCTGACATCCGGGGAAAAACATGATAATTGTTATTGATTTCGGCTCCCAGTACAATCAGCTAATAGCCCGCCGCGTGCGCGAACAAAAGGTCTACTGCCAGATAGAGCCGCCGGACATAGACATTGAACGCCTGAAAGCCTTAAACCCCGAGGGGGTAATACTTTCCGGCGGGCCGGCCAGCATCTACGAAAAAGACAGCCCAAAGACCTCTTCTGAAATATTTGAACTCGGGGTACCGGTGCTGGGCATATGCTATGGAATGCAGTTCATGGTTCATGAGCTGGGAGGCATTGTCTCCAGGTCTGAAAAACGGGAATACGGGTTTGCCCGCCTTCAGATCAAAAAACAGGACGAGCTTTTTTCAGGAATCGGCAAAACAACCCAGTGCTGGATGAGCCACGGGGATGCAATCACGGGTTTACCCGAAGGCTTCAAAACCACCGCTTCCACCGAGAACACGCCCATGGCCGCTGCGGCAGATGATGCAAGAAAGCTTTTCGGCCTGCAGTTTCATCCTGAGGTAGAGCACACCCCTGACGGCAAGCAGATGATAAAAAATTTTCTTTTCAATGTCTGCGGGTGCAGTCCCGAATGGACCATGAGGGCTTTTGCCAGCGAGGCCGTGGCGGAAATCAGGGAGGCTGTCGGAAACAGGCAGGTGATCCTCGGTCTTAGCGGAGGCGTGGACTCTTCTGTTACAGCAAGGCTTATCCATGAAGCCGTGGGCGATCAGCTAACCTGCATATTTGTTGACAACGGACTGCTGAGGCACAATGAGGGGGCCAGGCTTAAAAAACTATTTGCGCAGCATTTAAAAATGAACATAGACTATGTTGATGCATCGCAAAGTTTCCTTGATGCATTAAAGGGTGTGACAGATCCCGAGCAGAAGCGCAAAATAATCGGCAAAATCTTTATGGACGTATTCGAGCAGGAAGCGGCAAAAATTAAAAATGCCGAATTTCTGGCCCAGGGTACCCTGTATCCGGACATTATCGAATCGCAGTCAGCCTTCGGCGGCCCCACATCAATAATAAAGTCGCACCACAACGTGGGCGGGCTTCCGGAAAAAATGAGGCTTAAACTTATAGAACCTCTTAAATTCCTGTTCAAGGACGAGGTACGCAAACTGGGAGAGACACTGGATCTGCCCGAAGAACTGGTGTGGCGCCAGCCCTTTCCCGGCCCGGGTCTTGCCATCCGGGTTATAGGAGAGGTTACTGAAAAAAGGCTTGCAGTCCTTCGCAAGGCGGATGCAATACTTCTCGGGGAAATAAAAGAAGCGGGATATTACAGGCAACTTTGGCAGTCCTTTACTGTGCTTCTGCCTGTTAAGTCCGTAGGCGTTATGGGCGACAGGCGCACATATGAAAATATCGCCGCAATCCGGGCCGTAACCAGCGTTGATGCCATGACCGCAGACTGGGCAAAGCTGCCTCATGACCTGCTGGGCAGAATTTCAAACAGGATTATAAATGAAGTGGAAGGCGTAAACCGGGTGGTCTACGATATAAGCTCCAAACCGCCCAGCACAATTGAATGGGAATAAGGTAAAGCAAAGGCATGGAAGAACAGGAAGGCCCCAGGGGTTTTAAAATAGATTTTGAAGAAAAAGGCCCGGAAACGCCACCCGAAGAGGAGACCCCGGCTAAAGAAAAAATAAAAAAACCCGGCAAATCCGAACGTCCGGGTGTGCGGCCTGTATTTATATGGCTCCTGGCGATTCTTGTAATCCTAGGGGCTGGTTTCTTCGGCTACCATCGCTTGGATACCCGATTGGCGGCACTCGAATCCATGAGTGAAACCGGGCTTCAAGGTCTTTCAGGAAAAATTGACGAGCGGCTGACCGCAATTTCGGAACTCGTGCGCCAACAAAGGGACCAGATAAAAAACAGGATACTTGAAACCGAAAAAAATGCCGAAAAAAATGCTGAGGCAATAAAAGGTATCGAAAAATCGCTTGAAAGTGTCGAAGGCAAGCTATCGAACCTGGAAACCACTTTTAAGGGACGTATTGACAAGTTGGAAAAAGACGCAACGCAAATAAAGTCTGAAGTAAGATCCGAAATAAAACAGAATAAAGACAGGCTTGACAAACTGGCTGGTGCAACGGAAAAACTCGCGGCCCTTGAAACAAGTATTGAAAAAACCAACAAAAAAATACAGGAAACAGATTCCAGGATAGAAAAGCTTGACCGGCGCATCAGCGCCATGCAGCAAAACCGCATCAATGAAGAAGAACTTGAGCAAAGTCTGGAACAGAAAATACAAAAACTGGACCGGTCACTGCAACAGCAGATCAAATCGGAAACCGGCAATATTCGAACCAGGCTGAACAGGATAAACGATCAGGTACAGGCCTTGGAAGCCATGATCAATGCACTCGAGGACATGCAGGGAAAAAACGACCAGCAGAACTCCGGCTCTCAAAAATCCTCTGATTCTTCCGGGGAAATTATCGAACAGGAACTGAAATAAATATATACACATGAATTTTGAGGCTATAAAAAAACTCCTGGAATCCGTGGCAGACGGCAGCAACTCTGTATCATCCGCCATGGAAAGCCTCCGTTATATTTCCATGGAAGATATTGAATATGCACATATCGACCACCACCGGTCCCTGCGCAAAGGGTTTCCTGAGGTAATTTTCGGAGAGGGCAAGAGCGCTGAGCAGATCTTTGGAATAATGGAAAAAATGGCGGCCGCCGAAGACATTATCCTGGTGACCCGCATTGATGCAGACAAGGCAAAACACGTAAAAGCGCACTTTCCTGAGGCCGAATATCACGCTGATGCCCGCATGCTTGTCTACGAAAAAAAACCGCCCAAGATCAACGGCAAGGGAACTATACTGGTTCTTTCAGCCGGAACTTCAGACATACCCGTTGCAAAGGAGGCGTATCTGACAGCCAGGGCAATGGGAAACAGGGCAGAGACAATCTACGATGTCGGAGTCGCGGGAATCCACAGGCTTTTTGCCCACAAGGAGGCGATCGAACGCGCCTCGGTACTCATAGTGGTGGCAGGCATGGAAGGAGCTCTTCCAAGCGTTGTGGGAGGGCTTGTAAACCGGCCGGTTATAGGAGTGCCCACAAGCATAGGATACGGGGCAAGCCTTGGCGGCATTACCCCCCTTTTTGCCATGTTAAACTCCTGCAGTTCAAACGTGGCCGTGGTAAACATTGACAACGGCTTTGGCGCAGGATATCTGGCGGCCATGATAAACCGGGAATAAAGAGCTTTTGATAATCTTTCAGGCCGGTTTATTTACCTGCCTGAGGGGCTGATTCAGGGTGCTCTTCTAAAAATCTCCTTATAAGAAGATCCGGACGCTTCACGCTTTGCCTGAGCCACTGAAGGCGAAGTTCCTGTTTTTCCTCTTCTGAAAGGCGCCAATTAAGAGCCGAACGCTCTAGCTTCCCGATCAGCTCATAGAACACAATGGCTGCTGACACGGAAATATTAAAACTCTCGGTAAAGCCGTACATGGGTACCCGAAGAAATTCGTCGGCATTGCTCAAAACAGTCTCTGAAAGACCTTCCAGCTCGGTGCCGAAAAAAAGCGCCACCCTGCCTTTATGAAGATCAAAGTCGGGAAGGGATACATTACGGACATGCGGAGCTGTCGCAACTATACGGTAACCAAGAGACCGGAGATTGGCTATGGCGGCATTTGTATTGTCCGGACCTGAATTATACCGGATAAGGGTCAACCAGTTGGAGGCGCCCAGGGCCACATCCGGATTTATACGGTATTCATAATCGTTTTCAATGATATGGGCGTCCTGGATCCCGAAGCAGTCCATGGAGCGCAGCACCGCACTGGCATTGTGCGGCTGGAAAATATTTTCCAGGGCTGCTGTGATATACCGGGTCCTGTGCTCCAGAACCCGCTCAAATGTATCAAGCCGGTTTTGGGTGACAAAACCGGACAAGTATTTAATCAACTTCTCTTTTAACAGCCTGTCCATAACTCTGCTAACTCGTGGAAACTTGTAATTGACAAAATATGATGCACTTGTAAAAAGTCTGACTCTAGATGGCGCCGGAAAAAGTTCAAGATCAAGGCTTGCGCAATTTCGAAAAATGCAGCGTACTTAGCCGTACGTGAAATTCTGAGAAATTGCGCGTAACGCAGATATTGGACTTTTTACGGCGCCATCATGGTTAATTGTGTCATAAAAAAGCCCCGATGT
>JAIPDS010000022.1 GCA_021737565.1 Desulfobacteraceae bacterium | reverse complement strand
AATATCAGAGTGATCAACCGTCGCAAAAAGGTTCCGCCTCTTTAAATGCCTTGGAATAAATCCGCGACAAGGACCGCTGAAAAAAAGTTGGATGGAAGGCTTATTTTTCTCTTGACAATTGTCAACCATATCAGTGCCCGAATCGAATATATCACCTGATAAAACAAAAGCGGAATAATTTTTGCAACAAAAGGCCCTGACAAACATATAAGAAGGCAGACTTCCCGATGCATGACCCGGGATGTGATTTACTGTAAATCATTAAAATTGGAGGTTAACGGTGGCTGAAAACGGAAAACCTGCAGTTGAGGAAAGGCCCAGAATTCTGCTTGTCGACGACGAGGACGGGTTCCGCAATACCATGCGCAAGAGACTTTCAGCCCGCGGCTATGATGTCCTGGACATAAACAACGGTGAAGATGCCATCAAGATGGTGCGCCATGAAGATCCGGAAGTAGTAATACTGGATCAGAAAATGCCTGATATGGACGGGCTCCAGACGCTGCGCGAGCTGAAAAAAATCAGGCCCGAAGTTCAGATAATCATGCTGACCGGCTATGGCGGCATTGAATCCGCCAGGGAGGCGGGGCAGCATGACATATTCGCCTACCTGCAGAAGCCCACCCCCATAGATGAAATGATCGAAAAAATAGAGGCGGCCCGCCGGGAATACCGCTACGCCATGCAGCGCCAGGAGATCCCCCATATTGAAAAGCCAACGTTTAAAAACTGGCTCATGGGCGTACAGGGAAGAAGGCCCGGCATTATTATCCTGGGGGCCCTTCTGTTTGCCCTGATGTATTTCATGCCGGCCACTGACAGGCTGGTAGAGCTTGTTTCAGCAGAAAAAGGAGGCCCCAGGGATGAACTGATAATGGGATATTCTGAGTACCGCAGCCTTGAAGAAGGAGAAGTGCCGGCAGAATATTATGCTAAAACAGCCAAGCTTAAATATAAAACCAAAGATGAACTTATACTAAAAACCGCCCGAAAAGCCAAGATAATGATAGGCGTATTAATTGTGGCCGCCCTTTTCTGGGCTACAGGCGCAGTGCCGATCGGGGTGGCGGCCCTCCTGGTGGGGGTCCTGATGTACTGGTTCGGGGTATTGCCCCCGAGCGGGGTGACAAGTGCATATGCCACGGACTCGGTATTTTTTATATTCGGAGTTCTTGCCATGTCCGCGGCCATATCCAAAACAGGGCTTGACAGGCGTATCGGTATTCTGCTTTTGAAGCCGAGCACCTCCCTTAAGCGGATGTGCCTGATTTTCGCCCCCATGGTGGCCGTGACAGCCTCGTTTCTGTCAGAGCATGCAATTATCGCATTTATAGCGCCTGTGCTCATGATGGTATACATGGGCGCGGTCAGAGGGGGCGGCATAGCAAAAGACAAGGCGCTTGTAGTAATGATGTTGCTTACGCTCAATTACGCATGCAACGTAGGCGGACCCGGATCTCCCGCAGCAGGCGGCAGAAACGTCATCATGATCGGTTTTTTAAAAGATTACGGAATTAATGTTACCTTTGGCCAGTGGGTAATGTACGGTCTGCCTTTTGTACCGGTAATGGCTTTTGTTGTCGGCCTGCACTGGTATCTCTGGGGCCGCAACAAGACGACGATAAGGGAGCTTAATGTATCAGCGGCAGTGAAGCGCGAATCGGACAAAATAGGTAAAATGACCGGTGATGAATATAAAACCGCTGTGGTACTTATCCTTTTAATTATTGCATGGTCGGCCTTATCCGGTATTTTCGGCATGGGCGGACCTGTTATCCTCGCCCTGGTGGCCTTAAACATCCTTGGCATTTTGCGCTGGAAGGACATAGCCGGCATCCATTGGGAGGTGGTATTTTTGTATGCAGCAGCAAGCGCCATGGGGTATGGACTTGCTGTAACAGGTGCTGCGATGTGGATCGCGGATATATTTGTAAACGCACTGCCAGCAGTAATGACAAGTAGCGGGGTAGGACTGAGCATTGCAGTGTCGGCCTTTGTAGGCATCTTGACAAATTTTATGAGCGACGGCGCTGCAGTGGCCTCCATCGGGCCGGTGGTTATCCCCATGGCCACAATGGCGGAAGCCTCCCCTGTAATGGTGGGGCTGGCAACCTCGTTTGCATCATCATTTGCACACGCCATGGTTATCGGCACGCCAAACAACGCCATTATTTATGCCCTGGCCAAGGATTATGAAACAGGAGAGCAGTTAATCACCATTCAGGACTTCTTCAAGCACGGGGCGATCATTATGGTGCTTTCCCTGTTAGTCCTGTGGTTCTGGGTAATATTAGGCTACTGGCAGCTTTTGCCGTTTCCGGCATAAATTGTAACAGAGTCTGAATAAAGCCCTGAGGCAATTGAAGACAATAATCCCTTTACATAAAAATCTGAATTAATGGAGGCTGAAGGTGGAAGCAATTAAGGTCAAGGAAATAATGGTCCCGCTCGAAGACTATGCTATTGTCTCGGAAGAAGCAAACCTGGCAGAGGCGGTTTTTGCCCTGGAACAGGCCCAGCAGAATTTCAACCAGAGCAGATATCAGCACAGGGCAATTCTGGTATATGACAAGAACAAAAAAGTTGTCGGCAAGCTAAGCCTCCACGACATATTACAAGGACTTGAACCAAAATATACCGGGGCGGGCAATTTCAACGAGCTTGACCAGTTCTATATCAATGCGGACTATATCCGCAACCTTATCGATGAACTGGGACTTCTTGAAAATCCCATGCAGGATATCTGCAAAAAAGCTGCGGAAGTCAAAGTTAAAAATATCATGCACACTCCGACCAAGGGAGAATACGTTTCTGAAGACGCACCGCTCAATGAAGCCATTATCCAGCTTCTTATCGGACATCGTCAATCTCTCCTGGTTACCCGCGGCAAGGATATCGTGGGAATACTTCGCCTGACCGACGTGTTTAAAAAAATCGCGGATGTGATTAAGGCCTGCAACATATAAAACAATGCATGACAGCGGCAGGGGTTATAAACCCCTGCCGTTTTAGCAAAAAAGCCTCCTGGTTGCGCCTCCAGGCCTGTTATCGGCTATACTACGGAACGTAATATTTTTTCCGCGCTGCTCTTCTCTCGCCTTCCTGTATGCAACGCCGCTGGCCCTGCATCTACTACTTCAACAACGGAATTAAGACCTCCAAATCTGTCGTCACAACACTTACCATTGGCCGGATCACTCCTCCAGATGCCGTCCACCCTGAACTTGTACTCATAGCGGCCCGGGGCCAGCATAACGGTTTTTTCCCAGAACCCGCCGGGTTTTCTTTTCAAAGGATGTTTTTGAATATCCCATCCGTTAAAACTTCCGCCAATGAAAACCTCTCTGGCATCCGGTGCGCTCAGGCGAAATACAACCCTTCTTTTCCCTTTATTGCTGTTGCTCATAATCTCCCCCTTTGGCTGTTTTTTCTGTTTAAATCCTCAGCGCCGGTTGATTGAAAATGCGCAGGGATAGTGAAAACAAATCGAATCCACAGGCCGGGTTCTGACTCTGCATAAATGGTCCCCCCGTGGCGGGCAAGAATCTCCTTTGTAATAAAAAGCCCAAGGCCGGTGCTGCGCGTTTTCTGATAATCCCTGCCAAAACGCACGAACTTGGTAAACAGCCTTGAAATTTGTTCCTGCTCAAGCCCCATGCCCTCGTTAAAGACTTCAAACTTGTGCACTTGACCCTCCCGCTCATAGCCCAGCCTGATAACCCCTTTTTCCTTGCCGTATTTTACAGCATTGTCGAGAAGGTTTTTAAATACTATACGAATCAATTCAGGATCTGCCGTAACATTCAGGGTTTCAGGCAATCTTTTTTCTACCATCATCTGCTTTTCTTCTACAGCGGGGCTTAACTCTTCGAGCAAAGGATTCAGCACTTCTTTTATAAGTTCAAATTTTTTTGCCTCGACTTTCATTTCCCCTTTTTCTATGCGCGAAAGATCCAGATAGTTGCGCGTCATGACCACTGCTGTATGAATACTTCTGGAAATGTTTTTAACAAGCGTTTCCTGGGCAGGGGGCAGCTCACCTGCAAATCCCTTTTCCAGGGCCTGTGCCGAGGTATAAATCACTCCCAGCGTATTTTTAAGTTCGTGGGAAACAAATCCCAGCATATCCAGGTAGCTTTCGTTTAACCGCTGAAGTGACTCATTGGTTTTCTCCAGCTCCCTTCGGGCCGCCTGTATTTTCTCGTCCCTTTCCTGGAGGCTTATGGCCATGGCGTTAAAGGATCTTGTTAGATCCAGAATTTCGTCATTCTGAGACGGCTCGGGAACTTTCATGTAAAAATTGCCCGCCGCAACCTTTCCGGCGGCATTGGCCAAACGGGTGACAGAACTTGTCAGCCGCTGAGAAAAAATAATACCCACCCCTATGACAACCAGGGAGAGCACCAGGCAAATGATACCGTAAAGTTTCCAGAGAGAAATTTTCAGATCATCGTATTTTTGCGCCAGCACACCCACGTAAAGGATCCCCACCGGTTCGTTCTCCAGGTTGTGGATCGGGTCATAGGCGCTGATATACCAGTCATTGACCACAAAGGCGCGGTCATAAAAACTCCGGTCGTTTTCCAGGACACGATCATAAACTGCAACACTCACCCGGGTGCCGATAGCCCTGTTGCCTTCTTCATTTACAACGTTTGTGGCAATACGCGTATCCCATTGAAAAATTGTAACTGTACCCAGGTGTTTCCCATTGTAAAGCTTGTCTTCAAATACAATGGAGCGTATCTTGTCCACAAGGTTATAATTCCGGTTAAGAAGGCAGCCCGCATAAATCGCCCCCATTATACCGCCCTGTTCATCCCTGATCGGTGCTGCTGCAATCAAACATAAACCAGAAGATTCGGAATTTTTGGATCTGGGCTTTGCCATCGGCGTGGGTTTGAATACGATAAAGGCCCGTTCCTCCAGGTTGCCGCCTTCAGCCCGCAGCCTCTGCGCGCTTAAAACTGCAAACCCGCTTACTGTCTCTCCTTTAAGGGCCCTTGAAACAAAAGGATCATTGGAAAGAAAATCCCCTGTATTATAAGGAGACACGGTCCTTTGAATCACCATGCCGCTGCTGTCTGTTATGGAAAAAAAATCAAATCCGCCCTGAAGGCGAGCCTTTTCCAGATCCGCCCGGAAAGCACCTGAAGCAGGATCATTGTAGGCATTTTCCACCCTCTTGCCTGTGGAAAGAACGCTTACAAAGCGCTGCAGATTCTCCTGTTCATGGCTAAGCACGCTCCAGGCGGAACGAAGGTCCAGACTCACCCGCCGCTGCGCTTCATCCACGATATTGCCGTTTATAAGCCACGCGCCCAGGCCCGCGCACAAAATCCCGAACAAAAGGATAAGCAGAACAAAATTTAAAAATATGCGTTTGCGTATCCCGAGCCGCATCGTCACTAACCGCCCTGAGCCTTAAAATTCTCACCACCACAGGCGAGTGCCTCCCGCAGCACGGAGAGTGTTTCAGCAGCAGCCTGTTCATCGAGTTTTTCCAGGCCGTAGCCGGCATGAACAATTATATAATCACCTGCGGAAACATCTGAAAGCATCTGAATATTAACTCTCCGCTGTATGACGTCAACATCCACAACAGCATGGTCGCCTTCAGTCCGTATTACCCTGGATGGAATTGCAAGACACATTATGGTCTTCCTTTGCTTCCTGAATCCTCAGCCTGCTGCACAAAAATGCTCCGGCTCCCGGACGTTTTCCTTCAAATCAAGAGTCAGAAGATATTCGCTGCTCTCCTGGCAGCGCCTGACAGCAAAACCCTGTTTCCTGCCCAGGGCTATCATTTTTACATTTTCAGGAAGAACAACAGCCCAGATCTTTTCTATATTTCTTTGCCGGGCAATATCGAGACATTTCTTTAAAAGCGCGGCCCCTATTCCTTTGCCATGCCAGGAATCGGATACGGTAATCGCAAATTCTGCTGATTTCTGACCATGCTGGATAATAACCCTGCTGACCCCGATCATTTTTCCGCGTTCCCCGTCTTCTCGAAGCGCGACAAGCGCTATCTGGCGGTCATAGTCTACCTGGGTAAAGCTTGACAGCATATGGCGGGGCAGGCGTTTTAAGGATTGGAAAAATCGTTGGTGCACGCTGGCCGAAGAGAGGGCATTAAACAAATCTTCCAGCAAATCCGCGTCCTCCGGTCTAATCGGACGGATAAGGAAACTGCCCGCGCCCTCAATATGAATCTCCTCTTCATACTGATTCGGATAAGCGCTTATGCAAAGATGCAGCGGGGCTTTAACCGGAGGATAAGACACAGCCGCCCGCGCTTTTACCGCAACAGTCCTATTTTCATGAATTACAAGAGTATTGATTCCAATTTCATTGATTTCTGCAAAATCGGTCACAAGCTGGGACAGGCGGATGAGCAGGGCTTCCAGTTCAACGGTACAGGCGGGGTCAAAGCCGGACTTCCCTGCCAGCACCTGATAAATTCTGGTTTCCTCCATCATCCGCCTGGCCAGGACTCGGTTTAAGGGGGGCAATGCAAGGGAACGGTCCTTGTAAACTTCCGTAAACTCCCCCCCTAAACCGAAAAACAATACCGGTCCGAACTCCTTGTCCCGCTTTACACCAACCGCCAGCTTATAATTTTTAACCGTTTTGACAGGATCAACAAAAATACCGTATGCCGCCAGGAGTTGTTCGGTCTCTTTTTCAAACAACTGTCCGTTTTTCCGACTAATCCCTGCACCTATGATACTGCGGGCGGCTTTAGTGTCGAAATACTGTTCCCCTGGCAATTTGGAAGGAATCTCCTGCAGCATTTCAATGCCCCGGGAATAATGATATAAATCCACAAAAGCACGCACAGCGCGTTCAGGGGAATCAAAACTCGGAATACCAGCCCTGTTGAAAACAGCCCGGCCTTCTTCGACATCCAGTCCACCCAGCCAGGCGGTAAATATCGGAAAAGCACGCCCGGCTAAGCGGACAGCAAGAGCCTGCGCAACGCGTGTCGGCATACTCATATTTCTGGGGGCCAGCATAATCAAAAGTCCGTTTACCTCCGGGGCTTCAATCAGTATCTCTGCTGCTGCGGAAAAACGATCCGCTGATGCATCCCCCAGGATATCGACCGGATTGGACCGGCTCCAGTTTAGCGGAAGGACATTGTCAAGTTTTTTCAAGGTCTTTCTGCTCAGGCCAACCGGCGCCATCCCGTAATCACCGAGCGCGTCTGCTGCCATTACGCCAGGCCCGCCCGCATTTGTAAGAATAGCAAGGCCATGGCCCCCGGGCGGGCGCTGTTTTCCTATAAATTCAGCGCAATCAAAAAGTTCGGCAAAAGTTTTGACCCTTATAATACCGGCACGTTTGAATGCTGCATCATATACTGCATCTTCACCTGTGGACACGCCTGTGCGGACAGCCGCCGCAGATGCTCCTGCAATGGTCCTGCCTGCCTTTAAAGCAATAATCGGCTTAACCCTGGAAACAGCCCTTGCCGCACTCATAAAATTTCGAATTCTCGACAGATTTTCACAATAAAGCAATATGCTTCCAACCTTGGAATCGCAGCCGAGATAATCAATCATGTCTGCGAAATCCACGTCCAGCATCGAGCCCAGGCTGACAAAATGTGAAAATCCTATATGCTCTTTTGCCGCGAAATCCAGAATAGCCGTACAGATTGCCCCGCTCTGGGAAATAAAAGCCATTTTCCCCGGCAGGGGCAGCCGCCTGCAAATACCAGCACTCAGGCTTACCCGGCTGGAAGTAATCCCCAGACAGTTGGGACCTATGATCCTGAAATCACTTCCGCGGATCGTTTCTAATATTTCAGCCTCCACCGCAACCCCGGTTTTGCCTGTTTCCCTGCCCCCTGCGGAAATGATCACGGCACCCCCAAAACCCCTGTCAGCACAATCCTCTACGATATTGGCAACAGTCGCGATAGGTGTTGCCACAATGACCAGATCAGCCTTACAGGGAATATCTCTTACGGATTTGAAGGCCGGATACCCGGCAATATTTTCATAATTGGAATTGACCGGAAAAACATGACCCCTGAAACCTTCTTCAAGCAGATTATTTATTATTGTGGCCCCTATGCTTGCAGGCTTTTCGCTGGCTCCAACAACAGCCACTGACCGGGGCGCAAACATTCTTTCAATGTTTTCAAAGCCCATTTTTTTACCTTTCCGTGCACCGCCCCGCAGCAACAGGAATTCAGAAATTTATTCCGGCAATGCTTCCAGGAGCATCGTTCTGAGCCTGCCTGCGGCACGGGATACATTGCCCGGCTGCCGGTTTTTCACCTGTTATCGATGCAATCACCTGTTTTAAACTTCGAAGTGCATCAAAATTGTTTTCCAGATATACCACCACCGGCAGATGCTTATATTTATTTTTGATTCTTCTGTAAAAATCCCATGTCCGGGGCGCATCCGGATAAAAATTGACAATTGCCAGGTCAAAGCCGGAAAGATCCCTCAGGCTAAAAACGTCTGAATCGCAGATGCTGCAGATCGTGTGCCCCGCTTCTGAAAGATAGCGGGCAAGCCGCTGGCGCCGATTCTGCTGGTTATCCAGTATTAAAATTGAAGCCATTGCACCCCCCCCTGTTTTCCGATCAAGATGAAATATTTTTAAAAATCTGTATGTTATATCCGAAAGTTATGGAGCGGGTTGAATCCTGTCGCCATACCGCCCTGTAAAGACGAGGTTGTTGCAGTACTTGCTGAAAAGGCGGCACTGCTTCTTAAACAAATCCTCACCAAAAGCAGCAACTGAGGAAAGACAGGCGGTGTTCACATATACCTTTGTTCCTTTTTGCGCATGCTTTTCCAGATCGTGAAGAAGCTCCATTGCAGAGGTACCGTCAAAATCCCCGACAAGATCAAAATAAATATTTTTGCTTCTGCTGTGTCGCTTTATACGAAAATTAGCAGCCATATTGCCTCCATTTTCTTCTTGTCCAAAAAAATATCCGGCAACAGCACCATACCGGCATCCTCTGGTTACTACCCAAAAGCAATATGTATGCCATGATTGCCGGACAGGTGTCAGGCTTGATCTACAAAGTGTTTTGCAGCATGCCGGATGACTTTCCGGCCGGCTGACCGCAGAATATGTAAAGAAACAATTTACAAAGTGTAAATTTTTAAGTTACAGGTAAATTCTGTAGCCGCGATAATGAGAATTTTTCTTGTATTCGGGAATATGCTGATGCCATGTCAACTTTCGGCCAGAAGGCTTCACATCAAAGGCATTGTCCAGGGAGTGGGGTTCCGGCCTTTTATTTATAAGCTGGCTCTTGGATGCGGTCTGAAAGGAACCGTGGCCAATGACGCCTCTGGGGTAATCATACATGTGGAAGGCCGGGCGGAAGATATCGGGGCTTTTATCCGTGGTGTTTATGACCGGAAGCCGCCCCTGGCCCTAATCACGGAAATAACTGAAAATAAAATAAAACCCGTGGGTTTTGAAAATTTTTCAATCCTTCAAAGCAAACCCGATAAATCCCGAAACACACTGATATCCCCGGATATATCAATATGTGAAGACTGCCTGCAAGAACTTTTCGACCCGGCGGACCGCCGCTTTAAATACCCCTTTATCAACTGCACCAACTGCGGGCCCAGATATACCATCATAGACGACATTCCATATGACAGGCCCAACACCTCTATGAAAAATTTTAAAATGTGCAGAAAATGCCGGGCAGAATACGAAAATCCTGAAGATCGCAGATTTCATGCCCAGCCAAATGCCTGCCATGTGTGCGGCCCTCATGTAAGCCTCCATGACGCAGCAGGCTCCAGGCTCCAGGCAGAAGATACGATCAAAGATGCGGCCGGGCTGTTAAAACAAGGATATATTCTTGCAATAAAAGGGCTGGGCGGCTTTCATCTGGCAGCAGATGCTGAAAACAGCAACGCAGTCAAGACACTCAGACACAGAAAGCTCCGGGAGGAAAAACCCTTTGCCATGATGTCTCCGGGGCTCGAGCAGATAAGGCAATACGCGATTCTAAATTCCGAAGAACAGGCCATGCTGGAATCCCCCCGGCGTCCAATAGTGCTTTTAAGAAAAAGCGGCAGCAGCCCGATCTCCGAGGAGGTATCCCCTGGCAATAGGTATTTCGGGGTGATGCTGCCTTACACCCCCCTGCATTACCTGCTTATGAACACTGGCTTTACAGCCCTTGTCATGACAAGCGGAAACCTGAGCGAGGAGCCAATTGTAATTGACAATAGTGATGCTCTTTGCAGGCTTTCCGGCATCGCGGATTTTTATCTGATGCACAACCGGGACATATACCTGAGATGCGACGACTCAATTGCAAGGCATGCAGCAGGGGCGCACCGCATAATAAGGCGTTCCAGGGGATATGTTCCAAACCCGGTTTTCCTTAAACACACGGTTCCGCAGATACTTGCATGCGGGGCGGAATTAAAAAACACCGTCTGCCTGACAAAAAACGATCAGGCCTTTGTCAGCCAGCACATAGGAGATATGGAAAATCTTCGGACCCTTGATTTTTTCAGGCTTACAATTTCCCATATGAAGCGCATCCTCGACATTGAACCCGAGGCCATAGCCTGCGACATGCACCCGGATTACATGAGCACCAAATATGGGCTTGAACAGCAAAATATCAGACTGATACCGATCCAGCATCACCATGCCCATATTGCATCCTCCATGGCTGAAAACCGTATTGACGGAGAGGTGATAGGGCTGGCGTTTGACGGCACAGGCTACGGAACAGACGGCAGGATATGGGGCGGAGAAATCCTGACAGCAAGCATGGCCTCTTTTCAAAGAGCGGCCCATATGTCCTGGGCACCCATGCCGGGAGGAAATGCCGCAATAAAGGAACCTTGGCGAATGGCTGCGGCATATCTTAAGCATACCTTTGGAAACGGGTTTGAAAAACTTGATCTGCCTGTTTTCAAAAATATTCCCGGCAGTGATCTGGAACTTATCTCACGCATGATTTGCAGGGGTGTAAATTCACCGCTTACCTCCAGCCTGGGGCGTCTTTTTGATGCGGTAGCTGCGATAATCGGCATACGAAGCCGCGTTCGCTTTGAAGGGCAGGCTGCAATGGAACTGGAAATGATGGCCCCGGAAAATGACATGTCCGGTGCAGATATATATCCTTATGAACTTCCGTCAGCCGGCAGCAGAGAAATTCCGGTCGGCCCGATAATTGCGGGGGTTGTAAAGGATTCTGAAAAAAGGATATCTTGCAGACAGATAAGCACCAGGTTCCACCAGACGCTCATCAATCTTTTTTCAGATCTGTGCGTTCGCATCCGCGGCCAAAACGGCCTGAACAGGGTAGTATTAAGCGGCGGGGTATTCCAGAACGTCATTTTGCTAAAAGGCCTGATGCGCATGCTGGAAGAGCGCGGTTTTGAGGTATACACTCACAGCCTCGTGCCTGCAAACGACGGAGGTATATCGCTTGGTCAGGCGGCGGTGGCGGCGGAGATAATAAAATACAAAGCGTAAACAAGCCATGAAATATGCAAGAGAATACCGCGACCCGGAACTGTGCAGAAATCTTGCAGACAGAATAAAAGAAACCTGTCAAAAAGAAATGCGCATTATGGAGGTCTGCGGCACGCATACGGTATCAATCTTCAGACACGGCATACGATCCCTGCTGCCCGAACACCTTTCGCTGATCTCCGGTCCGGGCTGCCCGGTATGCGTAACCGACCAGAAAGACCTTGACGCCTTTATGGAACTTGCAAACCGGAAGGATGTAATTACAGCCACTTTCGGCGATCTGATGCGGGTGCCGGGCTCGGATTCATCGCTGCAGGGAAAAAAGGCCTCGGGCAGCGATATCAGGGTTGTTTATTCCACAATGGGTGCCCTTGACATTGCAAGGGCTAACCCTTCAAAGCAGGTGGTATTTCTGGGCATAGGATTTGAAACCACAGCCCCTACAGTGTCCGCCTCGGTCCTTGCAGCAAAAGAGGAAGGGCTTGAAAACTACAGTGTCTATTGCGCGCACAAACTTGTGCCCCCCGCCCTGGAGGCACTGGTAAACACACCTGGCATCCGTATTGACGGATTTTTACTGCCAGGCCACGTCTCCGTGGTAATCGGGGAAAACGGTTACCGGGAATTTTTTGACAGATACGGCCTGCCTTCGGTAATCGCGGGATTTGAGCCTGTGGATATAATGACCGCCCTTCTGAAGCTCACGGAAATGATCACCACCCAAACCCCGGCCCTTAAAAATGCCTACACAAGAGCTGTGTCTGAAAACGGCAACACAGAAGCCCGCAGGGTAATGGAAACCGTGTTTAAACCCTGCGATGCTGTATGGAGGGGGCTTGGTGAAATAAAAGACGGCGGTCTGTCATTCCGCCCGACATTTGCTGATTTTAACGCATGCGAAAAGTTTGAAATAAACGTATCTGAAACTGTTTTGCCAAAGGGCTGCGCCTGCGGGGATATTCTTACAGGCAGGATATCCCCTCCGGAATGTCGGCTTTACGGCAGAGTATGCACCCCCCTGAATCCGGTCGGCCCCTGCATGGTTTCCAGCGAGGGGGCGTGCGCGGCCTATTACAAGTACAAAGGCCCGGAAATGGAAAAAAGAGGACATAAATGAAAAACGAAAGGATTCTTCTGGACCACGGCAGCGGCGGCAGAATGTCAAACCGCCTGATCTCTGAAATTATGGTCCCCGCATTTGACAATACAATGCTTTCCCGCCTTGATGACGGCGCCTGTTTTGAGGTAAAAGCCGGACAAATGGCATTTTCAACAGATTCCTACACCGTTGATCCCCTGTTTTTCCCGGGGGGCAACATCGGAGAACTGGCTGTAAACGGAACTGTAAATGACATCGCCATGTGCGGTGCCCGGCCCCTGTATTTAAGCGCGGGTCTTATCATAGAAGAGGGCTTTCTCATAAAAGATCTTGAAACAATCGTAAGATCCATGGCCGCAGCCGCGCACAGAGCAGGTGTTAAAATAATCACCGGCGACACCAAGGTCGTGCCCAGGGGCGCGGCAGACAAAATATTTATCAATACCTCAGGCATGGGTGTCATCACTGAAGGCGTTAATATCTCCGGGGCAAACGCCCGTCCGGGAGACAGGATCATACTTAGCGGAACAATCGCGGATCACGGAATAACAATCTTAAACCAAAGAGAAGGCCTGTCATTTGACGCGCCGATTCAAAGCGACAGTGCGCCTTTGAACCATCTCGTGGAAAACATGCTTAAGGCAGCAAAAGAAGACATCCGTGTGCTGCGCGATCCAACCAGGGGAGGGCGGCAACCGCCTTAAATGAAATTGCCCAACACTCCGGTTGCGGCATCCGCATACGGGAATCGGTCATACCGGTAAATAAAGCCGTGTCCGGCCTGTGCGAACTTCTGGGTCTGGATCCGCTTTATGTTGCAAATGAAGGCAAGCTTATCGCGGTTGTCAAAAAAGAGCATGCCGAAGCCGTTCTTGCGGCAATAAAGCACGACCCTCTTGGTGCAGACGCATGCATCATAGGTGATGTGGTTTCAACGCATCCCGGAACCGTGGTTATGGAAACCGAAATCAGCGGCGAACGCATAGTGGACATGCTGACGGGCGAACAACTGCCGAGAATATGCTAGCAGCTACTGCGCTGCAGGGAAACGGCAGAAAAATCTTGCGCCTTTGCCGGCCGGACTTTCAACCGTAACCGTACCCCCCAGCGCGTCCATTACTTCCTTGACAATTACCAGGCCCAGGCCTGTACCCTTCTCCGTATATGCCCTTGCGTTTTCTGACCGGTAAAATTCAGTGAAAATATTTGTTAAATCCTGTTCAGGAATGCCGATGCCTGTATCTGAAACTTCAAAAAGGATATGACTTTCATTCTCAACGCCAAGAGCAATATCCACTCTGCCTCCGGGATTGGTATATTTGACTGCGTTTGAAATAAGGTTCGAAAAAAGGTTGTCAAAAAGCTGCGGGTCTGCCTTGACCCCGGGTACGGCATCATCGATTTGAAGGTTAAAACCGATATTTTTCTCATAGGCCCTCGGTTGATAAAGGCCGGCAACTTCTTTTAACTTTTTTTGTACATCAACAACCGTGGAATCAGGCCTGCGTATATCAGCCCTCTTTATGCCGATTTTCAGCAGATCCCCGACCATCTCCGCCAGAAGACTGATCCGGGTCATGCATCGCTCGAGCACCCCCTTCTGGCTGGAATTCAGGGGCCCCTGATATTGCCTTAAAAGCGTGTCAAGCATGCTGTGGGTTGCGTTCAGCGGTGAGCGCAGCTGATGGGCCGCCTTTCTCAAAAACCAGGTCTTGTTTTCCTGGGTTTTTATATTTTCAATGCCAAGGGCTGTCAAATCCGCCATAAGGGAAAAAAAATCCACATCCTGCTGTGTGAAAAAATCAGCTTCCCCGCTGTATATGCAGAACACACCTGTAATCATCTTTTCAGCGCGCAGCGGCAGGCATATCAAAGACGAAATGTTCTCCTTTACGATGTCTTCCGGATACTGAAAGGCGTAGGTTTCATCCACGCGGCCTATGCTGATCTTATCCCCCCGCACTACCCGCAGATTGACAAGGCTTTTTTCAATATCAATGGGGCCCTTTGAAACATAATCTTCGCTCAGGCCGTAGGTTGAAACAAACCTTAGGTTTCGTCTTTGTTCATCAAGAAGTTTTATGGAACAGGCCTTAACCCCCATGATAATGGCCGCGTTTCTGGCGGCAGAATCTGCAAGCGCCTGCAGATCTGAACACATATGCATTTCCTTTACCATCCCGTAAAGCGCCATTAACTTTGCGTTGCTCAAATCGAGCTGCCTGGAGACGGAAAGAAGTTCCCTGCCCTTGGTGCGAAGGCTGATTTTAAGTGTAGTGATAAGATAAGCCGTAACCACCACTGCAGCGGCAAAAATACCGTATGCAGCCGCCATATCTGCAAAACGTATCTGAGCGTGAAGGAATGGATGTTCAAGTAACGGAGGGCCAGGCGGAAGCACCCGGGTAACCTGCAGAAAAATCATTAATCCGGCGGCAAGGAGCACAACCGCTGAATAAATATAACAACTCAAGGGTTCCAGGAGGATACCTGTGAGCATTATATGGAAAAATATGAATATCAGAACAGGGCTGAAAAGCCCGCCGGTAAAAAAAATAATACCAAACAGGGCCAGAAAATCCAGGGCGAACTGGGCATGGGCAAATACGACATAATGCCTTACATCGGATGTTCCTGAGGATTGAAGGGTCCGCAGCAGAAAAGAAAATCCGGTGTTGTATAATGCGCAAAATAAAAGCAGAGCGGTAACGGGAGTTACAGCAATGGGGAAGCCTAATATATATGCGATCCAGACCGCGACCAAGCCAGCGGCGGCGGCTGTCCACCTTAGCCGGATAAACCACTGGACCCTTTCCATGAGTTCCTTGCGGAAAAACAGCTGCGCCTTTATCAGCTCATGACCTTCGGCCATGTGTCAGCACCCTTGCTGTGCCGCCGGCGTCCTGATCACTCTTTTTTTTCGGCAAGAACCTCTTCTATTACGGCAATCAGGTCATCGGGGTTCACAGGTTTTTCGAGAAATTCAGTAACGGGCCACTCCTCGCCCATAATGTGCTGAAATTTTTCAGGCCCTTTTTCTACCATACCACTGCTGGGAAAGGATGTCAGCATTAAAATCGGAATAGTCTTATAGTCCTTGCTCTGCTTCAGCTTGTAGGCCAGATCAAAGCCTTCGGTATCAGTGGACATCATGACGTCTAATATTATCAGGTCCGGGATCTTCTTTTCAATCTGGAGCCGGCCCTCCTTGCCGTTATAGGCCCTTCGGACCTCATATCCCTGACTTTCAAGGACGACCCTGATTGTTTCCACAAGATCCTTGTCATCATCAATTACAAGAATATCCGGCTGGGTCTTCATTTTTACTACTCCTTTTTTCGGATAGTTTCAACTGTTTCAATGATTTTTCCCATCGCCCCCTCAGCCCTTGTCCTTGCATCAGGCGTAATTTCATGGCCGAATCCGAAATCCTCTCCCTGCACAGCCACTAGCCATGCCATGGGACTGTGCTGATACAAGGCCTGGAGCAGCCCCAGCAAGAACCCCGGACTTAAATGGTGCGTCTGAAAATTTGCCTGGCTTAAATCCGGCATCATTTTGACGCACCGCCACCCATTTTCCAGCCGGTCCACTGTGGCGTCGACAAAAATCAGCACATCAGCCGCATAAAAATCTTCTACCATTTCAATTGTGAGCTGGGAAACATGCATAAACCTGATCCCGGCCAAAGGCTTGATCATGTCACTGAGTTTTTTGACTACATAAGGGCCGACTCCGTCGTCTTTGCGTTGGGTATTTCCAAACCCGACTATCAGGATTCCTGAATCATTGTTTTGGGCTTCAGGCATATCCCAATCCCTCCGGATCTTTTTGCAATTCATGGATGAGATCCCCGTTTGCAGAAAGCACTTCCACGCGAAGCGGCATTTGTCCCAGGGCATGCGTGGAACAGGAAAGACATGGATCATAACAGCGGATAGCCCCTTCAATACGGTTTAAAATACCCTCCTGTACGTCGCCGTTACGTATATATTGCCTTGCCACAAGACCTACTGAATTATTCATTGCCATGTTGTTATGGCCTGTGGCCACAATAAGATTAACCTTTGTCAGGGCGCCGTATTTGTCAACTTCATAATGATGAATAAGGGTGCCTCTCGGTGCTTCTATTACTCCCACGCCTTTATTGTTTGAAGGATGCATTGTTTTGCGAATATCAGAACCATAGGTCCGCTCATCTTTTAAAATTTCCCCGGCTTTTTCCAGGCAGTATAAAAGCTCTATCATGCGGGCATAATGATACAAAAGGGAGCCGCCCCTGATATCCGCCCTGTCAAATTTCTCCCTGAATCTCTGAAGTTCCTCGTTTGCCATGGGCGTGGCTATTGCATCGACCGCATTTATCCTCCCAAGGGGACCGACCCGGTAGCACCCGTCAGGGAATCCGTTATCCCTGAAAAACGGAAATTTCAGATAAGACCAGGGCTCAACCTGTTCGCCTATATAATTAAGATAGTCAGCAGGATCAAACTGGGCCAAAATGCTTCTGTCAGGATCAACAATGCGCATCTGCCCGTCATACAGATTCAGGCGCCCTTCTGAATCCACCAACCCGGCATAATTGGACCTGAAATTGGCGAATTTTTGCGCTTCCTCCAGATTATCGCCCACCCACTTTCCTATAGTATCAATGGCTATCCTGCAGGTGCCATAGGCTTCTTCAAATCCGTCGGCAAGCTCCCGGGCCTTTGCCCTTGAAAGCCCATTGATTACACCGCCGGGAACCGAAAAGGCGGGATGTATCTTTTTGCCCCCGAGCGCCTTGATTATTTCCTGGCCGAATTTCCGCAAGCGGATACCTTTTGTGGCAAGTTCCGGAAATTTATTGACAACACCGACCACATTGCGCTCCGCCGGATTCGCGTCCCAGCCCAGCAGCAGATCCGGGCTGGCCAGATAAAAAAAATGCAGGGCATGCGACTGAATAAACTGCCCCATGTGCATTAATTCTCTTAATAATGCGGCGGTCTCAGGAATCTTTACACCGAGAATCGCATCACATGCCTTGGCTGATGCAAGCTGGTGGCTGACGGGACAGATGCCGCAGATGCGCTGGGTTATGACCGGCATTTCCTCAAACGGCCTGCCTTCGCAGAATTTCTCAAACCCCCGTATCTGGGTGACATGAAATTTTGCATCTTTGACGTCGCCTTTTTCATCAAGGTTAATGACAACCTTGCCGTGTCCCTCAATGCGGCTTATCGGATCAATCGTTATTTTCCGCGTGGCTTCCATTTATCCCGCCTCCTTGTCTTAATCAAAATGAATCATGCTGCCCGGCAGCACCGGAATCCGCCCTTTGAGGATTTCCGTGAGGCTGTAAGCTATGGCTTCAGCAGAAGGCGGGCATCCGGGCACGTATACATCGACCTTTACCAGCTGATTGACCGGCAGAACCTTTTCCAGCAACTTTGGAAGCTCTGTGCTGTCAGGAACGGCCCCGTTAACGGTACTGGGTGAGTCCACATAACAATACGAAAGAAGATCCCGGGTGGCGATGTTATTGCGCAGCGTATTGATACCGCCGAAAACTGCGCAATCCCCCCAGGCCACAAGAATGTTGCATCTCTGCCTTAGCCGGCGCGCAATTTCGAGTTGTTCATCGTTTCCGATGGCACCTTCTATGATACCGACATCTGCATCCCTGAAATCAAAGTGTTTGAAATCGGTTATCGGGCTGTCAATCAACTCGATTTGCGGCAGGATCTCAAGCAGGGCCTCATCATTGTCAAGAAAAGACATGTGGCACCCGGCGCATCCTTCCAGCCATACAGTGGCAATCCTGGGCCGTTCCATAGGTATCCTCCCTGCTGCGGGTTTTATTCTTCAATTATCAGCACCCTTGTTTTTTCCTGCAATTCATTCAGGTCGTGGTGTTCAAGGGGCACTCCGGCCTTTTCGGCCAGCGCGATCATCGCCTTCCTGCTGTCTTTGACATTTGCAGGGGCATCGAGAACCCTTTTTTTGAAAATAACCTCCCGGCCGTCCATTGATGTATAGGAGCCGTCCTCCTCCATCCACAAGGGAACCGGAAGAATCACATTGGCCTTTTTCCCCAGGGCGCCCTTCGGGAAAAAGGGGCTGAAAACAGCCAGAAATTCCAGCATGTCAAAATTATCCGCAACCATCCGCCCCGGTGTCTCCCCGTTAGCCGCCATGACTAATCCGGCTTTCCAGCCGGCGTGCGCCGGGGGCGGGACCGGAGACGCCGCTCCCAGTTTCCATGCACCTGCGCTGTTGCCAAATGGTTTGAAAATGATAAGAGGAAGCCTGCCCGAACCTGTATTCCTGGCAAAAGCCAGCCGAATAGCGTCTTTCAGGCCCGGGGCGCCCTGGATACCATTGGAGCGGGCCCCGATTAATACCAACGGACTTGCTGCTTTTGCAAAATTCCTTGCAATCTCGTCAAAATCTCCCAGTTCTTTTTGGTCCAGACCCTGCTCTTCGAGAATTTCGGCGCTGTCAATTTGCCTGCCGGCCGCCTGAAATTTCTTCAGCTCCAAAGAGCTGACAGCCGGGCGGATCAAAGTCAGAACCTTTTTCAGCATAGCCCTTACAGTTGCCTCAATATCCTCCTCCCCTACAGGCAGGCGATAATTTATCTGCGGCATATGAAAATCGCCCGAACCCACCACGGCCACTTCCGCCTCTTTGTCCAGCACCTTTTTATTTATAATTGCCGGTACAACAGGATGGCTCTCAAATGCGTGTTCGCCGATCACAAGAATGAAATCCGCCTCTGAAATTGAATCAACAGACATCTCTCTTATCTGCAGCGCTGTTTTGTCCCGGGCATTTAAAATATTTCGCCAGCAGTTTCCGTCAAAAGTGTCCACGTAGCCCGCACTCCATGCCCGTGTCATCAGGTCCCTGAAAAGCATAAGATTCTCGTTGGCGCACATGCTTGAAACCAGCCCGAAAATAGATCCTCCGCCATGCGTATCCCGCATATGGTTTAATATTTCTGCAACATGGCCCAGGGCGTTTTCCCAGTCTGTTTTTGCCCAGCGGCCTGCATCATCTTTTATCATAGGATCAAACACGCGCTCGCCGGGGGATTCGAGCACTTCGAAGCGTCCTCTGCGGCATAACTGCCCCCTGTCCGCCCTGCTGACATCGCCCAGGGCGCTGCTTTCAACCGTAAGCAGGGTATTGTCACAAACAGTAGAGGTGGTAGGACATAACAGTCCGCAAAGCGGGCATACAGAATCTATACTTTCCCATGCCTCCTTGCTATGCCCCGTGACTGCAGAATGCGTCCGCAGCCGGTTGTATATCGCGCCGGTAGGACAGACCTCCATACATACGCCGCACTTAAAGCAGGTGGAATTTTCCCTTGTCTCGTTTAAATCAAAACCGATCAGTGTATTTGGGCCCCGGCTTGTAAAATCCAGCACATGCGCGCCCGTGATCTCGGCGCAGGCACGCACGCACCTGCCGCACAGTATGCACCGGTTATGGTCAAGACCCATGTATTCATTCGTAATATCAACGGGAAATTCATCAAATGAGGAAAAAACGGAAAGATGATCCATCTGCAGATCATATGCCATGTCCTGAAGTTCGCACTCGCCGCTTTGGGAGCAGAACATGCAGTTATGATTTCTCTCTGAAAACAGAAATTCCAGTATCAACCTTCGGCTTTCAGTTATTCTCTCATTCGAGGTCACAACTTCCATTCCGTCGCGCACGGGTGTTACGCAGCTTGCCGCCAGTCTGGGCGAACCGTCTATTTCAACCACGCACATCCTGCACCCGCCCCAGGCGGAAACAGCCGGATGGTGACAAAGGGTGGGAATATGGATGCCGTTTTGCCGGGTAGCCTCCAGCACGGTAAGGCCCTTATCCACCCGGCACTCCCTGCCGTCCAGGACAATCTTGACTTTTTCGGTATTTGTTTCCATATGTCACCTTTTTGTAAAAAGAGCTTACTCCTCGATTTCAATATCGCAGCGCAGGCACCTTCCTGCCTCCCTTGCGGCACTTTCGTGATCATAGCCCAGCTCGACTTCCCGGAAATCTTTTATCCGTGTTTTAATCTCAGCCTCAGGCATCCCGGCCCTCGGCATCTCTGTTACCTCTTCTTCGACGTACACGGGGATCTCGATTTCTTCTTCATACGGAACAAATGATTCTTCTCCGTTTTTCCGCCTGATTTCTTCGTCTATTTCTGCTGCGGCCCTGCGGCCTGCTGCTATGGCTTCAACCACGGTGGCAGGTCCGGTAACCACGTCTCCTCCGGCAAATACCATAGTTTCCGAGGTCCGGGTACTGCTCCGGCCCTTTACTGAAATCAGGCCAGCATCTGTCTTTTTTACCCCGGCAATGTCCTGGTCAAGCGAGACATCCTGCTTCTGGCCCACTGCTACAATTAACTGATCAGCATCCAGTACAAACTCATCACCCAGCACCGGCTGCGGCCGCTTTCTGCCGCTTCTGTCAAAGGCACCCAAAGTCATTCTCTGACACTTGACCCGCCTGAGTTTTCCGTCCGTTCCCTCCAGGCTTAACGGTGCTGCCAGACAGATAAACCTGACCCCTTCTTCTTCCGCCGCCTGGATTTCTTCTTCCAGGGCCGGCATATCCTCCATTCGCCTGCGGTAAATAATATTTACCTCTTCGGTTCCCATGCGAAGGGCCGATCTTGCAGCATCAACGGCTGAATTGCCGCCCCCGATTACCGCCACCTTTTTACCTGTATTCAGGGACTTGCCGGCATTGACGGCATATAAAAATTCAATTGCCCCGATAATTCCCTCCAGGTTTCCGCCGGGCAGATCCAGGGTCATGCTGCTTGGAGTACCAGTGGCTACATAGACGGCATCATATAATCTTTTGATATCCTGCCATGTCACATCCGTTCCCAGACGGGTGCCGCACCTGAGCTCGACCCCGAGCCCGACAATATCGTCGATTTCCTTCTTTAAGATTTCTTTGGGAAGCCGGTATTCAGGAATAGCCCAGCGAAGCATTCCTCCGGGTTCGGAATACTGCTCAAACACGGTAACCCCGTAGCCCCGCAGTGCCAGGTCCCTTGCCAAAGCCAGACCAGAAGGCCCGGCGCCGATCACCGCGATTTTCTCTTTTCTGGAAGGTGCTATCTTCTTAACAGGCGGCCTGTTGCCATGATCCGTGATAAAACGCTTCAAATGACGAATCCCTACCGGGACATCCAAAGTGGAGCGCCTGCATTTGGACTCGCATCTGTGGTCGCACACCCGGCCGCAAACACTTGGAAAAGGGTTGGTCCTTAACAGAACCTTGTAGGCCTCATCGAGCCGTCCGGCGCGAACAAGTGCTATGTAGGCCGGCACATCCATTTCAACCGGGCAGGTATGCCTGCAGGGCGCCTTGACGATTTCCTGGCAGACTGCAGCGTCACAGTGTTTTTCATAAATGTGGGCTTCATATTCATGCCGGAAATAACGAAGAGTGGAGAGCACCGGATTGGGTGCGGTCTGGCCCAGACCGCACAGGGCGGTATTCTTGATTATCTCCGCCCATTTTTCCAGGGTTTGGATATCGCCCGGCTCGCCTCTTCCTTCGCAGATCTTTGTCAATATATCGAGCATTTTCCGGGTTCCAACCCGGCAGGGGGTACATTTTCCGCATGACTCGTCCTTGCAGAAATCCATGAAAAACCGGGCGATATCCACAACACACTTGTCCTCGTCCATGACTATCATGCCGCCGGAGCCCACAATGGCGCCCAGCTGTGAAATCGACTCGTAATCGACCGGGGAATTCAGATGCTCGACCGGAATGCAGCCGCCCGAGGGGCCGCCCAGCTGAACCGCCTTGAATTTCTTGCCTTTTGGTATCCCGCCGCCGATGTCATGAATGATGGTGCCGATGGGAATTCCCATGGGAACTTCCACCAAGCCGATATTATTTACATCCCCGGTTAAGGCGAACACTTTGGTTCCCCGGCTTTTCCTGGTCCCGATGCCGGCATACCACCTGCCGCCTTTGAGGATGATCTGGGGAATATTGGCCAGTGTTTCCACGTTGTTTAATATGCTGGGTTTTTTCCAGAGCCCCTGGACCGCGGGAAAGGGCGGTCTTGGACGCGGGGTGCCGCGCTTGCCCTCGATGGAGGTCATCAGAGCGGTCTCCTCGCCGCAGACAAACGCCCCTGCCCCGCGATAGACCTCCAGATCAAAATCAAAACCGGAATTTAAAATGTTTTTTCCCAGCAGGCCAAGCTCCCGGGCCTGACCTATGGCGTGATTCAGTGTGGATACGGCAAGCGGATATTCTGCCCGGCAGTAAATAAATCCCTGATGCGATCCTATGGCCCTGGCTGCTATGATCATACCTTCAATAACAGCATGGGGATCGGATTCCAGCACGCACCTGTCCATAAAGGCCCCGGGATCGCCCTCGTCAGCATTGCACAAAACATACTTGATATCGGATTTGGACTGCGCTGCAAACTGCCATTTCAGCCCCGTAGGGAACCCGGCACCGCCCCGCCCCCTGATTCCCGAGTTTTTTACTTCATTTATGATCTCGGCAGGCTCCATCTGAAACAGGGCCTTGGCTGCGGCAAAGTAGCCGTCCATGGCTATGTATTCCCCGATCCGGTCAGCCTGAATCAGGCCGCGATTCTTCATCACCACCGGCTGCTGCATTCCGAAAAAGGGCAGATCCTTTGTACCCGGAACGGATTTCCGTATCGCTTCGGACGGCCCCTCGAATTCTTCTTCTGTCTGCTCCCAGCCCCTGGAATATGCCAGATCCGGATCAATTTGCCCATTTGACACATGCTTTTTAAAAATTTCATTCGCCTTTTCTTCGCTGACCTGTGCATACTTGACAGGTTCTTCGCCCGGGCGCTCAATTGTGACAAGCGGTTCATAATTACAGATTCCGGCACACCCCGAAGTAACGATGCTGATATCTTTCCGGCCGCTGGAATCAAGAGCCTGCTTCATTCTTTCAAGAACTTTGTCCGCCCCGGAAGAAATTCCGCATGTACCCATATGCACTGTAATGCGTGCACTTTGACCGCCTGCATCAAGCTGCCGGGACCTGAGCGTTTCCCCCTTGACCTTGTATAATTGTTCTATATCGAGCTGCGGCATGGCTCCTTTCCTCCCCTTATTCATATTTTTCTATAATTCCGGAAACCTTCGTCGGCTTTGCCTGCCTGTAGGTATCTTCATCCACCATCACAACAGGAGCCAGGCCGCAGGCACCCAGACATCGAACGGTTTCCAGGGAGTAACGGACGTCTTCGGTGGTCTCGCCGGGTTGAATTTTTAAAGTCTGGGAAAGCTTCTCAAGGTTTTTTTTGCCCCCGCGCACGTAACAGGCCGTACCCAGACAGCACCTGATTGTATGTCTCCCCCTGGGCATCATGGTAAAAAATGAATAAAAAGTGACCACACCGTAAACCTCGCTTAAAGGAACAGAGAGCCCGCGAGCCACTTTTTTCTGAACAGATTTTGGCAGGTAGCCTATAATCTCCTGTATCTCTTCTAAAACCGGAATAAGAGAGCCTTTCTTTGATTTGTGGCGCCCGATAACCGCATCAACAGCAGCTAGTTCTTCGGAGCTGAGTTCCTGCGGATTTTTCCCTTTTATATCCTGCATGCACTCAGTCACTTTACACCTCCTTTGATAAAATGCCTTTAAGGACGGGAAATCATGCCTGGGTTAAGAAATGAGCGTTTTTTAATTATTGAAAAGCAATATATGTGCCAAAATCAACACACATTTAAGATGCCGGGCCTGAAACAAAAAAATCGCACATTCCTGAGCTTAAAAATAAACCAAAAGGTGAAAAACAATCTTTTTTGCACCGGATATAAAAGAATCTGTGCATAAATTGTTTACAGTCTGTAAACTTTTTATTGACACTGACTCAGTAACCCAAAAATAAATCCTGAAGTAAAAATGCTTGGAATAAATAACCTCGAAAGGCCCGCAAGCAAGATTAAGTGCGTTTGGAGACGTTGCTTCAATAAAGACCGGGGCTATAATGCCTGGTATGAGTTGCATCAAGGTTGCGGTGCAGCCGGGGACATGAATAAGGGAGGACGGGTGGTGATGTCACAGAAGCTCCGGGTGGCCTATGCCATAAGCCGCCGCAGCGTTTTCTGACACGAATTTCTGGTATAAGCGTTTTAAAACCAAAAACCCAAAAAATACCGCCCTCCGGTAAAAATCAAAATGCAGGCCAAAATCCATTTGATCACATTTGCGGGGATAAATTTCTGTACCCTTGCGCCGGCATACATTCCGATCATCCCGCCCAATCCCATAAGAATTCCAAGCATATAATCCGGGGCAACAACCATTTCCGGGTAAAAAGGCGCCAAAAGATGATAAAACACACCCGCCACAACGGATGTAATCAGCGTTCCCAGTAGACAGGCCCCGGCAATGGTGTATACGGGCAGGCGAAAAACCGCCACTAAAAACTCGGACAGTTCATTTACCAACCACTGACGGGGATAGCCGTAAGAATAAATCTTGGCCGGACCCATCGATAATATCGACCCTGTGAATCCCTTTTCCCAGCAGGCGGGAAAGCATATTCTTAAGATCCATTAAACTTCGTTTGAACTTCGCGATAATCGACATTTTAACCAGGCTGGATTAAGGGACGGCATAATTGTGTGTATATTTGTAAAACTACCCTGAACCAGAGCGCAGGATTTTCTCCATTTCAAAAAACAGGTCCTGTTCACGTATTATGCCGACTACCTTTCCCCTGGCCCTGACTATAAGGCGGCGGGCCTTGTGCTGAACCATAAAATATGTCGCTTCCATCAGGGAGGCTTCCGCATCTATGGAATAAGGCGCCGGCGACATGACTTCGCCGATTGGCATGTCTGCATTATTTTTTACCTCTGTTTGAAACATGCCTCTCCAAAACATGGGGGAATACTGGATGCTGTCCGCGGTGGACGGTCTGGGTGCTGATAAATATCCGGGCAGAATCATTTCCATTAAGCCATTAATTGCAAGCACACCTATAACGTTGCGGCTTCGGTCAATGACAAGGACCGAACGATGGCCGGTTTCCATGATCCTTGAGGTGGCCCTGGTGGCAAACGATTTTTTAATCTCCAGGATTGCCTCCCTGACTGTTACCTCGGGCATCAGGGTGGTATATTCCTCAATGGGAATCATCACTCCGCTTACAGGAGTCTCCTGGTACCTTTCAGGAACCTGCATGCTTTGCACGGCATCGCGGATTTTTCCCGCGAGCACATCAATATCGCAAGGTTTGGCAAGGTAATCAAAGGCGCCTTGATCATGGGCCTGCCGGGCCGAATCCATATCTCCGTACCCGGTGAGCATGATAACCGGCAGATCAGGCCTGCGCTTTTTAATTTCCCACAGTGTTTCATGGCCGTCCATGCCCTTCATTCTTATGTCAAGAATCACCACGTCCGGGTTTTGTTCCAGTTTTTCAAAGGCTTGTGCACCGCTTTCAGCCATTATAGTCTCAAAACCGCGGCGGGTTAGTATCTTATCGGTTGTCTCGCGGAAGCGCTCTTCGTCATCTACCATGAGAACCTTGATTTTTTTACTCATACATTTTCTCCTTTTCTCCGGGCACCTGTTGAGGCCCAAAGTGTTTTACATCAACCGGTTCATCAGTTCCCAATATCCGAAAACCATGGATCCGACCGTGATCCCTATAACCAGAAACGCTTGCCACGGCTTAAGTCGGCAAACTATTATCAGACCGACACCTATCAACCACCACCGCCACACTTCCGCAAGCAGCAAAAGATAAGGCAGCCATGCAACCAGTAAAGCAGCGGCTGAAGCATATGCATAAATCCCGAAAACCTGCCTGAATGTTACGGGTGTTTTAAAAACTATCCTTACCAGTAAATATCCTGCAACCGAAGTCAAAAGCGTAATACCTGCGGCATTTACAAAAAATATCACCAGGGCGACGGCGGGCTTCGGGCAGGTATAAGTCAGCAGGCTTGCACAAGCATAAAACAAGCTTGATGTTGCGAGTGCAAATATTGGCATGTTTGTATTTCCGGATACTGCATATTCCCGGAAAAAACCCCTGGGCCCTGTGATGATCCGGCGCATAAGACATGCATATTCCCTCAATACAGAAAACCGGACTGAGGCTTCGAAGTACCGGCTCATTCTATAACACCCCCAGCTTTATCATTACACCTGCTGCCAGCATCAAAAGAGTCAGGATAAAAAAGAGCTTTCTTTCCGCTGTCCTTGTAAAATACGTTCTTCCCCCTTCGAATTTAAAGGATTTATGCCCGCTTTTTTTGTTATTTGGCTGCATCATCCATCTCCGATAACCGAATCAATAGGCATATGCCTGTGAGTTAAAATCCTGCCAGATCGCCAAAACCCCGCAACGCCCAATAACCGGCAGTCATTACAAGCAGCAGGATATTGGTTATAACCCAGAGGGGCACTCCTATCCTCAGATAATCCTTGGGCTCCAGGTATCCGCTTGCATATACGATGGCATTTGGCGGGGTCCCGATAATCAGACAGTATGCAAAAGACGATGCCACTGCAGTAGACATGGCCATAAAAGGCAGAAACGTGGTTCCGGGATGGACCAGACCGGCCATGTTCAGAGTGATCGGACCCACCGAGGCTGCAGCCGGCCCGTCTGCCATCAGGTTGGTCAGAATACCGGTTAGACCGTTTGATACCGCCATCAATGGAAGCCCGGAATCAATCCCCAGAGGCTTGATAGCTTCTATGGCGCTTTGAGCCACCCAGTAGGCGGCACCTGTTTGATCCAGGACCCGGCCGAATATGATGGCCCCGGCATAAAGCCAGACCACGCCCCAGTCCACCTTTTCCTGATAGTCACGCCAGTTTACCACTCCTGCAAATAAGTATGCCACCGCGCCTGCAACTGCTATTACCCCTATACCCAGCCGGATAGGATAGATACCCATCTGAAAAAAGCTTTTTTCCGTAAACCAGCCGAATATCATGACCGCAAAAATCATAATGGCCCATATCTGCTTGCGGTTCCAGCCGCCCATCCGGTTGATTTCAACTCGCAGATGTTCCATAGCCGGGGCCAGGGACTGAATCCTTGGTTTGAACCGCCAGTTCAGGAAAAACCAGCTTATGGGAATCATAACGATTACAAAAGGCATGCAGTAGGTAACCCATTGAAAATATCCTATGTCCAGGCCGAACATATCGTTCAGATATGTCATCATAATTACGTTGCGGGCTCCGCCGGAAGGCGCACCGGGCCCTCCGATATTGCAGGCCATGGCAATGCCGATCATAAGCATCTTGGCAAGCTCGGTGTCTTCTGCTACCTCGTCTGTAAGGCTGTTCTGATAAAGCAGAATCCCGATGGGAAGAAACATGGCAGCCAGGGCATGATCAGAGATAAATGAGGCCAGCGGTGCAATAATGATGAAAAAAATCAAGGTGACCCATTTTACATTCGGCCTTGCCAGCTTCCTAAACATCATCAGGCACACCCGCTTATCCACCCCGGTCTTAACAAAAGCCGCGGCGAACATAAGGCTTCCCATGATAAACCAGACAGCATCGTCCCAGTAAAGCATGGCCACTTCCTTGCGGCCCAGCACGCCGGTGAAAACCAGAATCAGCCCGATGCAAAAAGCAACGCCCGGCAAGGGAATGCATTCTGTAAAGAAACAAAGAATAACGAATACCGCCATTGCTATGGCTACTTTTATCTTCCAGGCCGCCTTGTCGGCCGCGGCTTTTTCTTTGCCGCTCAGATCTTCATACCGCAGATCTTTTTTAAGCAGGTCAAACGCCTGCTGCATCAATTGCCCGTATTGATCCCTGTCCAGGCGGGTTTCCACAAAACGACGGGCTTTTTCAAAGTTAGCAGGCTTTGCCTCGATTCCGTACCTTTTACACCAGCCTATATCACGGCTTAAAAAACGACCCCGGCTCAATGCCCCCATATCCAGGTTTTGCTCCATCATCTGCGCCACCAGCAGCTGCCACTGCTCAGCATCTGTACTTTGCTTTTCAAAAAGCGACTGTGTGATAAAATTAATAACCGTCTCAGGTCCAACGCTGTATTCAGTGCCCACATCCTTCATGCTGTTTGGTGCAGGCAGAGCTAAGATCAAGAAAAAAAGGACCACTGGTATAATAAAAATTTTCCAGTCCACATACTTGTCATAACCCGTGACTTTCTTTTTCCTGGTTTGAGCAGCCATACCAACTCCTTTCATATGCTTTATCCAAAAGCCGTAAAGCTAATCCCTTTTTTCTGCAGATTCTTTTAAAATCGTTTTCAGATGCTTCATTATCTCCGGCGGGGATGTGCATCCGGCAGCCTCCAAATCCCGGTCCAGCTGTTGTTCATCAATCCCGCATTTCCTGATAGCCGTCTTGCGAAGCACATTGACAATCGCATCCATTATCTGCTCAAGGCTGCACGGCTTCTCAAGAAACATAAAAGCCCCTTTTTCCATGCTAAGCTTATCCAGTTCATCAGACGCCTGGCCGGAGATAATAATCACCTCAAGATCCGGATTATCGGATTTAAGGGCCTGCATTGTTGCCAGCCCTCCCATGCCCGGCATCTTTATATCAACCAGCGCCGCGTCAACCGGGTAACCCCTGGCCATTCGAACCGCCTTGTCTCCTGTTTCCGCGGCAATCACATTGATTCCTCTCCTGCGCAGCAGTTTCCTCATTGATTCCAGGAACCGCTGCTCGTCATCTACGATCAGTATGGTAAGGGGCTGTGCTGTCATTTTGCTGAATCGCTTTCTTCCGGCTTTTCAGGCCTTCCCCTGTCAATGGGAAGGGCTATGATAAAAGAACTGCCCGCCCCGGGCATGCTCTGCACATCCATGCGGCCGCCCATGGACTCAACAATGTTAAGGCTGATGGCAAGACCGAGGCCGGTGCCCTTTCCGACTTCCTTTGTGGTGAAAAACGGGAGAAAAATTTTCTCCATTTCCTCCTGTGTCATACCTTTGCCGGTATCCGTTACAGTTATCCTGACCTCATTGCCTTCACGCCGGGTGGAAAGGGTAATTTTTCCCGGACCGTCGATCGCATCAAAGGCATTATTGATCAGATTCTGAAAAACCTGGCTGATCTGATCCGGATCGATCAGAATGGTAGGCAGTTCTGTGTCATAGTCCCTTACCAGTTCAATATTTGACACCTTAAATTCCCGCTCCATAAATCCGTCAACAACCTCGTCCATCAGGTCGTTGACGCTGGATTCCACAAGCCTGGGCTCGGTTCTGCGCGATGATTTGAGCAGCTTCTGGGTGATGTCCCGGGCCCGGTAAACCGATTCTTCCATGATTTCAATTTCCTCGAAGACCTGCTTTATCGTCTCGGATGTCACTTCCTGCGAGCCGCCGTATTCCGGATCAAAAATATCCCTGATCACCCTGCATTGCGAAAGTATTACACCCAGGGGGTTGTTGATCTCATGGGCAACACCTGCTGCCAGCTCGCCTATGGAAACAAGCTTTGAAGCGTGAAAAAGCTGGGATTTCAGCTCCCGGCGAGAGGCTTCGGCTTCTTCGGCTTTCATCACCAGGCGGCGGGTAGTCAGCCATATGGCTGTGAACATTACCAGCACTATAAGGATAGTAGCCCCGATCATAATTCTGCGGGTCTGATACATTTCAGCATAAGCAATATCCAGAGGCTGGCGGACAATTAACACCCACGGTGCCTCAGTCAGTCGTGCCGCAGCTATTAACTGTGATTTACCCGAAACCACGATCTCGGAAACGTCCCTGCTGATCAGATGCTGGGGATCATACGGACTTTGCGCCAGCAATTCGCCCTGATCCGGATCCACGATCTGATATTTGCCGGCCATATTAATCAAGGCGGACTCAACAGATTTGCCCTGGGAGATATTGCGCATAAACATATAGAGCTTGTCAGGATCCAGGGTGGCGCGCATCACGTATTTGCCCTCGCCCACGGGCTGTTTGACTGCAATTGTGAAATGCGGTTTGTTTCGAAACCCCAGGTAAATATCACTGATAAAGTAGTTGCGCTCTGCTTTCATGAGATTCTGATACCAGCTTTCTTCGCTGTAATCCTTGCCGCGCAGATACATGTAAGGACCCGAATAACCGACCTGCACTCCTTCAAGATTCATAAATCCAACATCGACAAAAGCATCGGAAAATTCTCTTAAATGCTGCAGATAACTGTTCATGCGGGACTGGGTCGGCGTGACATTAAACTCGCTTCTGTGGAAAAGGCTTAAGATATTTACAACCCTTTCCTGGAGAAACAGGTCAAGGGTATTGCGCTGGCTTTCTGCAAGCGACATAAGATGCAGGTGGCTGCTTTGTTTCAGGTTGGTATTAAACTGTATATGAAAATAAACCGACAAAAGGATAAGGGGCACCAGAAATGCAAGACATATGGAAACAAACAGCCGCTTGCGCAGATTTCTGTAGTACCTCCTGAAATCTTCGTTGCCTTGTTTTTGTCTGTTTTCTTTTTTCTGATCGCTGTAATGATTTTTCAATTTATTCTCCAGATCCGCTGGTTTCCCTGAAAAATAAGGGCTTATCAGGGCCCGGGGCTTTGCCTCTTGCCAGGATCAACTTAATCGTCCGGATCAAAGGGCCGGGATCCGGAATTTTCTCCACAACAGCATCGGCCCAGGAAAACTCAGGATTTCCTGAATCCTCGGAATAGGCTGTATAGATAACCACCGGCAGATTCGGGGCCCTGCTGCGGATACTAAGCAATGTTGAAACTCCTCCGATAAAAGGAAGATTGGCATCGAGCACCACAAGATCGGGTTTCTGATCTGCGGCCAGAATTCCGAGCACTTCTGTGTGGACATTGGAAAAGACAACCGCAAAGCCTTCAGCCTCAAGCTCCCGTTTAAGAAAAAGCCGAATATGCTCATTTGCGTCCGCGATTAAAACAAGAGGTCTATACATCTGAACAGACTCCGTAAATATCCTACAGTTGTTTTCTCCCTGCTTGCATATCTTTGAGCAAGCAATATGCCAAAGAGGTTTTAAAACATTCAACATATTGAAATTTCAGTAAATATATTGAATGCAGCAATCCTGACAATATGAATAAATAATCCTGGAAATGAATCTGGCGGGGTTGTATTGAAGGGTTTTTTTACAGGATGTAAAAGAATCGGAAAACGGAAACGGAGACTAAAACGGAAACGCTTATAAAACTTTAGGTGTATCAATTTAGCTCAGCAACTACCTGATCATACGAAATCGGCAGTGACTGACAACAAGCTGTGATCAAGCGTTCAAAAATTGTCTCCCGGCGGCCTTTAAATCGCCGGTTGTATCTATAAGCAAATTCAGC
>JAIPDS010000106.1 GCA_021737565.1 Desulfobacteraceae bacterium | reverse complement strand
CTTCCCGGTCAACAACCATCAACATGCCCCCGCAGCTGATGTTCTCGCCTCTGGCAGCAGACAAATTCCGCTGACCCGAAGGGCCTTTTTCGCGCCATGAAACCGAAATCCGGTTTGCCGAGCCGCGGAAAAACTCCCGTTTTTCGACGTGCTGTATCACATCTTGCACCGTAACCCGGATCAGTTCCTTGTTTGTGACCTCCTCTATGGTGCAGATCAGGGTCACGATTTCGCCGGTCTCGATAAAGACCAGGCAGTCCGCGGTCGTGTCAATGCTTCCCGGCTCCGGCAGGACTCCCGGAGGGAACCGGACTTCAAGTTCCGCCGGTTGCCCAAGCACGGCTGTTGCATTGTGCTTTAGCATTTCTCCGGTCGTGGTGGTTAAATTGACCGCCACAGGAGTTTTCTCAGGCAGGTTGGATAGAAATTCGGTTACATTCATGTGTGACCGTGTAGCAAAAAATCGCACCAAAGTAAACAGGCGCCTGCGCCTTTTCCCTGTTTTTACGCTGATCTTATGTTTATTCTGCCGCCTGCGGACACCTCCCGCATACCGCCGTATTCTTCAACCGCTTCACGATTTTTGCCGGTTCGCTCGATTTCCTCTGCAAGCACTGCCCTGGCAGCCAGTGTTTTCTCTCCCAGAGACTTGTTTGCATCTGAAGCCTCGGCAATAAGACGGTTGAGTTCAGAAAAAAGCCGGGCGACTGTGTCGTCATTGATATCCAAAGGCGAGGGTTCCTGTTCAAGCCCCAGGCGAACCGCTTCAATTTCCTCCATACGCCTTGATTCAAAACATCGTTCCACTTGCTGATACCCCGCCATAAGCGATTTATATAAACGTATGGCTCTTTGCAGATTTTCTTCAATCGAGGATCGCATTATTTTATTTGCCCCTTTTTTCTGTTAAAGAGCCACGCTTATGGAACGGTTCTGACCGGATTCCGCAGCGCTCTGATCGCCGAACTCCTGATTTTGATCTGAACCGCTTTTTGCTGCTTCGGCTGCCTGGCACCAGGCTTCGTGCAGCTCGGTCAATATTCCGAGTGCCGTATCAATGGGTTTGGGGTCGTTTTCAATGTTTGAGCGGGTCAATTCCCTTGCCATAAACGCATAAAGCGCATCCAGGTTTTCCGCCACTTCCCCGCCCTTTTCAAAATCCAGGGTATTTGACAGCTCGGTGATAATGGCCAGCGCCCGGCTGATTTTTTCCAGTTTGGTCACCCGGTCGCCTTCTTCCATGGCCATTTTTGCCTGTTTTAAAAAACGGATCGCCCCTTCGTAGAGCAGTATCAGGAGCTGCTCAGGTGAGGCGGTTCTAATCTGGTTCTGTTGGTAATTGTTCAGGTATGCATTCATTAGTCACTGCTCCCGATTTTGGGCATTGAATCCATCTGCCGGGTCAGAAAGTCGCTCTGGCTGTTTAATTCGCTCATCATCTGCTCCATGGCCCGAAATTGGGACCGCAGGCTTTCCTCCCGCTTTTCCAGGCGTTGCTGCATCCGCAGAATATCGGAATCGATCCTTCGGATATTGCTTTGAATATTCTGTTCTCTGCCCGCCAGAAAACCGTCCGTCGAATTTGTGGCGCTTTCCAGGTAATCCTTGAACTGCACGGCGATGCCGTCGCTACTGTCTTCTCCGACCAAAAGCTTTTCCACGCTGCCAAGATCGTTTTCAACCGCATCATCAAGTTTTTCGCTGTCCAATGTGAGGGTCCCGTCGCGCTGGGTTTCCAGGCCGAGTTCCGACAGTGCTGAAAAATTGCCTGAGTTGTCGACTATGGTGGTCAACCGGTTCTGCAGGTTGCGCTTGACCACGTTCATTCCTGAATCGCCGCTCATGACACCCGCCCCGCTGTCCTCGGTCTTGGACTGGCCGGTGACAAACGAGACGACCTCGTTATATCCGGCAACAAAATCCTCAATCAATCCCTTGACAGAAGCTTTGTCAAGATCAACTTCCAGGGTGGTATCAACGCCCTGTTCAGCCTGGAGCAGGTCGAGTGTCACTCCTTCGATGGCCCCGGATATGGTATTGGTATCGCTGTAAATGTCAATGTTATCAACACGGACATGGGCCTGCTGGGCAGTCTGGGTTTCGGTAAATGTCGGGTTATTATACGTGCCGCCGGAAAGACCGCTTGCATCCACGGCAAAGCCGGCAGAGGTATCCTCACCTGTCAATACCAGGCGGTACGGCGAAGCTGTGCCATCGTTTATGATTGTGGCCGAAACCCCGGCATCCGCGTCATTTATGGCATCCCTGATGCCTTCCAGGGAATTGCTGGTATCGTCTATTTCGACTCCAACCGGATCCTGGCCGTCAACAGAGATTGTGATTGTGCCGGTACCGAATTCATTGGCAGTCTTGTCATCATAGCCCTGGCTGACCTCCTTTTCCACCTGGGCAAGATCCACAACCTCGACCTGATAGGTTCCCACATCCGCATCCGGGCTTACCGAAGCAGAAAAATACTTGTCACTGCTTAGGTTTGCTGACTTGGCGCGGATATCATCGGTGGAATCCAGATTTCCGATTCTGGAAAGAAAAGAATCAAGTTTCCCCTCAAACGCGGACAGCGCCTCCAGCCGGCTGTTCATCCATTGCTTGTCTGACTCCAGCCGCTCAAGGGGCCGTTTCTCAACGCTCATCAGCTCCTTGATAATATTGTCCGTATCAAGGCCGGAGGAAAGACCGGTAAAATTAATGGACATAATATATCCCTCCTCCTGCGGCTACTCCACGGAATCCGCGAGATTTCCCCGCAGTTCCCGGAGATGTTGTTTCAGACCCAGGAGCTCTTCAGGCGGAATCTGGCGGATGACCTCGTCGGTCTGCCGGTCCACTACCTTTACAATCAGCTCGTTTAACTTGTCGTCCTTTTCAAACCTCACGCTGTAGGCGCCGTCTTCAGAAATCCCCTTGATCTGGTCCAGGATCTCCTCTCGGGCCACCTGTTTTTGGCCCTCTTTGGCCCCGGTGGCCTCATGGGCACCGGACTGCTTCTGGCTGTTTTGCTGCCGGCTGATCTGATCGGTTTTGATCCCGCTCTGCTCCCGGCCTGTATTGATGTTCTGCGGTAAAACAGAAACCGAGTTGATTTCCATGGCCATACTCCCCTTAAGCATCAATCCTGCAGGAACCGGGCAAGCCCGGTTCCTGCATGCGGATTGACATGGTTATGGTTGGATTACTGGAGCAGAGACAACGCGATCTGCGGGGCCTGGTTGGCCTGGGCCAGGATCGAGACACCGGCCTGCTGCAGCACGTTCTGCTTGGTCATCTCAGAGGTCTCCTGGGCGATGTCTGCGTCCATGATCCGGGACCTGGCTGCAGACAGGTTCTCGGAGACGTTCTGGAGATTTGCAATGGTGGACTCCAGCCGGTTCTGGGCTGCACCCAGATCCCCGCGGAAGACGTCCACGTCCTGGATGCTCTGGTCCAGCCTGTAGATGGAATCATTCGCATTATCAATGCTCAGGATGTCCGAGGTGGCCAGGGACTGCGTGGACAGGGTATCTTCTGATGTTCCGTCAGAGTAATTAAAGAGCTGCTCCGGTTCATCAGTGGCATTGGTCTCGTCAAAATCCAGCCTGATATCCTGAGAAGCAGTCATTTTCAGATCCGCCTTGGAGATATCAAAGTTAGTGGCAGTGTCTGAGCCTGAGGCTGTCAGGGTTGTGCCGAAATAACCGGTTACCTTATCATCATCAGCACTAGTAGATCCGCTCAATGTTTCCTGGATTTCAATGTTTCTGCCGTCAGAAGCCTTAAGCGTCATGCCCCCGTCATCTTCCACGGTCGCTGTAACACCTGTATCCGAGCTTACCGCATTGATGTTCTGGGCCAGCACCTCTGCCGTGCTGCCTGAATCAGCTTCAGTCTTGCTTTCAACGGAAACCCCGTTTATTGACAGCCCATATTCAAGGGAGTCATCACTATTGGTAGGATCCTCGGTAAACCCAAAGCTTTCAATGTCACTGCTTGAGACCTCTTTCACCGTTTCCTGGGCATTTGCTTCCACCCCGTGATCGGCGGTCTTGGCATTGATTGCCTCTGCAATGGACTTGGCGCTTCCGTCGCCTTGTCCGTAACTATTATCACTTGCAGCATCAATGCTCACCCCGTTTATTGACAGGTCTCCGTCATTGGCCAGACCCCATGTGTCCCCATCTGTGGCAGTACCATCGGTCTGGAGCGAAAAGGACTGGGTCACATAATTTCCTATTGAATCAGTTCTCATGCTGGAGCCCATGTCCACGCTCACTGTTTCCCCCACATTCGGCCCCACCTGGTAGGTGGCATCGCCGATGCTGCCGTCAAGTACGTTTTTGCCGTTAAACGAGGTGGTGTCAGCGATTCGATTCAACTCCTCCATCAGCGACTGGAACTCTGCGTTCATGGACTGGCGGTCTGTATCCGTGTTGGTTTCATTTCCCGACTGTACCGCAAGCTCCCGCATGCGCTGCATGATGTTAGTGGCTTCCTGCAGGGCGCCTTCAGCGGTCTGGGCCAGCGAAATCCCGTCATTGGCATTGCGCACGGCCTGGTTTAAACCTCTTACCTGTGAGGTCATCCGGTCGGAAATGGCAAGGCCGGCTGCGTCGTCCTTGGCGGAGTTGATGCGAAGTCCCGAGGACAGCCGCTCCATTGCGGTGTTAAGAGAATTCTGGGACTGGCTGAGGTTTCTTTGGGCGTTAAGAGATGCGACATTGGTATTAATTGTTAAAGCCATGATTTTCCTCCTTGAAATTGTTTTGGTTCGGGCGTCCGTGCCCTTTGTAAAAATTTTTTGCCAGATGGAAGGCTTTGCCTTCCCTTACAACGTGCTTGCTTTTCCCCTCACCTCCTTTCGAAAAATGGTTTTTTTGATGAAAACCGCCGGGATTTCCGGCAGGCTTTTTGCCTTACCCTTCTCATCGGCCGAAACATAAAAAACCTTTAGCCGTTTTTTAAAAATTCATGCGGAATAGTTTAAACTTACAAGGGGGGTATAAAGGTACTGGTCGTTGAATTTTAAAGGTAAAGGGGATCGTAAAGGGTGTAAAGGCCTAAAATTGCATGGACAATACATAATTCGGACAATTCCATTTTCTGCTCTCCACCGCTTGCGGCATTGCCATGGTCTCCCGCATTTTTCCCCGCTCCTATAGCAATTATGGGGACACAACGGCTCACGGGCGGAGCACCCCTTGATCATTGTCTTTGCTTCGATTTCAGCCTTTTAAAACAAAATCAAAAGCCCGATGTGGGTGAGTTCCTGCAGCCCCTGATCAAAAACCATATTTTCAAGATTCTCCATGGCCGGATGCTGAGCTGCGAGGGCCGCCTGGGTCTGGCCAATCACATCCTTGATCCGATCATCGGCCTGCTGCGGGTGCGGCTGCAAATCCCAAAGCACAGGGTCGCAGGCCAGGAGAAACTTGTTGATCATCACGTGCAGCACCAGGTCCTGGACCATTGACGTGAGGCTGCGATAGTTTTCCGGGCTGCGTGCTGCCATAAAACCCGCGGTAAAATCGGTCAAGTGAGCCTCAACCTGCGGCCCAAGGGCCTCATAAAGCTCGTTTCGCCGCTGCCGGTATTTTACGGCAAGCTCCGTGCACCGCACACGGGCCCGGCCGTCTGTGCGCTCCACCTGCAGAAACGGTCTCTCGGTGACATCTGCGGATTCTGGCACGCAGGAAGACCAAGCCGCTTCAATGCGTTCCCGGAACTCAGGGGCAAAATGCTTTATCCGGCCCAGCAGAAAAGACTGCACCATGGACATGGGCAGCTCAAGATCCGGCTGCTGGACAGCAAACTGCTCCATCCAGAGCCGCTCATAGGTGCGTTCGGCCACCCGGTCGACTTCAGCCGCCAGCCGGTCCTCGGTAAAACCCGGGCCGTCGGTTGCCATGAGCGAGTCGACCTCAAAGGCAAACGCGGCCGCGGAAAACAGCCGGGCAGCCAGCGGTGCATCATCTGCGGCCAGGATATGGGAAAATACGTGCTTTAAGGTTTCGCTGTATGCTGCACACGGATTTTCTTCTGCCGCTGCTTCCGGGGGCGCATCTGTAACCGTCATCTCTGACTCCTCTTTTTAAATGGTATAGAATTTGTCTCTAATCCTCCTATCGGCCGCTCTTTTCAATTTCTTTAGCAAAGGAGTAAAGGTTGATGAGCCTGTAAAAAGTCTTTTTTACAGGCAGTGTTAAGTTTTAAGTGATAAAGTGTTAAGGGTTAAGTGTTAAGTAAAATCAGTAAGTTATTTTTTTATTGTTTAGTGATTATTCCAGTTTTATGACTTCCAAGGAAATCCTTTTTGTGCGCTCTGCCGAAATTGCACTTTGTTGCCCTGACGGTGGCGCGGAAAAGTGGGTTTCCGAGCGGAAATTGAGGCTCGAAGAGGCTCCTGGAGCGAGGAAATTCCTTTTTCGCGCCGCCGATCAGCCAAGGTGCTTGCCGATTTCCTTTCTGCAAAAATTTCGCCTTGGCGGAATAAACAGCTTTTTACGAAGCCATCAAGGTTAAAGGAGAGTCGTAAAGCAGGTTAAAGGGGTGTAATGTAAAAACGCGGTAAAGGGATCAAGGCGTTAAAGGGTCGCGTTAAGCGTTAAAGGGTTAAAGGGGTCGTTAAAGGGGTCGGACCGCCGCAACCTTCCGGTATTTTTAGTGAAACATTCTGTGTGCCCCTCATTTTTCCGCTGTTTAATCTGCATACTGACCCCGTTCGAACATTAAAATTTTCTAGACCCTTATTTCGTAAACCATTGTTTTTGACAGGAGAGAATGGAAAGTTTAACATTGTAGAAAATTTCAACAAAAAAGGATTTTAAAAATGGCTACCGTTAATTTCAGCGTACCCGAAGAAATAAAAAAAAATTCAACACCACGTTTGCCGAGAAGAACAAGAGTGCAATAATTGCCGACCTGATGATGCGTGCGGTCGAGGAAGAGCAAAAACGCCAAAAAAGGGCACATGCAATCGATCGTTTACTGGAACGACGAGAAAGCAAAAAAGCTGTGACGGTTGATGATATCCGCGCGGCCCGCGAGGAGCTGCGCTCTTGAAAAAGCTTGTCCTGGACGCAAGCGTTACCATGAAATGGCTTCTCCCTGCAGCAGAAACGGAATTAGCCGTCTGAGTTAAGCGCCTTGTTCGGTCTTGGTTTGTCGATCAATCCCCCATGGATATATCTGTGGAGAATACTTGACATTAAT
>JAIPDS010000021.1 GCA_021737565.1 Desulfobacteraceae bacterium | reverse complement strand
GATGGCACCGTAAAAAGTCCAATATCTGCGTTACGCGCAATTTCTCAGAATTTCACGTACGGCTAAGTACGCTGCATTCTTCGAAATTGCGCAAGCCTTGATCTTGAACTTTTTACGGCGCCATCTAAAATCAGACTTTATACGAGTGCATCATGTAATGACCAACAAAATTTTTCTCTTATAAAAACACTTCAAAAGCCTTGTCAATTACCATGTCCACGAACCTGTTTCTGAATCTTTCAAGCTTTGTAAGCCCGAGCCCTGCCTGTCTGAGTGCGTGAATTTCTGCAAGCGCTTTTTTTGCATGGACCAGATCGCTGAAATCCTGCTCGGTGAGCTTTCCTTTTGCCAGTAATCTTGTCCATCTTTTGATATCATGCGCGGTCTTTTCCAGAAAGGCTGCGGCATCATCTTTTGCCTGTTTTTCAAATCCTTCAAAAACCTCTTTTGCCAGCTGCGCGGCACCCTCTTTTAAAGCCTCTGCAAATTCGTCAAACTTTGACATGCCTATTCTCCCCGGGAAGGTTTACATTGCGAGGGCTCCTTCTTGTTTGTCTCCAGGCAGATTATCTCGTCAAACGCATCTGATACGATGTTTTTAAATTCATTAATATATGTAGTGCTCAAAGTTGAGCGCTCCTGCCATCGCTTAAAAAATTTCCCCAGAAGATCACCGTCTTTTTTTATCAAAATCTCCCACTGCTCTGCGGAAATACTGTTGCTCGGCACTCCCCTGACATATTCATGTGCCTTGCGCAGTTCGACAAAAAGCGAGTCAACCCCTGATTTATGATCCTCATACGGCTCAACCGCCTTGCCCATTAACTCCAGGGTCTGGGCCTTTAATGATGTGGCGTTTTCATAGGCCTTCGGGCTGTACGGCCCTATCAGCGGAGCACATCCGGCAAAAACAAATACGAGCAGGAATAACAAAGCAATGCTTTTTCTAACAACCAGGAAGTGCCTCATGTTTTGCTCCTTATTTCCCGTTATTTAAGCCGCACCTGTTGTATTACTGAAAAGTGCCTTGACTGCGGAAAAAAACATTAACCCGCCGAGAATGATCCAGACCCATCCGATAACCGTCACACAGGTTGGCCGCTTTTCCAGATACATTTTTTCTCCCAGTTGAACAATGATTAATCATCCCGGAATTTCAAAACAAACCCCATCTTTAAAAAGAGCAATAAACTTAATTATGGTAGGTTATTACCACTGTACAGGCTTATATGCAACATTTTTATCTTGTCTAAGACTCATACGGACTTGAGGTGTCAGGCTTTTGGCAGTGTAAGTACAGGTTGTATCCGAAGTTTTTGCCGGGCCGTGGGGGCTGGTTTGGATATATGAATGGTGCCTGGGACGAGAATCGAACTCGTACGGGGACTATGCCCCAAGGGATTTTAAGTCCCTTGCGTCTACCTATTCCGCCACCCAGGCACGAGGCTTGAAATTCAGTGTTTTGGGGGTTCAGACGGATTTTGTTAAAGTTAATATTGCATCAAATTTAATCGAATTTGGCAAAAAGTAACAAAAAGTCGTTACAGTTTTGTTAGGTAAAACGCCTCGCCAAAGTATTAACACTCTCACCAGGATAGCCGCACAAAACCCCAATGACAGGATTTATGCAAGCAGACGAATCAGTATCATTTCTTAAGGGTTTAAGCAAGATTAATTTTGCTGCACAGAGGTTTACCAAAAACCAAGACCCGAGACCCAATAATACAGGGCCTCCCTGGCAGCCTTTCTCCTTGCTTTGAACAGCGGACGGACCGTTCATTCCTTCAGGATCTAATGACTGATGGTTTCAATATGCGCTGAAGTTAAATAGGATTGCCAGACTTACGTACACATGATTTGTTTCATTTTGGTTTAAATCCGATCTTCGGACATCTGCAGCCATGTTGGCCTTCTCTACTACTCGAATTGAATCCCTGCTTGACGTTCAAGGCGGCAGCTTTAATGCATTCTTCAAGAATTGTTTTCAGCCTCGGCCTCCCAGTTTATCGAGATTTCTCGATCAGCCTGAGGGATTCGCCCTCCACGTATTCCATTATGATAAAGACCGTGCGAAATCTTTCCTCTATGTCATATACCCTGAGGATGTTTTCGTGCCTCAGCGAGGCAATGGCAGAGGCCTCGTTTCTGAAGTTGCACAAAAATTCGGGCTCCAGAGCAAAATCGTGGCGCATCATGATGAACTGAAGCAGCTCGGTTTTAAGGTCCCTTCCGCGCTGATCCTCGCACACTTTCTGGTAAAATTCACATTTTACGCAGGAACTGCGCTTTTCCGCAAAGCTTCCCTGGATTTCGTCGTTGCAGAAGGTCCCTGCCACTGCCCAGCAGATCCTGCCGGCGTTTTTCCCGCCGTTGATGCCGTAAAAGCTTGTATCCGAGGCCGCGGGGCAGACGCCGAGTTCGCCGGTGCGTTCGCCGCCCAACTCCCTTCCGCATTTCATGAACTCCCAGCAGTTTTCAGGAGCGTGTCCCATGCCCCTCTGTTTTTTAAATGACTGCGTGCACTGTGGCGCTGATTAAAAATCCTGCTCCCGCCTGTGTGCGGGCACCAGGAAAACAGGCACGGTGGTACACTTGAGCACGCGTTCTGCAACACTTCCAAAATCAAAGTGACTTTCCCTGCCCTGATTTGCCATTACCACCACGTCGATTTTCTGGGTTTCCATGAACTCCAGGATCTTTTTTGCCGGATCCCCGGCCGTGATGTGCCGGAAAAAAAGCGGACAGCTTGAAAGAAACTTCTCGCATATTTCATCAAGCCGCTTTTCAGCCGTGTCCTTTTCCCACCGCCGCATGCGCTCCAGGTCGGCCTGCGGGTCGGTGTCTCCGTATGCCGCCCCGAATTCCAAGTATTCCTTTAGTACGTAAAGGATATGAACCGAAGCCCCGTATTTTTCAGACAGCGATGTCACAAAGGGCAGGGCGCTTGCGGCGTTTTCTGAAAAATCCGTAGGCCAGAGAATGTTTTTGATATCAGCCATGATAATATCTCCCGGGTGCTTTTATTGATGTTTTGAGACAAAATAACGGGTAAACAACGCCTCTTCATTGACTTAGGTCAAAAATGGGCTGCCCGGCCTGTTAGAAGACACGAGGGCCCTTTGATGGATCACCATTTCCGGACGCTTTATCGCTGAAAAGCTCCCGGTTCAGTTCGTCAACCAACCGTGCCGGTTCGCAGTCGTGTGCCCGGGCCGCCTCTTCCAGGGTGTGGAAAGCCTCTGCCTGGCATCCGGGGCAATGCATTCCCATTCGTAAGAGCACAATCGCGGCCCGCGGATAATTCTCCAGGATCGATTCCACGGTCATCCTGGATGTTATTTCCGGTGATTGATTCGACATGGAAACAGGCTAAAGGCTTTTTCGGCCTGCTTCATTGCGCTGACGCAAAAAATAAAAAAATTTCAGGAAAGGGATGTTTCTGTGCGCAGCCTCAGGGCGTGGGCGTCTGTGACCGTAATCTGGCGGGAACTGTTGGAAATCCACCCTTTTTTTGCAGGGTTTTCCGGAGGCCGGCACCGAGTATTTCAAAAGCCTGGTTTTTCGGCACATCCCTGAACAAACCAGATTGAGAAAAAATGTTTTCGTCAATTTCTTGTTTGTCCACAGGAAACGTCCCTTCTATGCGGCCTGTTTTTTTATTTGACTTAAATCAATGACCGGGTTTCTGCCGTGCGGTAACAAGATATGGAAAGAAATATAACTTTTAATAGCACAATCGTACCGCAATTTTCAAGGAGGCTGGCCATGTCAAAAGATAAAAAGGAAATTGATGTCAATGAACTGACCCTGTGTAAATCTACAGCGCAGATGCTGCAGCGGATGCGGGCCGACGGGGTTGAAAATGCATTTGAGCGCGCCTCGGACATGAAGCCCTGCCCCATCGGGGCCAAGTCCGCCTGCTGCAAGAATTGCGCAGTGGGGCCCTGCCGGCTTAACGCAAAGGACCCGTATGCCAAAAACGGGGGGTGCGTGGCCACCATTGACACCATACAGGCAAGGAATTTCGCCCGCATGGTGGATAGCGGCTCGGCGGCGCATTCGAGCCACGGCATGAATATGTTCAACCTGTTCCGGGACGTGGTCGAAGGCAGAGCTCCGGATTATACCATTGGAGACCCGCAAAAGCTCAAAGAGGTGGCCGCCTCCCTGGGCATTGAAACCGAAGAAAAAGATGATACGATCATCGCGAGCGAGGTCTGCGAGGCCGTCGGCATGCCGCCGGTGCTGGGCATGGGCTCCTGCGTGGACAACAGCCGGATTTTAATGGCTGTCACGGAAATGGTAAACGCCGGCGGGATGGGCGGCTGCAGGGATCCCGGCACTTAATATGCTTTTTTGCTTTTGCAATCAATTCCGTGCAATTAATGTTGAATTGCTGTTCTGGCTGATTAAAGTTTTATATAAGGCGAAGAATAAGTCGGCGGGTTTAAATTTCTTTTTTTCTACACAAAAAAACAAGGAGAGGACAGTATGCCTCCACATTGCGACACAATGGACGGTCCGGTCGTTGCAGCGGCCCGGCAGGCCCTGGAATCACAGGACGTAACACTGGTTTTCCCGTGGATTCCGGAAGACAAAGAAGAGGAAGTAAGGCAGGCCTTTAACAAGACCTTAAACGTACGAAAAAACGGGTCCGAAGCAAAAGAACTTGCCGACTACTGGTTTTTTGAAACCTGCGTCCGGGTGCACAGGGTCATGGAGGGAGCCCCTTATACAGGATTGAAACCGGCAGGTCTTGATGAAGGACCGGCTGTCCGGGCCGTGGACGAAGGCTTTGAAACCGGTTCTGTGGACAATCTCCTCGGCGTACTGCAGGAAGCAGTGGATAAAGGTGTCAGAGAACGATTTGCCCATAGCATGGGGAAAAAAGCCGGGGCGGGTGAAAGTGTCGAAGCAGCCCGTGACTGGGTCAGATCGTATATTGATTTCGTGCATTATGCAAAATCAATATATGACACATCCACGGGTCAGATTTCCCACGAAGAAGAGTAACCCGGGCCAAGGAGCAGGACCATGGCTGCAGGCCAGGATCAGACCGAGCTGAACTCGATAAAGCTGACGCTTGTCTTTTACGCCCTTGCCATGGTCCTGAAGCTCGCAGGGTTTTTTGCCACGGGTATCATGGTCTTGCTGGCTGATGCCCTTCATAGCGTTAGTGATATCCTGGTGTTCGGCATTCTTCTGATTGCTTCGGGCTGGGCCCGTAAAGAGGCCGACATTGGACATATGTTCGGTCATGAACGGGCCCAGAACGCAGCAGCATTGGTGGCAGCCACCTTGTTCATCTTCGTGACGAGTTTCAGCCTTCTCAGGGAGGCCGTGCCTGGACTTTTTCAGCCGAAAGAATCAGCCTTTCAACGACCGGAGGTGGCGCTTGCAGTAATAGGTGGCGCGATGGTGCTTCAGGCCGTACCGATTATCAGGTTGTTTCTTCAGAAAGAGCGCACTGCGGCAGGCAAGGCGACGCTTCTCGAAGGCCTGAATGACCAGCTCAGCACTGTTGCGGCCCTGATCGGGACATTGTTTGTCATGAGAGGCGTGCCCATTATTGATCCTTCGGCGACCATTTTCGTGGCTATACTGATTGCCTTGAACGGGGCCAGGCTGTTTGCGGAAAACTTCTCATTTCTGGTCGGCAGGTCTCCGGGCGAGGACTTTATGAACACAGTCAGGCAAACCGCTTATTCAGTATCCGGGGTGAAGGACGTTCATGAACTCAGGGCAGAATACGTGGGACCCAAAAAGGTCCACGTGGTCATACATCTAACCGCCAGGCCGGAGCTGACATTAAAGGAGGCCCACCGGATCATGGAAGAAGTTCGCGACAAGATACACCTGCAAATCACTCTCCAGGGCACGTATTGCTACATCCAGATCGAGCCCGAGTAGGGCCTGATATGATGTTCCCGGCGACGCGGCGAGAATGGGTCCAATAGAATCGTATTCAGAGTGGAGGGCAATGAAATTCTTGTACTCGGGATCTGTCACCGCAGGGAAGCTTATCCTTTGCCATCTTCGGGATGAGTCTCAATGACACAGCTCGCATTTTTCCGTGCCGGCCAGCGGACTGCGCTTTGCTCTGACTATGGTCGGTTTGTATTTATCCGACTGCTTTGCTTTTTTCTCCATTGCCAATAACAATCCCAGGGCGAGAAGAAGTCCAATAAATCCAATTACTGCGGCAAGCATAGACGGATCAGCGCCCAGGGCCGGGGCTGAATAATTACCGAGAACAGCTCCTATTACCAGTGCAAAGACCGGAAAAATATAGATCAGCAATGAAAGCCCGAGTCTGCGTCCGGAGCCGTATTCCAGTGTCACTGTATCCCCCGCTTTTGCATGAACCGGGTTAAGCGCTTCTACTTCTATTTCTTTTCCCCCGCCCATGAGGTGACAGGCGCCTTGCTGGGAGCAACCTTGACATGCCGGCGCATGCTGCGTTTTGACCATTGCGCTGTTTTCTTTGACTTCTGTGACTACCCCGATTTGTCTGGCCATGCTATAGCCTCCTTAATCCCTGGATCGTTTTGGCTGATTGTAATTTTAAGTATAAACCCGGGCCGCTCGATGTCAAGATATCCTGGCCCAAACCATTATTGACCTGGCACACAATCTGGACAAAAAAGTCCTGGCAGCAGGTGATAAAAGGCGGTTACCGGACCTGGGACCTGGGGACCCTGATATTGACCTTATGCTCAGGTAAAGGAGAATCCGGACAAAATCTTTATACCGGCTTCCGAACAAGCAATTTGCCCCAACATGAAGATGATAACCCTGGAAAAGGTCTTTTGGGCGATCCAGGATATGGAGCATCGCGGCGAGGTGGCGCCTGATGTGCACTGCAGGGCCCAAGCGGCGGTACCAAGCATGATTGAAACGGTAAGCTGAGAGGGGATAGTGGAGACAAAGCAACCTGAGAAAAATCATAGAAGCCATGGATGGGGTCCTGGTGGCCTTTTCAGGGGGCGTTGACAGCACGCTGCTTCTTGCATGTGCACAGGAGATCTTAACGGATAAGGTCCTTGCCGTAACCGCAAGGTCGCCGCTCTATCCCGGCATTGAATGTGAGAACGCCCGACACATGGCCGAAAGAATAGGAGCCAAACACATCATGATCGATTCCCATGAACTTGCCGACCCGGAGTTCTCCAGCAACCCTCCATACCGTTGCTACCCGTGCAAAAAGGACCTGTTCACCAAATTAAAGAACCTGGCGCAAAAACATGGTCATCGCGCTAAAGGAAGCAAGATACCAATATATCGCTCTTGATTTAGAAGGATACTGAACAGGGGCGATGAATGAAGTGCTCGGAGATGAGAGCGGAATTTGAATGAACAGAATTATTCACTGAAATTGACATCTGCACCACACTGTGGTATCTAAATTCTAAAATATACTTTATACCAACGGGGAATCAATATGAAAGGTAAAGAATTTTCGGTTTTCCGCAGAAAACTGAATAAAACCCAGCAGCAGATGGCCCAACTGCTCGGAACCTCCGTTAAGGCGATACACAGCTATGAGCAGGGATGGCGTTCAATACCAACTCATGCGGAGCGGCAGATACTTTTTTTAATTGCCCAGATGAACAAGAAAGAAAGTAAACCCCGGTCTTGCTGGGAAATAAAGAAATGTGCAGATGAAAATAAAAAACGATGCCCGGCATGGGAATTTGGAATGGGAGACCTCTGCTGGTTTATCAACGGCACCATCTGCGAAGGGGATGTCCGGAACAGCTGGGAGGAAAAGATGATAATGTGCAAATCCTGCACGGTGTTAACGTCTCAAATTTTTCAATAAAAGGATCAATTATGATACAAAAAAACCAAAAAAATTGTTTTCCATTGCTTATATTGTCGGCATTTATCGTGCTTCTGTTGGCCGGCTGCAGCAAAGAGCCTTATAAGCAGGTACAAAATATCACTCCCAGAGAGGCCATGGATCTCGCCAATTCATGGAAGGACGAAAAGCCGGAAATCACTTCCTATGTAACAACACAAAAGGTGATCTTCGAGTTTCCTGACGGAAAAGAACAAGAAATTTTGCTTCCCGAAAATGAAATGGTAATTTCAGTAGCTCCTTATGAAACATTTACACATGGCTGAGAGACTCACTATATGTCTTCCTGTCAGGGAGAATTGGCTAATACCGCCTTTCAGGTCCAGATTAAAGACAGTAACGGACGCAGCCTTTTTCAGGGAGAAAAGGTTACCATGGATAATGGTTTTTTCGATCTCTGGTTGCCCCGGGACAAAAAACTTGAACTCATAGTTTCCAGAAACGGCAAAAGGGCCACCGAACAGGTTTCTACGCATGCAGGCAGCAAAACCTGCTATACAACTCTCGAATTATCTGTTGAGGAATAAGCTTGAGATAATTGCTGGTTTGCTAATCCGTATAATCTCCAAAACTTTTTTATAAGGCCGGCAAAGTCAACATCCTTTTTCGGTTCCTATAGTTGAGCTTTTTGGCCCTTTGACTATAATTCACCTGTTACGAACTCCTCGCTCGTAATCCTCAATCGCTTTGCCCAAAGCTTCTGCGCCGAGATTTGAGCAGTGCATCTTCTCCTTGGGCAGCCCATCCAAGGAATCGGCAATAGCTTTTTTGGAAATATCCTTGGCCTCCTCCAAACTCATTCCTTTGGCCATTTCACTGACCATACTGGAAACCGCGATGGCTGCCACACAACCAAAGGTCTTGAACTTGATATCATTTAGCTTGTGGTCCTCGACTTTAATGTAGACGGCCATGACATCGCCGCAGACCGGATTGCCCGCTTCGCCGACACCGTCTGGATTATCAATGACTCCCATATTCCTGGGCTGTAAAAAGTGATCCATTACTTTTTCTGAATACATCTGTCTCCTCCTATATCTTGTCAGCCAGAGTAATAGTTTCCAATTCATCATATATAGCTCTGGCTACCTGCTTCCAAATATTGCGCGTGGGACAATGTTTAGAGCGTTCGCAAGTATCGGGTTGTTCGACACATTCCACCAGGATTGTGGATTTCTCCAGAGTCCTGATGATTTCGCCGAAAGTGATTTCTTCCGGAGGTCTTGCCAGCATGTACCCCCCCTTGGGGCCCTGGATACTTTTAATATAACCGTTTTTTTTTAAGGGAATAATGAGTTGCTCCAGGTATTTAACCGACATCCCCTCTCTTTCGGCTACATCCCTGAGATGGACCGGTCCGTGCGTATAATTTCTGGCCACATCAATCATAAGGCGGGCTCCGTATCGGCTTCGTGTCGAAAGCTTCATCTTGTCTTCCTCCTCTGCATTATCTGGCATTTCCGTTTTGCCACAGCGGTGAGTAGGACCTCAGCCGTTCTACCATCCTGGGAAGCCTGTTTATCACATAGGTGATATCCTCATGTGTATTAGCAGAGCCTATGGTAAAGACGGCTGATCCTTGGGCGACCTCCGGTTTGACGGAAATGGCCACGAGCACGGGCGAGGTCTTCAGCGCCTTGGAGGCACAGGCCGAGCCGGTGTTGATATAGATTCCCTGCTGACTGAGTATGAAGGTCAGTGCCTCACCCTCAATGGCCTCAAAACACATACTAAGGTGGCCGGGTAGTCTTTGATCAGTATGTCCGGTAAAATGCACCCTGGAAATATGTTTACTAATGCCTGATCTGAGAGCGTCTCTAAGGTCCTGCAACTGCGTCATCTTCCCCCGGACTTCGCCTTTGGCGAGTTCAGCCGCCTTTCCCAGACCCATGATCCCGGGTACGTTTTCCGTACCAGCCCTCCGGCCCCTCTCTTGGATTCCGCCGTGGATTAAAGGCATAACTCTGGTTTTTTCCCTAACATATAGGGCGCCTATTCCCTTGGGGCCGCACATGGAGACGGCGGACAGGCTCAAAAGATCCACCCCCAGGTCATTGACATCCACAGGGATATTGCCCACCGTGCCCACGGCATCAGTGTGAAAAAGTATGCCCTTTTCCTTGCACACCGAGGATAGCTCGGCGATAGGCTCGATGGTCCCGATCTCATTATTTCCGTGCATTATGGATACCAGGGTGGTCTCCGGCCTGATGCTTTTACGCAATCTCTCCGGATCCACCAGACCATAGCCGTCCACGGGAAGATAGGTTACTTCAAAATCAAGGCGCTCGAGGAATCTGGCCGAGTTCAGGACGGAGTGGTGTTCAATGCCGGAGACAATGATGTGGCCTCCTTTTTTCTGGTAGCCCAGGGCAACACCCTTCAGAGCCTGATTGTTGGCTTCGGCTCCCGAGGATGTGAAAATAATTTCCCCTCCTTTGGCCCCTATCAGATCGGCGACTTTCTCACGTTGCGCATCCACTTCCTTTTTGATCCGGGTGCCGATATCATATACCGTGGAAGGATTGGCAAAATATTTATCAAAATACGGAAACATGGCCTCCTTTACCTCGGGGCGCACCGGCGTGGCCGAGGCATGATCAATGTATACAATCTTCATGCTTCTCCTCCCTTTTTAAATCCGCTTATTCCCTCTTTTTCCTGATATAGAGCTTATAACAGTCCTCGTCCTCTTCCACGCCCAGAAATTCATGACCATATCGCTCGCACCAACCGGGGATGTCTTCAAGGGCCCCGTCATAATCGGTCAACACTTCGAGAACCTCTCCTTTTTTAAGGCATCTAAGCTTTTCTCCCGGCTCAAGCAAGTGTATGGGACACATACGACAAACCAGGTCTAGGGTCTCGTCTGCGGATACGTTCTCAACAAATTTCATGGCATTACCTCCAAAATAATATATACTATTAAATTAATATATATTATGTTAATAGGATATATTTCGAAACACCATATGTCAAGAAAAAATTCCGGAATACAGGCAGGTTTGATTTGAAAGATTGAACCGACCAAGCGAAAAATGAGGGTCGATTTTTAAGGACGCCGGTTCATTTAGGATACTGTCTTCTTTAGGTTTGGTTCGCTTATCGATCAGGGCCATAAAAGGGATTTTCCGCTTATCCATCATATTCGTTACGTGGGGACGGGTGACGGCCAGAAACTGAATTGCCTCGGGCCCGCATCCGGTAGCCCGGTCCAGGGCCCTGCGCACCTGACGCGCGGTCAGCGCCCGGAGCCTATCTACTGCTTCAGCCTCCTGGAAGCTGGCTTCTCCCTTCTCCAAGTCAACCTTGACATCTCCGCCCTCCTGGATTTCTTCCAAAGCCTTGATGACCGACATTTTGCAATGGTTGCAGGTCATACCCTCTATCTTAACCGTTTTCATAATTTACCTCTAGTACTCCCACCTTATGAGGAGACGAATCGAATCGCATCCCCGCAACGGATCTTCCCCCCCTTGATCACCCGAGCAAAGACCCCCTCCCGGGGCATTATACAGTCCCCCACTCGGTAGTAGATTGCACAGCGATTATGGCAGGCCTTGCCTTTCTGAGTGATTTCCAGCACAGCCTGATGACCCAACCGCACCCGGGCACCCACCTCCACTCTGTTCCAATCCACACCTTCAGTGGCGATATTTTCTGCAAAGTCCCCGAAATCCACGTTCAACCCCCGTCCGCGAACCGCCTCGATGCTCTCACCAGCGAGAAGGCTTACCTGCCGATGCCAGGGACCAGCATGCGCATCTCCCTCTACGCCCAGTGACACCATCAGTCGAGCCTCCTCCACAGCCCTTTTGGGGGTCCCTTTTTTCTTACTTACTGCAATAGATAGAATCCTCATATCTGGTAAAATCATTATGATTTTCTTTCCGCGTTGCTCTCTTTGCCCGGCCACTTGAAGACCGGTCCACATTCTCCCTCTCCGATCAAGAAAATCCCGTAAGTAGCGCGCAGGCTTGTCATCAGCTTCACCACGTTACCCTGCCTGTCACGCCCATTTGTATTCACAGCCACCTCCTTGAGGATCTTAAAGCCGATTTCTTTGGAGAATCTGCGAAAATCCTTCAGGGTAATGACCCTGATATCGGGAGTTTCATACCACTGGTAAGGCAATTGGGGGGTCACCGGGGCAGAACCTGTTCCCAAGAGCTGAAACCGCACTTTCCAATGACTGAAATTGGGAAAGCTGACAATCCCCTTTTTCCCGATCCTGAGCATAGACTGAATCAATCGAGCCGGTTCATAGACCTGCTGCAGGGTCTGGCTCAGCACCACGTAGTCAAAGGTCTTGTCCGGATAATCCTCCAGCTCCCATTTGATATCCCCCTGAAGTACGGACAGCCCCCTTTCAATACATTTTGCCACCTTGGCCTCCACCCGCTCTATCCCGGAGCCTTTCACCTGCCTGTCCCTTTTGAGCAGATAAAGCAAATCCCCCTCACCGCAGCCCAGATCCAGGACCCTGGATCCCGGCTCAATCCAATGGGTGATGACCTCCAGGTCAAACCGCATGTTCTCCCTTTCTGCTTCCTCATCCTCATGCCCGTGGTCCAAAATCCTTCAGAAATGAGGTAGCCTCGAAACGTTTCACAAACTTAAAAAGCTTCACATTTGATACCACAATGTAGCATTCAAAGTCAAGGTTACAGCGGCAGGCTACACCAGGAAAAACAACAAGCATAGAATGGCCGCAGGGTTGGGCGGAGGCGGTGACTCTTCCGCGTAGCCGCGGCCCTGCTCAAAGAAAGGAAATACTAGCTCGTGGGTATCACCATGAAGACCTTCGATCCATCGGGGCCGGGCGGATCGGATAGAAAACACGACTGATAGGGCCCCATGAAGAAGAGGAAGTGGATGCAGCGGCCGCGGGTAGGCCGGGTAGGCCAAAAATTTAAGAAGGCCGCCAGTGATGCTAGGCTAAAAGCGGCCTCCCCGGTTATAGGTGTGGTCAAAAATGTTAATTTACTTTCTCTGCAAGGGCTTTTCCATAGTCCTGGCAGGCGCGGGCGCCTTCATCTGTTTCGACTACTGCGTCCTTTAAGCTTAAGGCCCCCAGATCGGTTGTATCCATTTTATAGACAAACTGCATTGTATCATAAATCATGGGAGCGGACTCGCCGCTGTGGGTGTACGGGCCAAAGGCTCCGCCGATCTTTCCCACCAGGTTGAGATTTTGGGCCATAAAAAGAAATGTCTTCATGTTGCCTGTCAAATCCCTGTGATAGGTGGGACAGCCAAAGGCATAAATATCATATCCGTCAATCTGGGACTCTTCCTTAATATCGGAAATTTTTTTCAGGTCAACTTCAACCGCCTTCATTCTAAGCCCTTCGGCAATGTAATTTGCCATCTTTTCCGTGTTTCCGGTCCGGCTAGTGTAACATATTACTGCTTTTGCCATGTTCTGCCTCCTTTCGGTTGTATTGTTAGATACAAAAATAATAGGGTTTTTCTGTTTTGCAAAAATTAAACTATTCAGGTAAGCTGAACTCTTCATGTAAAGCAGTAAAAACCGAACAGAATTTTTACGGAAACAGGGAGCAGCAAAAATGGAGACCGGCATTGACCGCAAAGCATTCAGGGACCTGAGCTATGGCCTCTATATTGTTACATCAAAAGACAACGACAAGCTAAACGGGCAGATTGCAAACACCGTAATCCAGGTGACTTCCAAGCCGCCGCGCGTGGCGGTTACCATAAGCATCGAGAACTTCACTCACGAGCTGATTAAAAAAAGCGGTGTATTTGGTGTCTCCGTGCTTGATGACACTGCGGACATGAAATTTATAGGTCCCTTTGGCTTTAAATCCGGAAAAGATATAGACAAGTTCAGCAATGTGGAATTTAAAAAAGCTGTTACAGGGGCTCCCCTGGTAACCGAGCGCACACTTTCCGTTCTCGAGGCGGAGATAACAAATTCCGTGGAGCTGGGAACACATACCATTTTCATCGGGAATGTGGTTAACACAGAAGTTTTAAAATCAGGCCAGCCCCTGACCTATCAGTATTACCACCAGGTGTTAAAAGGCAAATCCCCGCGCAATGCCCCGAATTACGTACCGCCGGAATAAGACGGCAGGCGTACGGATTCTTGCCAGGCACCGCGGGATCTGTTACGAAACTACCATGGGAAAAAAGGTTTCAGGAAAAGAAATAATACTGGCCTCAGAATCACCGAGAAGAAGGCGTCTTTTGGAGCAGGCGCGTATCGGATTCCGCGTTGTACCGAGCAGAATTGATGAAACAGCTCTAAAAACGAGGCGGCCTGTAAAATTCGCCAAAACTCTTGCAGAAGCAAAGGCCGGGGCTGTTTCAGAAAAACATCCTGATGCATGGGTGATCGGGGCGGATTCAATCGTGGTAATCGAAGATCGCATATTAAACAAGCCCGAATCAGAGCAAGACGCATACATGATGCTCTCGCACCTGAGCGGCCGTACCCACAGGGTAATTACCGGCTACAGCATAATGTGCGGTTCATTAGGGCATTCTCACACAGATGCCTGCATTACCAGGGTTACCTTCAAAGAACTCGGCGATGCCGAAATAAGATGGTACCTGCAGAGCGCCGAGCCGTGGGACAAGGCCGGGGCATACGCTGTCCAGGGTACCGGGGCGTTTATGGTAAAACACATTCAGGGCTCTTATACAAACGTTGTGGGCCTGCCTGTTTGCGAAGTGGTGGATTACCTACATAAAAACGGGATAATAGACAGAGCGCGCGATATTAACAACAATGAAGACCCGCATAAAGCTGCAGGAAACGTATCAGCAAGATGAATCCCATTGCAGAAAACATAAGGCGGGTACAGGAGAAAATCAGCAATGCCGCCCTTTCATGCGGCAGAGCCGCCGAAAGTGTAAAGCTGGTTGCGGTCACCAAGACGGTGGAGCCGGAAAAAATAAGAAACGCGGTTGAGGCGGGGCTGAACTGTTTCGGCGAAAACTATATCCAGGAAGCAAGGCAGAAGGCCGGAGCCTTGGCAGACTGCGATATTTCATGGCACTTTATAGGGCATCTGCAGTCAAACAAGGCAAAATACGCGGTGCCTATATTCGACCTGATCCATTCGGTGGACACCTTCAAACTGGCCCGGGAAATTAACCGGCAGGCTGAAAAGCGCGGTCTGGTTCAAAAAATCCTGATCCAGGTTAATCTCGGAGAAGAAGAAAGCAAGTCAGGGGTGCAGGAAAACGAGGTGCTCGGGCTGGCAGGACAAATTTCCGAGCTTGAAAATCTTTCCATACAGGGTCTTATGACAATGCCGCCTTTTTTTGACCAGCCTGAAAAAGTGCGGCCCTTTTTCAGAAGGCTTGCCCTGCTAAGGGAAAAACTAGCCGGACAACAGATCCCGGGCGTTGTGCCAAATGAGCTTTCCATGGGCATGACAGGCGATTTTGAAGTGGCCATAGAAGAAAGCGCAACCCTGGTGAGAATAGGCACTGCATTGTTTGGAGAACGGGCATGAAAATCCTGCTTCACATATGCTGCGCGCCTTGTGCCATATATCCTGTCGAGGCGCTTGCCGGGCAGGGATTTTCAGTAATGGGTTTTTTTTACAGGAAAAATATCCACCCTTATACCGAGTGCATGAAAAGGGAGCAGACATTGCGGGATTATGCCAAACAGACCGGCCTCCGGGTGATATACCAGGAAGACTACGATATTGAAGGTTTCTTAAGAAGCGTGGTTTTTCGGGAAACACAAAGATGCAGGTTCTGCTATCATGACCGGCTTACCAGCACTGCAAAGCTTGCAAAACACGGAAAATTTGATTATTTTACCTCAACCCTGCTCTACAGCAAACACCAGAACCACGAACTTATAGCGGAAACCGGAGAAGCGACCGGGAAAAAGCACGGGGTGCCCTTCTACTACCAGGACTTCCGCGAGGGCTGGAAAACCGGAATTGAAAAGTCAAGGCAGATGGGCATGTACAGACAGCAGTACTGCGGCTGCATATACAGCGAAAAGGACCGCTTCTACCCGGACAACGGAAAGGACGCCTGATAAAGAGCAATGTTCGGCAATTTCCTCTATTTTATAGTCGCCCTGCTGATCTATGCAACCTATCAGCCCGCTGCCATGCCCCGGCTTCCGTTATATGAAGCGCTCGGGTTTTTCATAGCCATTTCGGCCCTGTTTGCGGTCTTTACCTGGATGGTCTTCAAAAAGCTTGAAGACCGGCTTAAAACAGCGAGCCCCGGAGATACAGACCGGGCGTTTGAGTCTCTTCTCACCCGCCAGTCCATAATAGCCATAGGAATTTTCGCCCTCGACATCTACGGGCTGGAGCTGGCCGGATACCTTCACAGGGCCGCCCTTATACAAACAATTCCAACGCTTGGAGCCCTTGTGTTCCTTGCGCTTTTCATAGGATACCTCTGCATTATATGGGCAAGCGCATACAACCTTCACGAGCGGCTTTATAAAACAGGCATCAGCAGGCGCAATTATGTTTTTTCAAATATTTCCTTTTCCGTGCCCGTACTTTTGCCCTGGCTTTGCCTGTCCACGGTTGCAGACATTATAAACCTTCTGCCGTTTGAGCCCCTGAGATCATTTTTGAATTCCACGTGGGGCCAGTTTGTATATTTTTTGCTTTTCCTGTTTATAATTGCAATCTTCGGCCCGGCCCTGATACAGTTGTTTTGGGGATGCAAACCGCTTAAACGCTCGGATATACGCGAAAAAATAGAGGACATCTGCAGGCGCGCCGGAGTGGCATACAGGGAAATACTGGTATGGCCCCTGTTCGGCGGCAGGATGATAACAGCCGGCGTGCTGGGGCTTGTAAGCAGGTTCCGCTACATCCTGGTAACGCCCGCACTTCTGCGCTATCTCTCCCCTGATGAAATAGAAGCGGTCATGGCCCATGAAATAGGGCATGTAAAACACAAGCACCTGCTTTTCTACCTGTTCTTTTTTGCGGGCTACCTTGTGATATCATTTGCCGCCCTGGATCTGCTGGCCTACGGGTCGATCTATATACAAATGACAGCGGGACTTGCAGGATATATCGAGCCGGGGAACCAGACCTTTGTATCCATAATTTTCAGCATAGCCATGATCACTATATTTCTGGTCTATTTCAGGTTTGTATTCGGTTATTTCATGCGCAATTTTGAGCGGCAGGCAGACATTTACATTTATAATATAATGGATTCGGCCGCGCCAATGATTTCGACTTTCCACAAAATAGCAGCCAGCAGCGGGCAGTCCCCGGAAAAGCCCAACTGGCACCATTTCAGCATCTCGGAACGCATCGGATATCTGCGCAAATGCGAGCAGGACACAACCTGGATAAACGCCCATCACAGAAAAATACGAACAGGGATCGCAATCTATGTTATTGCCATACTGAGCCTGGGATGGTTTGGATACAACCTGCATTTTGGTACGGACAGTGAAAGGGTTTCCCAAAAGATTGCAATACAGGTGCTTGAAAACAGGATAGAAAAAGAACCGCAAAACCCGGACTTGCATGTAATGCTTGCGGACCTGTACTATTTCAGAAAAAACCTTGCAGAGGCGCAAAGATACTACCAAAACGCCCTTTCCATAGACAACGGCGATGTTCGCGCCTTAAACAACCTTGCCTGGCTGTATGCAACCTCGCCGGAAAAAAGTAAATTCTACAAACCTGAACAGGCCCTTGAACTTGCAAAAAGGGCGGCGCAGATTTCTTCAGAACCCCATGCATTGGATACCCTGGCTGAAAGCTACTTTATAAACGGCATGGTGCAAAAGGCGATAGAAACAGAGGAGCTTGCGCTCTCTAAAGCGGGCGCAAACAGGCGGCACTACCGCAAGCAACTCGAAAAATACAAAAAGGCCGCACATAAAAAAACACCCTGAGAAAAGAGCCGGAGCAGGACAATGATGAACCATGATCCTGATTCAAAAACCGCCTGCTTTGACATCCGGGAGGATGAAAACGGCTCGCTTGCGTTTTTTTTCCGGGGAAGACTCGATATCTCCACGGCCCCGCAATGTTTGAGCCGGCTTTCCTCCCTGGTAAAATCCAGAAAGCCGCCAAAGCTGCTTATAATCGACCTGGGCGATGTTACCCGCATGGATGATTACGGCGCCATGGTCATTTTGCGGCTTATCCAGGGATTAAGCCCGGGGCCTGACGGGTTCAGGCTGGAAAACGCCGGCGAAAACCACGGCAGAATCCTTTCCCTGGTTGATTTCGGGCAACCGGAATGCTCCGTGCCGTCCCGCGTGCAGGACAACATAATAGTACAGCTTGGCGAGTCCACCATCAAATCCTTAAAGGGAGCTTTATTTTTTATTGAATTTATAGGCGCCATGGTTTTTGCGTGTGCAAGGGCGATAAAAAGCCCCGGCTCCTTCAGGGTAAACGACACAATCCGCCACATGCAGAACACCGGCGTGCATGCTCTTCCCGTGGTGGGGCTTATAAGCTTTCTGCTGGGCCTGATAATGGCCTTTATGTCTTCTTTGCAGCTAAGCCAGTTCGGAGCCAACCTCTATGTGGCTTCCCTGGTGGGCCTGGCTATGGTCTCGGAGCTCGGGCCTATAATGACGGCCATCATAGTGGCGGGCCGTTCAGGCTCAGCGTATGCGGCTGAGATCAGCTCCATGAAGATCTCCGAAGAGGTGGATGCCCTGTATGTTATGGGATTTGACCCAAACCTGTTTCTGGTGCTGCCCAGGATGATTGCAGCCATGGTGGTCGTGCCTCTTCTTACTGTCTTTTCATGTATATTCGCGGTTGCAGGAGGGCTTGCAATCGGAGTGTTTTTCCTTGATCTGAGCATCGGGGCATACATAGCACAAACCATCGAGTCGCTCACCATTTTTGAACTCTGTTGGGGTCTTTCCAAATCCCTTATATTCGCAATACTTATAGCGCTTACCGGCTGCCTGAGGGGATTTCAGGCCAGAGGAGGCGCGGATTCGGTGGGTAATGCAGCCACTTCAGCGGTGGTAACCAGCATATTCCTTATTATACTGTTTGATTCCGTATTTGCAGTTATTAGAAGCTACTGGTAAAATCAGGATATGGGCGACAAAGAGATCATACGGGTGGAAAAACTGACAGTGCGCTACGGAGATGACACCATTCTCTCTGACATCAGTTTTTCCGTGCGTCAAAAGGAAATATTTATTATAGTGGGCGGCAGCGGCTCGGGTAAAACCAGCCTGATGCGCCACATGGTAGGGCTTGAAACACCGGCCGCAGGACGCGTTTACATCGGGGGACAGGAAATTTCAGCCTCCGGGCCGGAAATGGCGACAGAACCCCTGCGCCGGATCGGGGTTCTGTTCCAGGGCAGCGCCCTGCTCGGCTCCATGACCGTGGCGGAAAACGTGGCACTTCCCATTGAAGGCTTCTCGGGGCTCGAATCTGATGCCGTTGCGTCCATGGTAAATATAAAGCTGACTCTTGTGGGGCTGGAATGCTACGGGGCTTATCTGCCTTCGGAAATAAGCGGGGGGATGAAAAAAAGGGCCGGACTTGCCAGGGCCATGGCATTAAACCCTGACATCCTGTTTCTGGACGAACCTTCTGCGGGACTGGATCCGGTTACCGCTTCTGAAATAGACAACCTGATCCTGCACATAAACAAAACCCTGGAGACTACCATAATTATTGTAACACACGACTTGGACAGCATATTCGCCCTGGGGCAAAAGGCTATAATGCTGGACAAGGAATCAAAAGGCATAATTGCCGAGGGATCACCGGCCCATATGCGGGACCATAATCCCGACCCGGCTGTCAGGCGGTTTTTCAGCCGCAAGCCGGCGTAGATATAACAGGAAGGATTCCCATGCAGTCGATCCGAACAAAGTTTTCAGTGGGATTGTTTGTAATTATAGGCATGTCTGTTGTAATACTTTTTGTCCTTTGGCTGGGCATGTCCGAGTATTTCAGGGGAGGCCGAAAATATGCGGCTTATTTTGACGAATCGGTCCAGGGGCTAAGCCGGGATGCGGCGGTAAAATACAGGGGAGTAAACGTGGGCCAGGTAAAACAAATAGGCGTGGCCCCTGACGGCAGGCTGGTGGAAATAATCTTTACCATAGAAAAGGAGCTCGGGAATCCTGAAAACCTTGTTGCGCAGATCAAATCAGTCGGCATTACGGGAATCATGTTTGTGGAGCTTGAAAGACCGCGGCTTGGTGAAAAAACCAAGGCACCCGATTTTGAGGAATTCAAGCCGGAATTCCCGGTAATAAATACCAGGCCCTCGGAGATGAAAAGGCTGCTTACAGATATAAATGAAATAATTTCGCGGATAAAACAGGTCGATCTTGAAGGGATCTCAAACCGGCTCATTACAATGATAGACAGCATGAACAGGATAATGGCGGAAGCCGAACTGGTAAAAATTTCAAAAGATCTTCAGCAGGTCATAGAAAATACAAACAGGATTCTTAATTCAGAGCAGTGGGAGAAACTCGGCAGGTCGGCAAACAAGACCGCACAGAACCTGGAGCAACTGATAGCCGAGACCAGCTCCGTGCTTGACAGGGTTGAAAAATCCGCGGCATCAAGCAGCAGGGAATTTAACAAGGCGGCTAACCGGGTATATAAGGCTGCTGAAAATGCGAATAAGCTGCTAAATGAGGGCTCTGTCGTCCTTGATTCCGCACAAGGCAGGGCCTCGGATTATGACAGGCGGATTGCCGAAATAATGGAAGAACTTGAAACCGCGGCTGCCGGGTTAAACCGGCTGATTGACCAGATAAACCGTCAGCCTTCGAGGCTCATTTACGGACCGCCGCTTCAGGAAAAAACAATCGAGCCGGAAAAAAAATAAAACAAGTTTTGTTTGCGAAAGGCTTTTATTATGAAAAGCAGGATCTTGCAGATACTAACTCTTGCGGCGGTTGTTGTACTGGCGCAGGGATGCGGGGCATTTAGGAGTCCGCCGGAGGAAGTGCGGCTCTACACGCTGACCTATCCGCCTGTGCAAACCAGTGAAACCGGTTCCCAAAGCCGGGCCGTGCTGAAAATAGAGCCGTTGCGCGCCGCAGATCCTTACGGTTCCGACACAATAGTCTATGCAAAAAACAAGTACAGCCGGGGCACATATGTTTATCACAAGTGGGCTGCAAAACCGGCCGAGATGATCGGCGATCTGATCATCAGGGACATACGGGCCTCACAGATAGCCGAAGCCGTGGTAACATCAGCCTCCCGTGCCTCTTTCACACACAGCCTGCATGTAAACATAGACGCCTTTTACGAAGACGACTCCGCCGATCCATGGCAGGCCGTAGTTCAAATAACGGTTCTCCTGGAAGAAAATCGTCCTCAGAACCAAAACGCCCGGGTTCTTATGCACAAGACCTACAGGTCAGAAAAAGCCATGGAGCAGAACAACCCCCTGGGGCTTGCCCGGGCCATGAGCGCGGCCCTGCAGGAAATCTCAACAAGTATGATCAAAGACATTTCCGGCCGGCTGTAAACAAAAGGGCCGGGATTCATTGGCTAGAAGCTGTTTTCGCGCACAAATTCCTCCAAAGCCCTTCGCTTGGGAGCAGACGGGATCTTTGAAGGGTACCCGACGGGAATCAGGGTTACCAGTTCATATCCCTGGGGCACAGTTAAGGGCTCAGCAACCTTGTCATGATCAAAAAGCCCCATCATCACCGATCCCAGGCCGAGTGAATGGGCTGCAAGTGAAAAATTCTGGCATGCAAGGCCAAGATCAAACATGAACCAGTCTCCGAACTTGGTTGTAGCTTCCCCCTTCTTGTAGCCCGAATCCTTTAACCTTGCGCACACTGCAAGTACAACAGGGGCCTGGACAACTGATTTGGCGGCCGGATTGTTCTTTCCAACCCCATCCTGTACACTGGCTTTTATACGTTCTTTCATATCCGGATCTTTTATAACAACCACCTCCCAGCATTGGGTGTTTGCCCAGGACGGGGCCCACTGGATTGCCTCCAGAAGCGTCTGCAGCACGTCGTCGGGTATGGGCTTGTCCTCGAAATTACGTATCGTGCGTCTTTCCTTGATAGCCTTGACCACTTCATTTGACATTGCCTACCTCCGCGTTTCTGATTGGAGTTTTTAAAGTTTGGAAAATACGCTCCGCGACTTCAATATCGCCCGGAGTCGTAATCTTCAAATTAAGCGGGCTTCCTTGTGTTACTGCCACGGCTCTGCCGGTTCTCTCAACCAGGGAGGCATCATCCGTGCCATAAAAACCTTCTTTGACGGCTTTTTCAAACGCGCTTTTTATAATGCCCAAAACAAAGACCTGCGGGGTCTGGGCCTGCCAGATCCGGTCCCTTGGCAGGGTATTTTCAATTATATTGCCCGAATCCACGCGCTTGAGCGTATCAGAAGCGGGTATTGCCGCAATGCAGGCACCGGTTTCACCGGCCCCTTTGATGCAGGCGGAAATAAGCCCGGATGTGACAAATGGGCGAACCCCGTCATGAATGACAACTATCTCGTCATCACCATCCAGGCCCAGCAATCCCTGGTAGACGGATTCCTGGCGTTTTTCCCCTCCGGCTGTAACACGAATTTCCGCCATCGCGTCCAATTCAGACGGCATGCTGTTTTTGCAGAAATCAATGTCTACCGGAGGAACCACAAGCTGAATCACAGATATTTCCGGGTGCGCGGCAAAAACCTCGAGTGTGCGCACAAATAAGGGTTTTCCGCCGATTTGGAGATACTGCTTTGCAACCGGGCAATTCATCCGCTTTCCGCGCCCGGCTGCAACGATTACCGCAAATGCCATAACAAGATTTCCCGGTCGATCATCTAAGGTACTGGAGATCTTTGGGAAGCGAAATCCCCTTTCCCATCCGGTCCTCGCCGTAGTTGACCCCGGCAAGCACCTCAAGATCCTTTAAGGCGCGCATATCCCCGTCAAATACCACTTCCTCGATGCCCTCCTTCTGGATCATGCCTCCGGCCCACTGGATATCGAGCACACTGCTGGCGTCAAACCTGTGATCCCCCACCACCATCTCCACCTGGCCCCCGTATTTCTGAACCACCTTGGCCACCAACAAGCTGGGGCGGCAATGAAAGCCAAGATCCTTGGGGACAGGCACCCGAAGAGAGCCCTTTTCCACGTTTTCCTGAAGGATCTGCTTTGCCACGTCCCTGCCCGAGGCAAAATAATGATTTACGTAATGAAGGCCGTAGTTGATGGTACAGTCAAGCAGCCGGTCCGGATCCACCAATGCGCAGAGGCGCTCGCGTACCTGGCGGTAAATGTTCTTGTATCCCACCTCTATAAGATGACGCTCATAGAAATGAAGCAGCCGGCCCATTATCTGCAGCAGATGAAATATAACCGAAAAATAAGACCTGAACTGTTTTAACCCGCGATTGCCGTAACGGAAACCTCCGTGGATCACGTAGGAATCAAAGGAGGACTGAAGGTTGTGCACCAGCATTTCAAACCGCCGTATCTCAACCTCGTTTACCTTGTCTGGCACAAGCGATTTTAAGCCCTCCTTGTCATAAACCTCGTAGAATTCATAGGTGTCAAAATCATCGGCGATGGAAAGAAACTCGTTTGCCACCCGGACAATGTGATTTCTCTGCTGATCCTTGTCCTCGTCATATATGTTGTAGTCAAGCATCTCGCTGCTTGAAACGCCGGGAAAATTTGAGGCCCCGTACCCTCCCTCGTAGGGCTCGGATATGCCAAGGCGCTTTGCCTCCTCTATAATCCCGGGGGCTAGGTTTGCAAGCGAACTGTTGATAAAGGAAAGCACTATTTCGCCGTGCTTTCTGAATTCATCCTTGCTGTCAATATCATAGAACACGAGGCGGTTTAGCACGTGCTTCTGGGTATAGCCTGCAAGGCTTAAATGACGCACGGCAGCGGTAAACTCCCTGTAAAAATACCAGTCTGCATTGTTTTTTGCTCCGTGAAAATCAAGGAAATCCTCAAGGAGGTGGGAGCTGGTGATCAGCTTTGAATAAAGGCTCTTGGTAAAATATGTTTCAGGCTCTTTAACCGAGCGGATATAAAGCAGGCACCTCAAGTAGTTATGGGAATAAAACTTAGCCCTCTCGGCAAAGGAAATATCACATACACCGTTTTCAGCTTCTATTTCCATTTATGTGCCCTACATTGCGTCATTCTGGGTCTCGCTTACCACCCGGTCAATATCTTCTGCCAGACCGGGCGGAAGACCTTCTATGTCCACGTTCAAAAATCCCCTCACAATCGTGGACACCGCGGTCTCCTCGTCAAGCCCTCTTGCCATGAGATATTCTATCTCTTTCTGGTCTATTTTGCCCACTGCCGCTTCATGGGACAAGTCAACTCCGGGCACGCGCCCCACAATTTCCGGGATGGCGTGCATTATACCTTCTTTTAAAATCAGGCCCTTGCATTCCAGGTGCCCTTTTACGCCCTCGCACCTGGCGTCCATCTCGCCGCGCGCAATAATTGTGCCGCCCGTGGTAATGGACCTGGAAATTATCTCCGCCCTGGCCCCGGGCCTGCTTAAAACCACCTTTGATCCCACGTCAAGCTCGCATCCCTCCGGGGCCACGAGAATGCTGTTGAAGCGGGCCACGCTGTTTTCCCCTTCCAGGTATGTCACCGGATACATCTGCAGCGAGCCCACCGGGCTGAGCGAAATGTAATTTGACACTACCGTGCCGCCTTCTTCCACGTAAATGGCAGAACGGGGCCTTACCTCTATTTGCTCGCCCCATTGATGAATCATGGTAAAGTGAAGAGTGGCGTTTTTCTTTACATAAAATTCCGAAATCCCGACATGCATCCCCCTTTGCAGGTTGGGAGATGTTGCGCACCCGGTAATTATATGTAGCTCGGAGCCTTCCTCGGCTATCACGATGTTATGAACATGCTGGGACAGGCCTTCTTCGGAGATATAAAGGCAGGACTGCACGGGCTCTTTAACCACCGCCCCCTGCTTTGAACGTATAAAATATCCCTCATGGGGTTTTTCGCGGGCCTTTTTTGTAAATTCGTCCTTATCAGGCGAGACCAAGCGCCATACATAATCCGAAAGCCAGTCATAAGTCTGAAGGGCTTGGGAAATGCCCATTACTTCGACATCCTTGCTGCCGCAGCCGGAATGAACAATGGAGCAATCCTTTTGTATATAGGTACCTGAACGATTCTCCCCGCTTACATCAACACCTATATTCAGCCATCTTTTGGCTTCTTCCGGGTCGACGTTTTCAAGCTGATCCAGGTACTTGTGCGGCTCCGCCTCATCGCTGTAACCGGCTGTTGCCGAAGCGCCGCCGGTGCTGCTTTTATCATTTGCTAACTTGCGCATTTAAAACACTCCTCATATCCGTATTCCCGTATCCACTGCAGGATTTCCCTTGCGTTTCTGGCGCAGCACAAAACACCGTTATAAAGAACATGCCCCTTATCGGCTGTTATATAATCGAGTATATGGCCGGTATGGGTAATCACAAGGGCGGACTTGGTTCCCTTTTTCCTGTGAGGAGGGGTATCCGGAGCCTTTCTGTGGCGAACACCGCGTTCGAGCAGTTCATTGATTATCTCTCCTAGAAGCACCACGTTTTCAAGATCCACGCCGGATTCAGGCTCGTCGAGCAGCACCAGGTCCGGAGACTGGGCAAGAAGCTGAAGCATCTCCGAGCGCTTCATCTCTCCTCCGGAAAAATTCAGGTTAAGATCGCGGTCCAGAAAAGTTTCAAAATTGGCTTTTCTGGCAAGACCCCCCACGTCCACGACCTTCTGCCCGGCGCACAAAGAAACCACGTCCCTGGTTTTCAGGCCGTTTATGGCGGGCGGCCGCTGAAACGCCACGCCTATTCCCCGCCGGGCTCTCTCATGGATTGGAAGGTGGGTGATATCCTCGCCCTTGAAAAAAATACGACCGCTTGAAACCCTGTAGCCTGAAAATCCCATTATGGCCATCATGAGCGTTGATTTTCCCGACCCGTTGGGACCGAAAAGGATGTGGGTTTCACCCTCGGGGATTTCCAGGTTGATCCTGTTTAATATGGTCCGGCCTTCGACTTCGACCACCAGGTCTTCTATTTTTAACATAACAACACCTTTTTGTTTTTTTTGCGGCCGGCGCAACCCGTAAGCCGAATTCTGTTCCCGCAAACGGGTTGCCCCGTATGGGGGCGACGATCATTCATCTGCGGATGCCGGTTGCCCGGCATCTCTTGCGACCTACCCGGGAGCATCGGACGGGCCGCCCTCAAGCGCTCCCCTATTCGGTCTTGCACCGGGTGGGGTTTGCCTAGCTTCCCCGGTCGCCCGGGGAACTGGTGCGCTCTTACCGCACCGTTTCACCCTTACCCGGCACCCGATATCAGGCGCCGGGCGGTTTGTTTTCTGTGGCACTTTCCTTCGCGTTACCGCGACTCCACGTTATGGAGCACCCTGCCCTGCGGTGTTCGGACTTTCCTCCGACATATTTTCAGATGCCGGCGATCGTCCCGGTTACGCCGACCGCATTATTATTATAAAACATAAATCAGGCGATGGCAATGAGGACACATTTTTAGCTCATTGCCGCGCTGGAGTTCATTATACATCTGGGGAGGAATGTTTAAATGACACCCCGTGCACACGGCATTTTCAACCCGCACAAGCCCGAGTCCGCCGCCCCGGTCCCTTGTCTGCCTGTATTGTTTTACAAGCCCCGGCTCAAGCTTTTCAATAGTTGCTTCACTTTCCCGGTTCATCTGATCCATTTGCTCTTCAAGATCCACGGCTTCCTTATCCAGGCCCTGCTTTTCCTTATCAATCTCTTTTTTGCGGTCTTCGCGTTCCTGCTTTTTTCCCTCAAGCTCCTTTTCAGCGGATTCTATATCATCCAGGCACTGTAAGGAGGCATCTTCAAGACGCGAATTTGCGGCCCTTATCTCGTCTATTTCCTTTAAAAGCGACTGGTACTCCTTGTTTGTCTTGACCGAATAAAGCTGGGTCTCCCGCTTTTTTATTCTGGACTGATTCAGTTCAAGTTCGTTTTCATAGGAGCGGTAATCTTTTTTAAGGGACGCTACCCGCTCCTGCCTTGCCTGGATATCCTGCTCATATGCTTGCAGGCTTTCCTCCATTTTAGCCTTTTTTTCCGGAATTCTCTTTAACTTCTCCTTAATCCGCGCCGCCTGGCGTTCATTTTCCTGGAGGGCGATTAGCAGATCAAGCTGCTGCCTTGTAATTGATATCATGATTCACCCGGTTTGCTGAAATTCTTGTAAAATCACCTTCCTGCGCATATCATATAAATACAAAAGGATCGGCCTCGCCCTGAAGCTCGGTGATCCTGACTTCTTGGCCCGCGTCTTTCAGCGCATCTTCAAGTTTTTGCCTTATTACAGGCACTATCAGCCGCTCTGAGGCAAAATGTCCCATATCTATTATGGCCCTGCCGGCTTCGGCCGCATTGATCGCGTCGTGATATCGGATGTCTCCGCTTATAAGAACCTGGGCATCTGCTGCCAGGAACTGCTCCATTATGCCGCCGCCACTGCCCGAACATACAGCCGCCTTATTTATCACAAGCTCTTCGGGGCCGGAAAACCGGACAGAGTCCAGGGAAAAATTCTCCTTTATCTCCCGGGCCAGTTGTGAAAGCTTGCGGGGCGGATCAATATCGCCGATCCTGCCCAATCCATGCTCGCAGGCTTGCCCTGCCAGGGGATAGACATCATAGGCCATCTCATCATAAGGATGAGCGGCTCTTACCCGCTCGAAGGTTTCCTTTAACCCGGCCTTGTCCACCACTGTTTCAAGCCTGACTTCCCTTGCCTCGGATAACACTCCTATTTCTCCGTCCCATGGATCAGCCCCCTGCCCGGGCCTGAAAGTCCCGGTGCCCTGACTGCGAAACGTGCAGCAGGAATAGTTTCCTATTCGGCCTGCGGGGCTTTCGCCCACAGCCTCTATAACAGCACCTGCGTAATCCTCGGGAACAAACACCACAAACTTATACTGCTCTGCGGGATCTGCAGGGCAGAGCGCGGAAAGATTTTCCAGTCCAAGCTTTTGGCAGAGCACATCGTTTACACCCCCGTCAACGCTGTCAAGATTGGTATGCGCGGCAAATATTGCCAGCCTGCTGCGTGCGGCCTTTTCTATTATCGCGCCCAGGGGCGAGGTTGTGTCGATTTTTTTGAGAGGTTTGAAAATAAGCGGATGATGGGTTATGAGCATATCCGCCCCGGCCTGGCAGGCCCGGCTTACCGCCGCACTTGTGGGCTCCAGGGCGATAAACACTTGACTGACCGGCCAGTCCGGGCCCCCGAACTGAAGACCGGGATTGTCCCAGTCTTCTGCCAGGTGCGGCGGCGCGATTTTAGCCATGATTTCCATTATATCCGATACTTTCATCCTCGCCCTCCGTATCAAGCCTTTTTCCGGCAGGCAAACAAAAAAGGCGTGGGTATATTTGCCCGCGCCTTTTTTGCTGTATTTATATGAAGGTTAAATTCCATGATGCTCTGCTATTGCATATCACCAACGGCTTGTCAACGGATTATATCACCGTGATCGCCGGGTATGCATCCGGGCTTTTGAATCAGGCAAACCGCCTGTTTACGCGCCACAGGAGCACGGCTGCCATGGCCGCTGCAAACGCAAAACAGCCGCCCATTGCATAAAACACTGACTGCAGGCCGAAAAGATCGGCCAGATATCCGGAAACAGCCGCTGCAGTGGATCCCACCCCGAAAGTAATCGAAAAATGGATTCCGTATCCCAGCCCGTGCCTGTGTTCGGGCAGGTATTTTGAGAGCAGGTAGTTTTGAACAGGCTGGGTGGAAAAATAAAAAAATGCGTAAAATATCGCGGAAACCACCAGAACCAGGTTGCTTGCCGCGGCCATGATAAAAACAAAAGCCCCGCCCAGAACAATAGCTCCGAGATAAAGCAATTCCGCCTGCATGCGGTCCACGCCCCTGCCCGCCACATACTGTCCTATGGCTCCTGATAAAAGGGCTATGGTGGCAACGGTTCCGCCCATGGCTACCTTGCCGAACTCAAAGCCGGCAATCCGAACACCTTCTCCCATGTATGCGGGCAGAAACGTCATAATCCCCTTATATGTAAGCCCCAGGCACATGGCTGAAAGAAAAAAGAAGACCAGGTTCATATATGCCACGGAAAAAGATTTTTCCTCCGCCTTTTCCTCTTCTGTTTTTATCCTTGCAGCCGGATAACGGGGGATTGTAAGTGAGTATACACCCACAAGGATTCCGATGACCCCGTATAGGACATGCGGTGCGCGCCAGCCCAGTGCGGAGCCTATCCAGGCGGAAACCAATGGTACGCAGGCAACCCCCAGGCTCCCGGCTATACCGTGGATTCCAAAGGCCTTGCCTTTCTGGCGTATACCAAGTGAAAGCAGGGTGTTTGAGGCGGGATGATAGGTGCTGCAGAAAAGCCCGATGCCCGCCATCAGGATTCCGTAATGTATGAGCGCACCGGAAAACCACACCAGTATTGCCAGTATGCCGGCACCAAAAAGATACAGGGTAATCAGTCTTCTGGGCCCGAGCTTGTCGGCCATGTAGCCTGACGGCAGCGAGCCTATGCCAAAGGCGTATGAAAAAACAGTCATCACCAGTCCCAGGTGAAAATAATCGGTGGAAAATTCCATGATCAGAAGGGGGATAAGCGGCGGCAGCACACCCTCGAAAAGGTGGACCAGGGAATGCGACCCGGTGGTCAGGGTCATTATGCGTTTTTCTTCTTTATTCAATCCGTCCTCCCTGCATCGCCCGGAATGTTCCGCAATAACGAACATAGGGGCGTATAAATAGTTATATTCTGCTATCCCACATCGCTTCTGGATTGTCAATGCCGCTATCCAAAATCATTCCTCCTGTTTTTACCAACATGGACTTGACTTCAGGCTGCTCTTCAGGCAAGTATTTATTATAATTTATTACCGGTCCAACCGAATGCAACTCTTTGGCAAGGGGGAGACATGACCATCCGGAAGACCACCTGTCCCGAATTTTCAACGCGTTATCCACTTCTCGTAAAAAATCTAATGAATACACCTCTTTACATGTATCCCGATGATATTGCCATGGTTTTCCGCAGCAGCGAGGGCGATTATTTCAGGCTTACCTGGCGCCAATGGCATGAACGCACCTGCCGGCTTGCCAACGCACTTAAAGCATTAAACGTAAAAACCGGCGACAGGGTCGCCGCAATGTGCCTGAATCATCACTGGCACATGGAATCCATCTACGCCACCATCTGCACGGGGGCGATCTCGCATCCCATAAACGTCCGCCTGGCACCCGATCACATCGCCTATACCATCACCCATGCCGAAGACAAAATTATTTTTGTGGACAGGGACGTGCTGCCTCTTGCCGAAGCTGTCTACGACAGGATCAGGGACAATGTGGAGGCTTTTATATACATGTCAGATAAAAAGGAGCTTCCTGAAACAAAAATCAGACCTCTTTACGCATATGAAGACCTTATAGCCGATCAGCCGAAAACCTTCGACTGGCCGGATCTCGACGAGGACACCCACGCGGTTCTCTACTATACCACCGGCACCACCGGCCTTCCCAAGGGCGCACTGTATACTCACCGGCAGATCTATCTCCACAGCCTGCACCTTACAATGACCGTGAACACGGCCCCGCGCCTGCCGGATGATCCCCCGAGACCAAATCAGCCCGTCCCCATGATGAACATACCGCTGTTTCATATCCATGCCTGGGGGTCCCCGTTTTTCAACGTGCTGATGTGCTCAAAGATTGTACTTCCCGGCAGATTTACCCCCGAAGGCTTCTGCGAGCTTGTACAGACCGAAAAAGTAAACAGCACCATGCTGGTGCCCACCATGCTGGCAATGCTTCTGGAATACGAAAAAATAGACGACTGGGATTTAAGCAGCCTTACTTACGTCAACATAGGCGCCGGGGCACTGCCGCTGGGGCTGAAGCAGAAGGCTGAAAAACGGTTTCCTTACATGCGGGTAGGCTCCGGCTATGGAATGACCGAAACCTATGATGGTGTTATCAGGGCCGCCATAAAAAGAGATATGGCAGAACTGCCCAGGGAAGAGATTGACCAGGTAATGGTGAAAACGGGACTTGCCTTTGTACCTGCAATAGATGTCCGGGTGGTGGATGAACAGGGATGCGATGTGCCCAAAGACAATGATACCATCGGAGAAATCGTGTTAAGGGGTCACTGGATCATGGAGCATTATTACAAGGACCCGGATCGCACGGCCGAAGCCTGGCGTGATGGCTGGTTTCATACCGGGGATGCGGCCAGGATAGACTCTGAGGGCTATATCACCATAGTGGACCGGATAACGGATGTCATCAGGTCGGGCTCTGAGATGATCCCCACTGTCCTGCTGGAAAATCTTACATCCAACGCTGATTTTGTCCTTGAAGCCATGTATGTGGGAGTCCCCGACGAAAAATGGGGGGAACTTCCCATGGCCATTGTCAGGCTGATGCCGGGCATGGAGGCAACAGAAAAAGACGTTATCGAATTTCTTAACTGGCAAGGGGTGGCGACAGGCAAGCTTGCCAAATGGATGCTTCCCGTATACGTAGCAATTGTTGACGAAATACCCAAAACAAGCGTGGGCAAACACAACAAAAAAGAGGTCAGAAAAAAGATAGACTCTTTTCTGGCCGCCGCAAAGAAAATGCAATAGCCTTTAAAACCGGGCCTTGCCCGGAAGCTTCGACAGGCGTCACAATTGCCGCCGCATGAAATAAATAAAGGCATTATCAACTTTCATTGATGCCCTGGTCATTAAACAACAGGTCGACACTGATTCGGCAGGAGCTACAAAATGAAACTGAAAATTGTTTTAGAAAAAGGCATGGACGGTTATATCACGGCGTATTGTCCTGCCCTTAAAGGATGCGTTACACAAGGCCAGACAGAAGAAGAGGCCATCAAAAACCTCAAGGAGGCTATAGAGCTTTACCTTGAAGTTGATCCCGTGGATATTCCGCTTCCCAAAGACCAGTAATAAAATCAGTGAACTTGCTTTATGACCCCCAAGCCCCAACTGGTATCCGGCCACTGGTCAAAATATTTAAAAAACTTGGATATGAGAAGGTTTCTCAAAAAGGAAGCCACATCAAGGTAAAAAACTATACCACGGGAAGCGTTGTTATCATTCCCGATCATAAAGAAAATGTCTGGGGCTGATAGAAACCCTGGCAGATTTTTATCCTGAAGCCAAATGGCAGCGCTGTGTGGTACATTTTTATCGTAACGTCTTCACGGTGGTTCCTAAATCCAAGGTCAAGGATGTGGCAGCCATGCTAAAGGCGATCCATGCCCGGGAGGATCGGGAAGCTGCCGAAGAAAAGATCGTTGCAGTGGTAAAAAAGCTAAAGTCAATGAAGCTTGCCAGGGCTGCGGCAGTAGTTGAGCAAGGCGCGGCAGAAACCCTCAGCTATTATGATTTTCCCAGTCAGCACTGGCGGTCCCTTAAAACTAACGAACAAGGATAGATCGTGTGAGTGAAACGAACCACGATCTTATCCGAAGGTTGAACAAGCCCAGTGTCGACTCTATATGAAAATATCTTTTTTGAACAAGGGGGATGAAGAGGTTTTTACGATAGTATCATTTTTTTCAAGGCGTAACAATCCATTAACCTGTAAATGTCAATAGCATTTAGAAATGTCCGGTTTTCATAGCAAGTGAAATGTCCGGTTGATTAAAAATTGTTTCTTGCGCCATAGCCTACTTGTATAATAAATTTATTCTGCCTGCTCGGAGGATAGGGCTACACTGGGGA
>JAIPDS010000105.1 GCA_021737565.1 Desulfobacteraceae bacterium | reverse complement strand
GTGATAGTGGATGTCCGGGATGATAAATACTTTGACGGCCAGGTGGTCCCGGGCGCGATCCACATGCCATGGTCCGAGTTCCGGTACAATGACATCGGAGAAAACCTGGCTTCTGTATTCAGAGGACTGCAGGCGGCCCGGGACATTCTCGGCAGCCATGGCATTGCCCCCACTGATACGGTGGTTCTATATGATTCGGTAGAAAGAGACGGGGGTGCCACGGCCTCTTACGTGTTCTGGGTTCTTGACGTGCTGGGCCATAAAAACAAAAAAATCCTGGAAAGGGGCATAGACGCATGGAAGGAAGCCGGATATGAAGTTGCGGACAAGCCCCGGCAGCCGGAACCCATATCCTACCAGCCCCCTGCAGACAGTCTGCGCACACGCCTTCTTATTGACGATGATTTCATTTACAGGCGCCTGGGTGATTTTTATTACCAGATCGTGGATGTGCGCTCAAGAGGGGAATACCTCGGGGAAAAGGGCTCCATGGCCTTAGACGGCACGCCCCTGAACCTGGGCCATATCCCCACCGCGGTCAATATTAATTACCAGGACGCATGGACAGACCCTGAGACCAAGGACATTAAGCCCTACTCTGGACTCCGGGAACTATACAAGGGGCTCGACCCCTCCAAAGGCGTTATAGTCTACTGCGATTCCGGGAGACGAAGCTCCTTTTCCTATTTTATACTCCGTTTGATGGGGTTTGAAAATGTCTACACCTATGAGGCATCATGGCAGGAATGGGGAAATCCTGGCAAATTTCTGCCGGTTGAAACCCGCGAGAACCTATTGTCCGGCGATTTTCTCCCGGCGCCGGTAAAAACAACCCGCACTGTTCAGCCCGCCGGCACTGCTCCGGCACCATCAAAGCCGGGCGGTGACAAACCTGCAGGCGGCTATGTATCCTGCGGAGGTTGATCATGGATAAAAACCAATTATCATCGCCATACTGGAAATGGATTCCCGCAGCCTTTGCCCTGGCAGGCGTGATTTTGTTCATTTTTGCCACCTTCGGCCCGCCAGCCTCTTCTTCAGGGTTTGTGGCCGCATTGAAAGGCGCCATTGAGCCTTTGGCGCCGGCCTATGTGGAAGACAAGGCGCATTACAGCATGTCCGGAGGCCCGGGCTCCTGGGTCTTTGCTTTTGTGCTGGGCATGGCCATCGGCGGATTTATCGCGGCACGCACCTTTCCTGTACCTGTTCGTGACATTCCCGAAATCTGGGAGAAACGATTCGGAAACAGCCGGATCAAGCGGTATGCCGCCACCTTTGCAGGCGGATTTATCATACTGTTTGCAGCCCGGCTTGCCGGGGGCTGCACCCTGGGCCTTTTTATTTCAGGATCAACCCAGCTTGCCGTCAGCGGCCTGTATTTCGGCGTGCTGATTTTCGCCTTTGCCATGATCACGGCCCGTATTGTCTACGGCACCACGGGAAAGGAGGAAAAATGAGTGCTCAGATATGGCTCGGCCTGGTATCAGGAATTGCATTCGGTTTTGTAATCCAGAGGGTGGGCGCCACAAATGCCGACAAGATGGCCCGGGCGCACCTGATGATAGAAGGCGGCATTCCGAAATTTATGCTCCTGGCCGTAATGGTTTCCGCAGTCGGGCTGGTTGGATTGCAGGCCTCGGATGTGGGCCGAACCCTGATTATTCCCACCAGCCTGGTTGCCACCGGTATCGCCGGCATCTTATTCGGCATCGGCTGGGGGCTTTGCGGGTATTGTCCGGGCACCACCTGGGCGGCTGCGGGCGAAGGGCGAATGGACGCGATTTTAGCCCTGCTCGGAGGGCTCGCCGGCACAGCGGTGTTTGCCCAGGTGCATGAAATTCTGATCCCCCTGCTGTATGCACCCACCAACGCGGGACAGATCACCCTGGCGGACTGGTTCGGCAGCAGCCTGGCAGCCGCGGCAGTCCTGGTAGCGGTCTTTGCTGTCTGCATCTGGGGCATCAGCAGGCTCTGGGAGAGGGACTGAAATGCTGGGGGGCCGAAAAACCGCCTTTTTCATTGCAGTATTCGGTGCCTTATGCCTGTTTGTACAGGGATGCAAAAATCCGGGCAGCGGCTCACCGGATGTTCCCAGGGGGTATGCCTCTGAAATACAGGTGGAGGCAGGCGACCGGCTTTTGGGTTTCGGGCCTTTTGTGGGGTATTACTTCAAACCAGAAAATCCCGGTGATTTTACCCGGCTTAAATTTGTCTGCTTTAACGAGCGCAGTTTTTATACCAATGATCTACCGGAAAACGCCAAACTTTTTGAAGGCAGGGCAGTGTTGACGCATCTGCCGGATACCGGTTTTGACCTGCCCGAATCCGGGCGGATAAACCCGGTATTTTTCCCAGAAGCCCCGCCTGAATGGCTTGCCACCCGGCCGGAGCCCAAAGACGGGTTTGTGCATTTCCATTCCTGCTACGACGCCCGTGGCCCGGTGCTTACCGGGTACTGGATACTGCATGAAGCCGTGGCCAAATTCACCTATGACATGGGAGGCCGGGTTGGTCCGGACAGCCCGCTTTATCACAAGGTCACACCCGGAACAGACAGGAATTTTGCCAGAATCCTCGAGTTTGATTACGGGCCTGACTAAAACAGTATGAAAAGTGTCGCCCTTTCTCACAGAATTGTTTCAAACTGGGATAATTGAACTTCTTTTCCGTCAGGTGCCGAACTGTCCCGTGTCTACCCAGTCCATGCTAAGCAGGGACCAGAAGTCGAGGGCAAGCTTGTTCTCAACATAATCATAAGGCAACCACCCATAACCCTGGTCTCCCCAGGCCCGGCCCCACGAATTGCGTAAACGACGGGAATCCATAAAAACCAAACATCGAAGGAATGCCTGCAGCCAGGTACGCCTTGACACTTGTCAGGACCTTTTTGCCCGGGCGATTGGCTCCCATGGGATCATGACAGAAGTACCTTACCGCTTCGTAGTTGTCTCCCACCGCATACACGAAGCTTGGCGGCTCATTGTCGAAGGCAGGTTTGGCATCCGTATATGGCCAATATTTCTCATCAGGTACACCGCAGAGTCTCAGGGCTCCCATGGTGTTTCGCAGCCAGGCCCCCGTATCCCCGGTTACCTGCATCAGGTTACGGGTTGTTTTGTAGACAAAAAGCCGGGACCCCTCAATGTGCTTGCCGAAAGCCCGGCGCTGGAAGTACTCGACTATCCCCACCGCGGCATGTGCTGTGCACGATCCCAGGCTCTTTTGGTTTTCGACCGGCGAGCACCAGGACCTAAGATCGACAGACTTGGGAGGCCCTTTCTGTCCCTTGCTCTTGCGCACCCCCAACTTCCTGGCCATATTCGCGATCTGAGGCTCAGCATCCGAAAAATCCCGCAGATCCGGCAATGGCGGTATCCACCCTGTTCCCACATGTCCAACCTCCGGAATTTCCACCGGTTTATACGTTGCATACATTGGGCCCTTCTCCTTTCTTTTCGGGTAATTTATTAAAGAAATGGCGTTTCCGGCCTCACGCCCTGACCGCCGGATACAAAAGATCCCGCTTTTTATAAATGACCTTTTTCCCCAAAAGCTCACCAATGACCTGGGTGAACTTTCGTTCGTATTCTCCCTGAAAATAGAAGTCCACGCTTTCCGGATACCAGTGGGAGTTCATCAGCTCTTCAAAAAGCTCGTCTTCCCGGATCTTTCTGCGCATGAGCAGGGTGTAGACCAGGATCTTTTTTAACTGGTCATCGCCCAGCTTTTCCCTGTCCCAAAGGTATTTGCGTATCTTGTCCAGGCTTTTTTCCAGGGCCCCCTTAAAATCATTAAAGGGCCTTCCATGGCCCGGGTAAACCATGCGCACATCCAGGTCTTGCAGCCTCTTTATGGATTCAATAAGGGAAAACAAGGCTCTGCTGCCCTCCACCCTTTCGGTGATAACCGCCACGTCGTTTTCCCACAGGGCATCGGAAGACAAAAGGATTTTTTGCCGCCTGTTATACAGCACGATTCCGTCCGCGCTGTGACCGGGTGTATACAAAACCTCAAACCTGTAAGGACCTATGTCCAGGGTTTCTCCGTCTTCCAAGCCGTAAGTGGCCCGGAAAAATTCCGCTTCCTGGTTGTAGTACCTGCTCCAGGTGGACCAGGCATCCCTGGTATCAATAAAATGCTTGCCAATATGGTGCAGGGCTGTCTCGCAGCCTGAGATGTCCTGGATGTAACGGTTTGCTCCGATATGATCGCAGTGGCAGTGGGTATTTATGATCAGGCTGGTGTGTGCCAGGTCAACGTCCAACCCGGTAATCAGGCTCGCGGTCTCTTCCAGGTCGCCAAGATAGCCGGTATCTATCAGGATCGGGGGGTCGCCGCGGTAGACAAAGTGGTTGCCGTTTAAAAAGCCCCTCTGGATAAAGAAGAAATCCTCAAATATTTCTTTGATATTTTCGGAATATTGACCTGCCATGGAGCAGCCTCCCATATCAGCCGCCGGAGCGCTTTACAGTAAAGCCCTCTTTTTTGAGTTGTTCTTCAAGAAGCCCCCTGTGGTCTCCCTGGATCTCGATAACTCCGTTTTTTACCGTTCCGCCGCTGCCGCACCTGGCTTTAAGCCTTTTTGCCAGCTGTTTTAGCTCCGGGGGCTCAAGGCCGGTTCCGGTGATCAGGGTCACCCCCTTTCCCTTGCGGCCCTTGGTTTCCCGGCTTATACGTACAATGCCGTCGCCCGGGGATGCCGCCTTTTTCCGCCCGCACCGGCACTGGTCAGAAGGTTTTCCGCATTCCGGGCACATGCGGCCTTTTTCAGTGGAATACACCAGGCGGCTATTGCTGTCTGTATAACGACTCATTATGCGGGGCTTTCTTTATTTATCCATTTTTAATGCAAACGTAGCGGAATGAGCACCCTCCTCAAACCTGATGTTCTGTGCCGATTAAAAAAACATTTTTGAACTGAGATAGTTATTTATCAAAACGTAGAAGTGTCGATAATTTTTTAAATATTTCCAGAACAACAGTCTCAGGTACCTTACTATAGTACTCAGTATGCCTTATCTTCCAATCAAGGCTTTTAACCTGGTCTGATAAAATAGCTCCTGTTATCTTTAATCCGGAAGGGATAATGACTTCAAAAGGATACCCTTTGGTTTGATTGGTTACTGGGCAGAACAAGGCGAGTCCGACTTTGGCATTATAGGACCTCGGCGACAATACTATTGCTGGACGTCTTCCGGCTTGTTCATGGCCAGCCTGTGGATGCATATTTATCCAGACCACATCGCCTCTTTGCGGAACATAATTTTTCATCATCACCAGATTTCTTTTCCTACCGGTGCTCCGGTGTCAAACTCTCCGTGAATGTTGTTTTCATTGACACGATCTAAAAGGTCATCGAGCGAATATTCTTTTTCGCCAATTGGAGTAATAACAATTCTTTCCTTGTCCATGGTTAAATCAACCAATTCATTTTGTCTTAGATTTGCATTCAATGCAAAAGATTTGGGAATTCGTAATGCAAGGCTGTTGCCCCATTTTTTAATTTTAGTTTGCATATTCCACTCCCCCTTGAAAAATATTGCCTCAAATTGTATCTACAATGACTATACATTCAATGGAACAGGATTGCAATAGCTTTTTTAGAGACACAGAACGATTGAGCTGTGGAGTCGGGAAACATACACAAGGCTTGGTTCCTTTGGAAGCTGTGCCCCAGGCCACGCTGCAACAATCCAAACAACATCGTTTTTGCATTTATAAAAAAAACACTATGGTGATACAATAACCCACCGGTATGGCAAATCCGGAAATTATGTTATAACTTTAATGGATTCGGAAAAATCTTCGGGAATTGTAAAAAAATAAACTTTACGGCTTTTTAAAGGATATATATTATGAATGCAGCATCTCCGTCTGCCATTGCCGTGCCTGCCTGGCTTCCGGGATGGCTTGAAAGCACCTGGCATCTGCTGGCTGCTTATCCTTTGCTTCTGGCGCTTGTTATCGTTGCGCTGGGCCTGGGCCTGGCCTTTCTGGTCCGGGGCTTTATTCTGTTCTGGGGTCTTAAAATTACGGCTCGTACAGATGCGGAACTGATCGGAAAACTGGTGCGGATAGGCGCCGGGGTTGCCGCCCTGGTGGTGGCTTATATCAGCCTGGTAACTGCATTGCACGTGCTTCCCGTAAGCGAGAAAGCCCTTTCTGTTACCACCCGCGTGATAGTGAGCTTTTTAGTTTTGCAGCTCATCCGGTCGGCCTTAAAAGCCAGTCATGTTGCACTTGATATTCTCGGAAAGATCCAGGACAGGTTCGCGCTGGTCGAAGAACGGACCCTGCCGCTGTTTGACCTGATTTTAACGGTGGTGATCGTGGCCGCCGGGGCATATTCCCTGCTTCAGATCTGGAATATAGATGCAACCGCATGGCTTGCTTCTGCCGGTATAATCGGCATCGCAGTCGGCTTTGCCGCCAGGGACACCCTGGCAAACCTGTTTGCAGGCTTTTTTATCATAGCAGATGCTCCATACAAGCTGGGCGATTACGTGGTGCTTGATTCCGGGGAACGCGGGGAGGTAACAAAGGTGGGCATACGTTCCACCCGATTGCTTACCCGCGATGACGTGGAAGTGACCATTCCCAATTCAGTGATCGCAAATGCCAAGATCATGAACGAATCCGGCGGCAGGTGGATGAAATACCGCATCCGCATCCAGGTGGGCGTGGCATACGGCTCTGATGTCCACCAGGTGGTGGAAGTGCTTGAAAACACGGCTAAAGATCATTCCAAGGTATGCCAGGATCCGCCTCCGCGGGTTCGCATGCGCGGGTTCGGAAATTCCAGCCTCGATTTTGAGCTGCTGTGCTGGATCGAGCGTCCGGTACTAAGGGGCGCGGTGGCCCATGATCTCTATATGGCAGTTTATGACGCGCTTAACTCCCACGGAATCGAAATCCCCTTTCCTCAGCGGGATTTGTGGGTTCGAAGGATGCCGGAATCAGATAATACTGATTGATAAAAAATTCCGGTAAACGAGGCGACGCAACAATCTGCCGCCGGCCCGGCTGTCCTTTAAGCTTTCTGGTTTGCCGACTTATTATTTCATATGATTTTAAACGGCTTGCATCCATATCCATGTCTGAAATCCGGTTCAAAACGTAATCGATTTCGTCGGGCATGTGCCGGATGTATTCAGGCGGCGACAGGAACACGCTCCACCTCCTTTAAAATGAACCAAACAACCCGATACTCTTGACGCCAAAAGATGCGAGCCGCTTTTGCTCTTTTAGAATACGTTTAATTACGTCTTCTTTGGAGGTCGCTGTGTTTTCCATTTTCAATCATTTCTTCTTCCATTTGCATCTCCAAAATACAATATAAACAATCACTGCTGTCCAAAATAATTTGAAAATTGGATCTTTGATATAATAATTTCAATCGTTTAAAGCGGGAAAACCGGTTTTTCCCGGTTAAAGGTTTCTGTTTTTAGTACAGGTGCTGTCCAGGAACCCGAATTGGTA
>JAIPDS010000104.1 GCA_021737565.1 Desulfobacteraceae bacterium | reverse complement strand
ATTCCTACTCTGTCGAAAACATGGACGCCCTGGATATAGACATTGACAGATGGAAAACAGATACCGGGTTTGCGCCCGAATCGGCTGTTAAAATTGCCACCCGTCCCTCGGATTTCGATCCGCTGGGCCACGTAAACAACGCCCTTTATTTTGATTACCTGGAAACATTGATCGAGCGGGTGTTTCAGAGACCCGCGGAGATGAGTGGCATTGTGGTGCAGTTTAACAGGGAAATTCCCAAGGACGTTTTCGAAGCCGAGGCGGGGTTGAAAAAAAAAGAAGGGGGGTTTATTTTTAAGATCACCTCCGAATCCGGCATCAATGCATTCGGGGAGTGGTGGTGAACGGTGACGCGTGACAGGTGACAAAAATGCACCTTGCACCTTTTAACTTGAGCCTTGAACCTTGAACCTTGAACCTTGAACCTTGAGCCTTGAACCTTGAACCTATTACATGAGGTGCTGCCATGATGACGGCCCGAGAGTATGAAGAAAGCCTGCGAAAGTTAAATCTCGTTGTGTACATGTTTGGCGAAAGGATTGATAATCCGGTGGATCATCCCATTATACGTCCATCGATGAACGCGGTGGCCAAAACCTATGAACTGGCACACCGGCCGGAGCATGAAGACTTGATGACAGCCACGTCGCACCTTAGCGGCAAGAAGATAAACCGGTTTACCCACATTCATCAAAGCGTTGAAGACCTGGTGAAAAAAACCAAGATGGGCCGTCTCCTGGGTGCGCATACAGGCTGCTGTTTCCAGAGATGTGTGGGAATGGATGCTTTAAATGCCCTGTCCATAGTGACCCATGATATTGATGCAGAGCATGGAACCTCTTATAATCAGCGGTTTCTAAAATACTTGGGCTATGTACAGGAAAATGATCTCACATGCGACGGGGCCATGACCGATCCCAAGGGCGACCGTTCGCTGCCGCCTCATCAGCAGCCCGATCCTGACATGTACGTTCACGTGGCAGAAGAAAGAAAGGACGGAATTGTTGTCCGGGGAGCCAAGGCTCACCAGACCGGGGCGGTCAATTCACATGAGATCATTGTGATGCCGACAACAGCCATGCGCGAGCCGGACAAGGATTATGCCTTGTCCTTTGCACTCCCCAGTGACGCCGAGGGGATTACTTATATTATGGGCCGCCAGTCCTGTGATACCCGCAAGGTTGAGGAAAATATCCTGGATACCGGAAATCCCGGTTTCGGGGGCCATGAAGCCCTTGTGATATTCGATGACGTGTTTGTTCCCTGGGAGCGCGTGTTTATGTACAAAGAATACGAGTTCGCAGGTTCACTGGTTGAAAAGTTCGCCTCGTATCACCGCCAGAGCTATGCATGCAAGTCCGGGGTGGGAGATGTGTTAATAGGCGCCACCCAGACAGTTTCCGAGTATAACGGCACCCAGAAAGCCTCTCATGTAAAAGACAAGATCATCGAGATGAACCATTTGAACGAAACACTTTTCTGCGGATCGCTTGCCTGCGCTTCAGAGGGATACAGGGAGCCGAGCGGCACCTATTGCGTAAACACCCTTCTTGCCAATGTCTCCAAGCAGAACGTAACCCGTTTTCCCTATGAGATCGCAAGGCTTGCCCAGGATGTTGCCGGAGGACTGATGGTGACCCTGCCGTCTGCCTCGGATTTTAAATCCCCGGAAACCGGGAAATGGCTGGAAAAATATTACAGGGCAAGCCCGGATATCTCCACTGACAGCAGGCGGCGGATTCTGCGTCTGATCGAGAACCTGACCCTGGGAACCGCCGCGGTGGGTTACCTGACAGAGTCGATGCACGGTGCGGGATCGCCCCAGGCCCAGCGCATAATGATAGCAAGGCAGGTCAACATGAGAGAAAAGCAGAAGCTGGCAAGGCAGCTGTGCGGCATCGAGGAGTAAGCCGGGTTATTCGCCGCCGGTTACCCTGACATTTACATGTATCGGGGCGGCTGGTTGAACTGCGCTTATCCCGGCGAAAATCGTGTTGCATATGCTGTCGGTAAGCGAGGTAAGGCCTTCGGGCTTGCCGAGCAGGCTCTTGCGGGTAACCTCGTGCTCGATTGTACCCCAGATCATGGCCCGGATCAGATACGGATCGATATCTGAACTGAATTCGTTGTTTTTCATACCTTCTTCAATAACTTCTATATAATTGCGGGCCGACAACTGGACTATCCTGTAGGATTCGGTTTTTAAAAAATTCGGATTGCCTTTCAAAATCAGCATCACTACTGTCGCGTAATCCGGGTTATTTTCATAGAGGACCAGGTGGCGGTGGATAAGGAACCGAAGCTTGTTTGCCGCCCCGGGGATATAGGGCAGGATTTCCCGGTTTTTCTCCTGGTACTCCCGGATGGTTTCAGCCGGAATGGCAAACAGGAGCTCTTCCTTGGAAGAAAAATATTCGTAAATGGTAGCCTCAGAAACCTTGGCCTTTTTTGCTATATCAGCAACAGTGGCGGCCTGGAATCCTTTTCTGGCAAAGATGTGTTCTGCAGCCTTTACAATGGCCGCTCCTTTTTTGGGATTTTTTAAATTTTTGGGATTCGACCTGGAGGTCCTGGACTGCATCTTGAAGTCACCTGTCGGCGTGAATTTTGCTGTTGTATATGTCTGAATTAAGCATATTATTAAAATAAAGTTGCTTGTGTCAAGCTAATTTTTTAGTGGTATAGTAAAAAGAAGGTCTTTTTTTAAATTTTCACTATGATTTTTCCAAAAATAGTATTGACAGTCTTGGAAACCTCGGTTAGGTTCTGAAACGATGTATTAGCGAGATCCTGAAAACAAGCCTTTCTGAAAAAATACAGCCTTATCATGACGGTATAACAGGGACGGGTCAAATGACAGATATCGGCTCCATACCCGAAATAGGAGTTTACTGCCAGGAGGGTGTCTGCCGGATTGAGGTCCGGCGGCCGGAAAAGAAAAACGCGCTCACCAGGCAGATGTATGCAGCCATGGCCGAAGCCATTGAAAAGGCTGATACTGATGCAAATATAAGAGCGGTTTTTCTCCACGGCGCAAAAGACTGCTTCTGTGCCGGCAATGACCTCAAGGAGTTTCAGCAGGCAGGTGAAGACCCTGAATCCGGTCCGGATCGAAACAATCCTTTCATGAGAGTTATCAGCAGGGCCAAAAAACCGATGGTCGCAGCGGTAACAGGAGCGGCCATAGGGGTCGGGACTACCCTCCTGCTTCATTTCGACCTGGTATATGCCGGCTCAGGCGCGAGTTTTTCAATGCCTTTTGTAAACCTCGGACTTTGCCCGGAAGCGGGCTCAAGTTTTTTGCTTCCCAGGCTTGTGGGCCATAAACGCGCATCCGAGATGCTGCTGTTAGGCGAGGCCTTTTCACCGGAAACGGCCAGGGAGTTCGGACTGGTCAATGCTGTTTTTCCGGACGACGAAGTCATAGAAAAGGCTTTTGAACAGGCAAAAAAACTGGCCAAGCAGCCGCCGGCATCCGCCAGGCTGACCAAGGCCCTGCTGAAAAGATCGGTTGCCGACCAGATTGCAGGAACCATGGCCGAAGAATTCGAACATTTCGCCCAAAGACTGTCTTCTGCGGAATGCAAAGAGGCCCTTGCGGCGTTTTTCGAGCGCAGGGATCCGGATTTCTCACAGTTTTCCTGAGTTGTAACTTGTTTTAAGATGTTTTAATCTGTGGCCGGAGTATAATCTTCCGGGATTGAGAGTAAAGTCAAGGAGGCGGAAATGACGGTAAAATCTGTATTCGTTATAGGTGCCGGCCTTATGGGCGGAGGAATAGCCCAGGTGTGCGCCCAGGCGAAGATGAACGTTTGCGTGACTGATAAGTCCGGGGAGGCGTTAAAGAAGAGCCTGGACAATATTTCGTGGTCTGTGGGGAAATTTGCGGAAAAAGGCAGAATTTCAGAGGATAAAGATACCGTTATGGCACGTATTGACACGGTATCGGACATGAGCCCGGCAAAGGACGCCGACCTGGTGATTGAGGCCGTGTTTGAAAATCTGGAGCTCAAGCAGCAGATTTTTTCCGAACTCGATTCGATCTGCGGCCAGCAGACGCTTATTGCCTCCAACACTTCTGCCATACCCATAACCGAGCTTGCAGCCATGACATCCCGGCCGGAAAAAGTCCTGGGCATTCACTTTTTTTCACCTGTGCCCATGATGATGGCAGTAGAGGTGATAAAAGGGATTACCACTTCCGATGATACGGCTGAAGCAGGGCGGCAGTTTGTTGCGGATATCGGCAAAGAGCCTATAATGGTCAACCGGGATGTGGCCGGTTTTGTGATCAATCGCATCAACTTTCCCTCCACCATCGAAGCCATGAACCTGGTTGAACAGGGGGTGGCAACGTGTGAAGACATCGACAAGGGCCTGCGGCTTGCCTCGGGGCGCCGGATGGGAATATTTGAAACCGGCGACATGGTGGGCCTTGATGTCACCTACGGCGCCATGATGGCCTGTTACCATGAAACAGGCGATCCGCGCTTTTACCCGCCCCTGCTGCTCAGAAGAAAGGTAAAAGCCGGCCATCTTGGCAGAAAGACCGGCAAAGGGTGGTACGAATATAATCCCGACGGCAGCCGGAAGCAGTAATTTTCAGGGAGAACCAATGACGCATTATAAAATCAACCAGAAAGACGTGTTTTTCATATTAAAGGAGCAGCTCAACTACGGTAGTCTCTGCAGCCTTGACCGCTACGAGTCGCTGACCGAAGAAACCCTGGATCTGCTTGTCACAGAGGCCATCCGCTTTGCAAAAAAGGCCGTGGCCCCGTTAAACGAGATAGGCGAGGAAAAAGGGGTTTATTACGAAAAGGGAAATGTGATCTGCCCGCCTGAATTCCGGGAGGTGTTTAAGCAGTACGGCCAGGACGGCTGGACAGCCGCAGCCCGCGACCCGGAATACGGCGGCCAGGGGTTTCCGCACATGATGCGCATAGTGATAAACGACTTCATGTACGGCGCGTGCCAGTCTTTTAACATGGCCCCGAGCCTGACCCACGGGGCTGCGCATCTTATCGAAAGCTTCGGCACAGAGGAGCTGAAGAAGGCTTTTGTCCCCAGGATGTATAACGGAACCTTTTCGGGAACCATGTGTCTGACCGAACCCGAGGCCGGCTCCAACCTGGCAGCAACCCAGACCATGGCCTATCCGGAAGGCGATTATTACCGGATTAAGGGGAATAAAATTTTTATCTCCTGGGGAGACCACGACATTGCAGACAATGTTGTTCATCTGATTCTTGCCCGCATAGAAGGCGCCCCTGAAGGTGTAAAAGGGATCTCGCTTTTCGTGGTTCCCAAATACCGGCTGGACGAAAACGGCCAGCCCGGCGAATCAAACGACGTGGTCTGCACCGGGATAGAAGAAAAGCTGGGGCTGCACGCCTCTCCGACAGCAGCCCTCTCATTCGGGTCCAAAGACGGATGCATAGGATATCTGTGCGGCGAGCCCAACAAGGGCCTGGCCCACATGTTCCAGATGATGAATTCGGCCCGGATTAACACAGGTGTTTCGGGTATGACGCTTGGCAGCACGGCCTACCAGAACGCCCTTGAATACAGCCGCCAGCGAATCCAGGGGACGGACGTGGCCAAAAGAAAAGAAGGCTACGTGCCCATTATCAACCACCCGGATGTGCGCAGGATGCTTTTGTGGACGAAGGCCGCGGTTGACGGCATGCGCTCAATGATCTATACGTCGGCTTTCTGGGCCGAGCTTGCCGAAGAAGGCGCAGACGGGCAGGCCCGTAAGCATTACCAGGCACTTACCGATTTCATGACCCCCATTGTCAAGGCCTATTGCTCCGATACCGGGTTCCGCGTCTGTGAAACCGCAATGCAGTGCCTTGGCGGCTACGGCTACTGCAGGGATTATCCCATTGAGCAGTACCTGCGCGATGCCAAGATCATGAGCCTTTACGAGGGGACAAACGGCATACAGGCCGTAGATCTTATGGGCCGCAAGATGCGCATTAACGAAGGAGCCATGTTTGAAGCCTTCTGCCGGGAAATAACCTCTTTTCTGGAGAAAAACCGGGACCATGAAGGCCTTGGCAGGTATGTCGGAGACCTTGAAAACGCCTATGCAAGAGTGCGGGAGATGGCTGAGGAAATGCGGGCCAGAAACGAGTCAGACCGCATACAGTGGGCTTCTTACAGTTACCCGGCCCTGATATGCTTTGCAGAACTCATAATGGTGTGGCGGCTGCTTGATATGGCACTGATCTCATATGACCGGGCAGGCAAAAAGGGCAGGAAAAATGATTTTTACAGGGGCAAGGTGGCCCAGGCAACGTTTTATGCGGATATCACTTTGCCCCACGTTATTGAGCGTGCCATGACATGCCTGCGCGACGGGCGCGAGATCGTGGAAATTCCGGATGCAGGGTTTTAAGAAGGAGCGACAAAATATGTCTGATGACAGCATTGTCATTGCAAGCGGTGTGAGAACACCGGTGGGAAGATACGGCGGCGGGCTGCGATCCGTGGAGGCTTATGATCTGGCCGCCCTGGTGTTAAACGAAGCTGTTTCGCGTGCCGGGATCGAACCGGCCCAGGTCGACGAAGTTATCATGGGCCAGACCTATCAAAACGGGGAATACGTCAATATCGCCCGCATGGCGCTTTTAAATGCGGGCTGGCCGGAAGAGATCCCCGGGTTTACCATTGACAGGCGCTGCTGTACCGGCCTGGAAGTGGTCCGGCTGGCCGCATCTTTGATCCGAAGCGGCGATGCTGAAATCGTGGTCGCCGGAGGCGTGGAGAGTATGTCTAATGCCGAGTTCTATTTGCCCGGAAACATCAAGTGGGGCATCGGCGGTGAAAAAGGCATGCCCCGGGGCCACGGGGATCTTTCCATCTGGGGTCTTAGTTTTTATGACCGTATTCAGCGGGCCCGGGTGATGAGCCAGCCGGAACACCGATACGGCCTTCTTCCGTCCATGATGTCCTGGGCCGAAACAGCAGCAGTTGAGGAAAATATCAGCAGGGAGGAGTGTGATCAGTGGGCCTTTGAAAGCCAGAAAAAAGCCTGCGATGCCTGGGATCAGGGAAAATTCGATGCCGAGGTTATTCCGGTTGAGGTGCCGCAGAGAAAAGGCGATCCTGTGGTTGTAAATACAGACGAGACACCGCGAAGGGAAACCAGTATCGAAAAGCTGGCCAGGCTGACCCCGGTGCAGGGAGGAGTCTGCACCGCTGGAAACTCGTCTTCGGAAAATGACGGTGCTGCGGCCGTTGTGGTTATGTCTGCAAAAAAGGCCGGAGAACTCGCGATCAAGCCGTTTATGTCCGTGAACTCCATAGCTGCGGCAGGCGCAGATCCGACCCGGACACACCTAACGGTGGGCGCGGCGGTGCGAAAGGTGCTTGGCATGTCGCAGATCTCTCTTGAAAACATTGATTTGATCGAGATCCAGGAGGCATTTGCCGCCCAGGTGCTTGCGGATTTAAAGGATATGGGCGTCTCCCGGGACGACTACGGCAAGGTAAACGTGAACGGATCTGGAATTTCGCTGGGCCATCCCATCGGCGCCACCGGGGTACGTGTCCTGGTGACATTGATGCACGAGATGCGCCGGACAGATGCCAAAACCGGACTGGAATGCATATGCGGCGGCGGAGGGCTCGGAATTGCCGGCGTATTTGAAAGAGGTTAATAACTTGACAGTCCAAAGTTCTATTTAAAATTTTAAAACGCTCGATTTATGTATTTTATATAATACGTACCCAAATATTCTGCTTGGTGATTGGTTTTAAGGGTTCTAAAAAAATTTCAAACTTACGTCAAAAAGTA
>JAIPDS010000103.1 GCA_021737565.1 Desulfobacteraceae bacterium | reverse complement strand
CCCGGACTTCCTGCATTATCTGTTCCTGGCTGCGTTTGCGCTCGCTGTGGTGTGTCAGGCGAACAAACGAGATTCCTTCGTTTGCCTTGCCAGGCCCCTGGCGCGCCATTCCGATGGCCATGAAAAAGGATCGTACTTCCTTTGTGTTGGCGAGTATTTGTTCGATTTTTGCGCCGTAATTTTCTGTAAAGTTTACGGTTGCGCCTTCCACTGTTTCATAGGAAATCATGAACTGGCTTTCGTCAACGCTGGGGGCGAATTCGGTTTCCAGGCGATTTAAGAACAAAAATCCCGTAAGCGCTATCAGAATGGCCACTGCAACCGTTATCCACCGCCATTTCAGAACAGCGTCGAGTAAGGGCCGGTAAATCGCCTCAAGTGTCCTGAAAAACCCGTCACTCACCCTTAACAGCAGGGGGCGCTTGCCCTCGGCGGCAGGGGAGCGCAGGTATCTGGAGCAAAGCATGGGCGTAAGGGTCAGGGCAGTAAAATTGGAGGCAACAACGGTTACCGCCACCGTGACCCCGAACTCGAAAAAGAACCGCCCGATCATACCCGGCATGAAAGCCACCGGGATAAATACGGCCAACAGCGAAAGCGTGTTGGCAATGGCGGCAAAGGCTATTTCCGTGGTGCCTGTCCGGGCAGCAGGCTTGGCTTCGGCGCCGTATTCCATGTGACGGTAGCAGCTCTCCAGGACCACGATGGCATCATCGACCACCAGTCCCACCACCAGGATCAGGGCCAGCAGGGACAGCATGTTTAATGAAAAGCCCAGGAAGAATATTGCCGCCATGCCTGCCAGAAGCGAGGTGGGTATGGCCACTGCCGAGATAAGGGTTCCCCTGACACTGCCCAGGAAAAAAAGGATCACTATAGCCACCAGGCCGGTTGCCATAAAAATCGTGGTGAGCAGGTCGTTTATGTTTTCCTTTACATAGCTTGCATCATCGGATGAAATGTCGTATTCCAGCCCGGGCGGAAACTGAGCCGCCACGGTCTTCATTTCTTTTCTTATGCGTTCGACCACTTCCACCAGGTTGGCATCCGACTGCTTGACCACCCCGAGGCCCACCGCGGTTTGCTGTTTGTAGCGGGCCACGTTGCGGTCGTTTTCCACGCCGTCAACTGCCCGGCCCACGTCTGCCAGGCGCACGGGGGCACCGTCGCGGTAGGTGATGATCATATCATTGAAAGGTTCGGCCGAGGAGAACTGGCCTTCTGTTTTTACCAGAAATTCCCGCTCCCTGCTTTCGATTCGTCCGGCCGGGATGTCGACGTTTTCAGCCTGTATCTTTTTTATGACCTCCTGGACGGTCAGGTGATGGGCAGCCAGGCGGGCGGGATCCAGCTTGATGCGCACTGCGTATTTGCGCTCCCCGCCGACAAGGATCTGACCCACCCCGGGAAGCCGTTCCAGCTTGTCCTGGATGACATTGTCGGCGTACTGGGTGATGCGTACCGGGTCCCAGCGCTTGTTTCCGGTAAGGGCTATCCACATCACGGACTGGGCGTCAGGGTCAACCTTGCGTATGATGGGTTCCTCAATGCCGTCGGCCATGTCCGGGCGGGCCCGGGTAACCCGGTCGCGCACGTCCTGTGCGGCAAGATCAACGTCTCGGTATAGCTCGAATTCCACAGTGACAATACCCACCTGTTCCCGGGCCGTGGAGGTGATCTCCTTGATGCCCTCAATGGTGTTTAACTCCTCTTCCAGGGGTTCCACCACCTCGGTTTCGATCACCTCCGGGTCAGCACCGGACAGCACAACGCTGACGTTTACGATGGGAAAATCAACGTCCGGATATTCCCGGACCGGCATCTGGTTATAGCCGTAGATGCCGAAAATAAAGATTACCAGAAACAGTACCGTGGTAAGAACAGGCCTTCTGATGCATAGATTCCAGATCATGGTCGATGGTATACCTTATCTTTAGTCACTTGAATGTGGAGGTTCATTTACTCCGGACAGACCCTGGCTCCCTGGTAAAGGGAGATGTGGCCGGCCCTTACAATGGTTTCGCCCTGCTCGAGCCCCTTCTTGATCTCCACTGTGCCGGGTCTGCGGAGTCCGATTTCAACATTTTGTTGCTTTGCATGGGAATTTTTGACTGTGAAGACCATGTATCCGCTCCTGGTGGGGACCAGCGCTTCTTCGGGAATCACCGGCACGTTTTCCAGAATGTCGACAATAAGCTCTACTGAAACAAATCCCCCGGGCCTGAGTACGCCTTCCGGGTTGTCAAGGCGGGCTTTGACCAGCAGGCTCCGGGTTGTCTTTGAGATTTGCGGGCTGATGAAATAGACGTTTCCGGAAAATGTTTTTTCGGGGTAGGCCGGGGTGGTGACACGGATTTCCTGTCCCTTTTCCACCATGCCCATGTAGCGTTCGGGTACCGTGAAGGCGATTTTGAGCCTGTCTGTCTCCACGATGGAGCTAAGAGCGGTTTCCGTATTTACAAGCTGGCCTGCGTCCACCAACTGTTCGTCCATGATGCCGTCAAAGGGGGCGCGGATGCGGGTATCCTTAAGGGTTTCATTTATGTTTTCGATTTCCGCCTTTATCCGTTTGACCTGTGCCGATAGTGCCTGGTACGTGGTGCGCGCCTGGTCGCGGGCTTCTTCGGTCCCCAGGTCTTTTTCATAAAGCCGCTGGCGCCGCTGGTAAACCAGGCGGGCGTTTTCAAGGTTGGCCCTGGCTTCTTCAAGCGCCGCTTTTTGAGCCCTGAGCCTGGCCCTGATCTTGTCTGAATCTATGGCAAAAATCAGTTTTCCCTTTTCCACTGGTTCGCCTTCCTCAAAGTTAACGGACTCAATGACTCCGCCGATTTCAGGGTAGACGACCACAGACTGGGCAGCCTCTACGTTTCCAACGCTTCTGACGATTTTTTCCATGTCAGAATTCTCAACGGTTGCCAGGTCCACGGGGACGCATGATTCTGCTCTTTTGGTTTCATCTTCAGACTGCCCGGCGGCCGTGGACGCAGCCGCCAGGGCGCATATCAATATGGCCGCCAGCACCGGCAGGTGCCGGCAAATCCGCATGGCATGAGTTTTAACTGCTTTCATTCAGAATCTCCTTTTTCAGCAGATCGCTTTGAAATGTTCCGGTTGCCAGCTTAAGCCGTATCAGATCGAGCTGGTATGTATAATAGGCCTGCGCGAGCCGGTTTTCCGCCTCGTTTAAGGCGGTAAAGGCATCAACCTGGTCTACCGCCGTGACAAGGCCCTCTTCGAACTGGGCCGTGACCTGGCGATAGTTGCGCTTTGCTGACTGAACCTGCTGCTCCAGCTGGTCGATAACCTCTTTCTGGGTCTTTATATCGAGGTATACGCTGCGGACCTCGTTTCTGATCTGTTTGCGAAGCCTTGCAAGCGCGTATTCCGCCTCTTTTTTTTTGGATTCAGCCTTGTTCACCTCTGCGCTTCTTTCCCAGCCCGTAAAAAGGGGATAGGAAAGCACCAGGCTCGCCTGCCAGTCGTCAGGCTCGCCTGAAAAAAGGACTTTTTCGTCGGTTCGCTGGTATTGCCCCCTGAGGCTGAGATTGGGGAAAAAATCGGCCTGTTCGAAATCCACGCGTTCTTCGGCCCCCTTGAGCTGTTTTTCGGCCTGTGAAAGATCCTTTCTGTTCTCCAGGGCTTTTTCGTAAAGCGCGGGGATCTTCATTTCAGGAAAAGATCTTTTCTCCGGTTCCATGAGGTCTCCGGGTACCGATTCTATCCCCATTTCAAGGGCCAGTCGCTCTCTGGCAATATCATGCTGGTTCCTGGCGCGTTCCAGCTGCTCCCTGGACCGGGCCAACTGGACTTCAGCCCGCAGTACGTCGGTCTGGGTCAAAACCCCGACCTCGTAGCGGGCCTCTGCCCGCTGAAGCTGCTGTTTTGCCCGCTTCAGGGCATTTTTGGCGATTTCGATCGACCGTCTTCCCAGCAGGACTTCGTAGTATCTCAGGCTGACCTGGTAGAGAATTTCCTGTGCACGGCGCAGGTGGCGCAGGCGGGAACTCTGGTAATAGTGCTGCGCCATGTTTCGGCCTGACCAGGCCTTGCCCCACTGGTAAATATGCTGGTCAAGCTCCAGGCTGAACATGCCGTAATCTTTCGGGGTGGTCGGGCTCATCCTGGCAAGAGTCCCGCCCGAGGTCTCGGGCTGCTTCTGGCGCGTGTAGGAGGCGCTGGCAGAGATCTGGGGATAAAGATTGGAGGTGGCAGCGGCGATATCGGTTTCAGCCTGCCTGAGTCTCTGCCTGGAGATTTTTATCTGCTCGTTTTGCTCCAGGGCAACTGAATAGGCCTTTTCAAGTGATATCGGCCGCTGGTTTTCCGTAGCGGCGCCTGTGCACATAAATGCGGGCAGAATAAGCGCCGCTGTCAAAATAAAGCAGATTTTGCCGGTATTTTTCATTATGCTGCAGTCCTTGTTCAGTGGTAAAGTTTATGCCGCTGTCCCGGGCACGCCTCAGGGCGCAAGCGCGCGGCGGCAAAAATCTGTTGCGCTCCGGGTCAGCGAGGGTGTATTTTCCCGTGTCATCAGTTTTATGTGGGTGATGCCGAAAATAAGACTGTTTAAAACGCGGGCGGTTTCTTCAGTGTCCCCGCATTCTATGGTGCCGTCCGAAATTCCGGCGTCCAGGCTTTTGCGCAGGATGGCAATCACCTCCTGCTGGATCGATTCGATAAATTGCCGCTCCGGGCTGTGGGATTCCTCTTTGAGCTGGTCCGGAAAAATCCGGAGAAATATAAGTATCTGCTGGCTGTGGTCCCGGCTGTATTCCTCGTTAAACCGAAGAGCGGCTTCTATTTGCTCCATGCCGGTTTTCTGCCCGGCAATGGTTTTGCGCAGCTCTTCCAGGTAGGCCGAGCCCGAGCGGGTGAAAATCTCGCGAAGTATCCCCTGCTTGTTTTTAAAATGATAAAACAGGGTTCCGTGTGCCACGCCGGCCTTCTCAGCAATTTCGGCAGTAGCCGTATCGGCAAAGCCTTTTTCGGCAAACAGCCTGGTTGCAGTGTCTATTATTGCAGTTTTACGTCCCACGCCCGGTAAGTCCCCTTCCAGGAATTTGATTTGCGCAGAGAATCGATCCGGAGTGATTGTTGTTGGCAAAAACTGATTGAGTTGTCAATCAGTTTTTTGGATCTTATTCAAAAAGCGGGAGAGTGTAATCAGGGGCCGGTAAATCGGAGAACTGAAACCTATCCCCCGATTGATATCATTTTGTTAAGACACGAGGATGAATGGTTCTGAAGGTTGTGGCGCCTGGGCTTGTCTGCAACTGCTGCAAGAAAAATTCCTGCAAGCATTTCGTCTGAAGCTCCGCTTCTTAGTGCAGTTTTGATATCCGTGGTATGGTCGGAAAGCAGGCATGTACGAATCCGCCCGTCAGCAGTCAGTCGAAGGCGGTTGCACTCACTGCAGAAGTGCTGGCTGACCGCGGTTATAAATCCGATTTCACCCGGGGCGCCTTCGAAACGGTACCGTCTTGCCGGCCCGTCGTTGTTTTCCCGGCTTACGGCCGACAGCGGTGCAATGGTTTCAATGCGCTCCTTTATATCAGGAGCCAGCAGAGGATTGCTGTTTTCCCGGCATACCTCGCCAAAGGGCATTTGTTCGATAAAGCGCACGTGAAAGGGATAGGAAAATGTCAGCCTGGCAAGCTCCTTTAACTCATCGTCGTTAATGCCCCTCATAGCAACCACATTGATTTTTACAGGTGAAAACCCCATTTCCACGGCTGCATGAATACTTTCCCATACCCGGTCAAAAGCGCTGACGCTTGTGATTTCTCTGTATTTATCCGGTTTGAGGGTGTCCAGGCTGATATTTAGCCTGCGGATGCCGATTTCATGAAGCCGGTTCAGGTGGCGCTTGAGCAGCACGCCGTTGGTGGTCAGTGAAATGTCTGACAGCCCTCTTATGGCGGTGAGTTTTTCCAGAAAATCGCAGCATCCTTTGCGGACAAACGGTTCACCGCCGGTCACCCTGACCTTGGTAATTCCCAGACGAACTCCTATCTTTACCAGCCTCAAAATTTCTTCGTATCGCAGAATTGACTCATGGGGCATTTTTTTTATCGGTCTGCCCGGAGCGCAATACAGGCACCGCAGATTGCAGCGGTCTGTTATCGAAATCCGCAGATAATTGATATGCCTTTGATAGGCGTCTATAAGCTCGGTTTGGTCTGATGTTGTCGGCATTTTCCGGGTGCCCCAAATTGTCTTTTTAAGAAGTTGCTTTTTGTTATTCTCTTCGATTGAAATAAATACATATAGGAAAGAACCAACCAATTTTCAAGCCCGATGGCTTCGTAAAAAGCTGTTTATCCCGCCAGGGCCGAATTTTTGCCGAAAGGAAATCTTTAAGCACCTTGGCTGACCGGCGGCGCGAAAAAGGAGTTTCCTCGCTCCAGGAGCCGCTTTGCGCCTCAATTTCCGCTCGGAAACCCGCTTATCCGCACCGCCGTCAGGGCAAAAAAGTGCAATTTCGGCAGAGTGCAAAAACCGACCCCGACCGCAGGGCTTCCTTCCTGCAAAAACATCGGACGATGTAAAACGTTTTTTACAAAACCGTCAAGCCTGCTCTAAATACATATATAACATTTATCTGTTTAAGTGCCGTGTCAAAAGATAAATGCAGGTGAATGCCCTTTTAGGCTAAGGGGCCTGAAAAATATTGATCTGTGCGTTGATTTTGGGTGAATCAACCTTATTATGGGGGGGACAGAAATCTTGCAGTAATTAGCATTCCGGCTGTATTGACAATACCGGATGAATTGTATTATTTAGCATTGTTTCATATTAATAAAAAAGGAAGTCCCAAATGGGAAACATTCATAAATTCGAGCGCCAGCAGTTTGAAAAACTCTTCCGCCAGGAGCAGATAGATTTTATGGAGCAGCGGCTCCAGGTGCTCGATATATTTCTCCAGACCGAACAGCACGTGACCGCCGGCGAACTGGGAAATATTTTAAGGCAGAGAGGCTGCAGGTTTGAAGACGATTTTATAGTTGAAACCCTGGAACTGATGTGCCGGTATGGTTTTGCCCAGAAAAACCGTTTTGAAAACGGGGAGGTGCGGTATGAACACCGGCATCTGGGCCAGCACCATGATCACATGATTTGCACCAAGTGCAACCGGATTATCGAGTTTGAAGACAGCCGCCTGGAAAACCTCCAGAACGAGATTGCCCACAGCTATGGTTTTCATATACTGCAGCACCGTATGGAAATATACGGTATTTGCGAGCAGTGCCTTAAAGAGCGGATAAAGCAGATGCCGCTTACCACTGCCAAGGCGGGTGAGCGGGTGGTGATCAGAGAACTTTCCGGAGGGAGCAGCTCCCGTCTCAGGCTGATGAGTATGGGCCTGCGGGTAAATGACGAGGTGGAAGTTATTACCAATTACGGCAGAGGCCAGATGGTGGTCGCCGCAGGCAACCAGAGATACGTTATCGGAAGGGGGCTTGCCCAGAAAGTAATCGTGGAGCCGGGCCCGCAGACTTTGCCTTCGGACAAGCCTGACCTTGCCCGATAGTTTTTCTGCTTATTTTATTTGAATTGCTTTGTGCCGCGAGACAACGGGGAAACAGAACACATGCGTTTGAGCGATATGAGAGAGGGGCAATCCGGGAAAATAGTTTCCGTGGGAGGTGATATTCGTCTGCGCCGCCGGATTCTGGAAATGGGTCTGAGCAAGGGGGCTGAATTTTATATAGAAAAATACGCTCCTTTGCGCGATCCCCTGGAATTGAACATTAAAGGGATGCATGTTTCTCTCAGGGTTGGCGAAGCTGCGGCCGTAACTGTGGAGTCTCTGGAGCGTTCCGATGGATAAAAAGCAGTTCCGGATT
>JAIPDS010000020.1 GCA_021737565.1 Desulfobacteraceae bacterium | reverse complement strand
GCCCACCTCCAGGCAAATCCTGGATAATCTACTTGGCTCATTTGCACCTCCTTTTTGCCAAGTAGTTTTACCCAAAATTTGCAAAAGCGGACAAATCATTTGCTATGAATTGCGGTCATATCATTTGCTATCAACACAATTTATTTTAAAAGGCTTGCTATGCACTGATTTTTTTTCAGCAAGACTAATACTTTTTTACTGCTTTAGTTGTATTTCCTTTGAACCGGCTTGCTGGTAGAGTTTAATTTTAAGCTTTTCGTGCCTGCAGCATGACGAAAGATAATTATACAGGAGCAGGAGGGCTGGATAAGACAAAAAAGGCCTTGATCAAGTTTTTATTGTTATGTAGGATCAAAATCTGGTGAAATGCCGGCCTTGATGCGGTTCGGCCGGGATGACAATTTTTATTCGGGATGAGGTTATGCGAAAATTACTTGCTTTTATGAAAGAAAAAAGAATTTTCGGCAGGCGGGCGGGTTTCACCCTGATAGAGCTTATGGTCGTTATCGTGATTTTAGGCATCCTGGCTGTATATGTTATGCCAAGGATAATGGGACGGCCGGAGCAGGCGAGAAGAATCAAAGCAAGATCAGACATTCAGGCGATTGAAACCGCCCTTAAACTTTATAGACTGGACAACGGGAAATACCCGGCTACCCAACAGGGACTGGAGGCACTGGTCAGGGAGCCGGACTCGGGACCGCAGCCCATGAACTGGCGGGAAGGCGGGTATCTTGAAAAAGGAAGGGTGCCAAAGGATCCGTGGGGCAATGAGTATGTATATATTTGCCCGGGCAATCACGACGACTATGATATAATGTCTTACGCCGCAGACGGCGAGCCCGGCGGAGAAGGCGACAATAAGGACATAAAGAGCTGGGAAATCGAATAGATAGATACTTTCCGAACAGGTCCGGGCAGCGAGCGGAAAGTTCTGCCTGGATTTATTTTTACCGGGAGGAATTTCATATTTTAAAACAAGCGGGTCATCCATGAGCAGCAGGATACTTGCACTCGATATCCGGGAAGCCGGTGCATGCGCTGTTATGATCAGGACCGGCTTAAAGGAAAGCCGCCTGGAAAGACACGTTTACGTGGATTTTGCAGACGCGCCCGACCCCGAGCACAGCCTTGAATGGGCCGTGGAAAAGGCCGTGGCTGCTTCAGGCGCGGCGGGAGCCTACAGTCTTGTTTCAATCCCGCCCTCTTGTGTTTCTTTCAGAAACATCACCGTTCCATTCAAAAGCAGGAAAAAGATCAAGCAGATTCTTGCCTTTGAGCTTGAACCCACGCTTCCCTTTGAGATAGACAAGGTAATTCTTGATTTTATGACCGTCGGGCAGCAGGACCAGACCGATCTGATAGCGGCCGCGGTTGAAAAACAAAGGCTTGAGCATATACTGCACGTGCTGGATCAAAACGGTATTTACCCCGGCTACGTCACAACCGGCGGTCTGAGCCAGGCCTTATGCGTTGCAGGGGGGAGTGATTCCGGTTTAAAGAATTTTATTTTTGTTGATAATGATCGCTCAAGTGCAACGGTTTGCATTGCGGTTTCCGGGAAGATCTGCCTTATGCGGACTCTTCGCAAAACCGTGCGTGCCGGGGATCATGTTGCATCCGCAAAAGAGCTTTGCGCGGGAATACGCAGGATGATCTCCGCGTTTGAAACCATTTACGACATGGAGTTTGAACCTGAAAAGCTGCTGATATCAGGTCTTGATGCCAATGCCCCTGATTTTGTATCATCACTTGAAAATACTCTTGAGATCGGCGCATCATGCCTTGACCTGCAGGCTGACACGGATCTTAACATAATCTTTCCTGAAGGACCGGAGCCGGGCCCCGAGGCAACCGGCGCCCTGTGCCTGGCGGGAGTGGAGACAGCGGGTATAAGACCCTTTAATTTCGGCCGCAGGCATTCGGCAGTTGAAAAGTACTGGAGTGAAAACCGCGGCAGGATTATTACCACGGGTGTTTTATGCCTTTTGGTTTTTATCCTGTTTATGTCGCGGGTGGCCACGGAAGTCCATTTTTTGGAAAAGCAGATCTCGGCAATAGACAGTGCCATTCTTGAGCAGTATAGGAGCACGTTTCCCGGCGAGCAGCGTATAGTGGATCCGCTGAAGCAGATGAGAGGCAAGCTCGGCAGGACAGAAGGGGAGGAAGGTTTTGCAGACCAAGCCGGCTCTGAAGTCTTAAATATTGACATTCTCTATGATATAAGCCGCCTGATTCCGGAGGGAACAGATGTTGTTATCACTCGTTTTGTAAGAGACAGCGAGGGCATACAGATTTCAGGGCTGAGCAGCAATTTTAATACGGTTGACGACGTGAAGGTACACCTTGAGAGCTCGCAGTATTTGAGCAACCTGAGCATAAGTTCCGCCAACATGGACAAAAGAGCCGAAAAGGTAAGGTTCAGAATAAAGGCCGATCTTACAGGAGCCGGGCAATGATCCAGGATTTTTTCCGCATGATTCCGGTTAATATTAGCCGCAGAGAAAAATTGTTTCTCGGAGGCGGCGGCTGCTTTGTGCTGGTGTTTTTGATTTTTCTGCTGCTGATTCAGCCTGTTTTTCAAAAGCGGGAGCAGCTTTCAGACAAACTGGTTGTAAAACAGCAGGAACTGGTTGAAATGAGAGAGATGCGGGTGCGATACCAGGCCCTTGAATCAAGGGCAAAAATGGCCGAAAAGCGCTATTCGGAAAGAGCCGGGGATTTTACCCTGTTTTCCTTCATGGACAGGCTGGCAGGCAACACGGGTATCAAGGACAACATATCCTACATGAAGCCGGGCACACAAGAGGATAAAGCAACCGGACTGAAAGTGACATATGTTGAGTTGAAAATTCAGGACATCACCCTTGAGGAGCTGATTTCCTACCTGTATTTTGTGGAGACATCCGAGAGCATGGTCACGGTGGACAAGCTAACGGTTTCCAGAGAGGGCGGGGAAAACGGCCTGCTTTCAGTGGTGATGCAGGCAAAGACTTTTGGGGCATGATCCGTATTGCAGATATATTTGAAGATAGAGGCGGGCGGAGATGAAAAACATTAAAAAATGGATCGCATATATCCTGTATATTCTCGGGCTTGCCCTGGTTTTTCTTTATCTGTGCTTTCCGGCGGACTCTTTTAAGCGCTACGCAGAACATCTGGCCGCCCGGGCGGCTCCTGGTGTGGAAGCCTCGGTGGAAGGGCTCGGGCCGGGTTTTCCGCCGTCAATGTCTGCAAAAAAAATTGAAATAACCTACAGGGGTTCCGACCCGGTTTTATTTGAGCATCTGGAGATCAGCCCCGGGTATATTAATTTTTTTATTGGAAAGCCTTTTTTTAACATTCGCACAGAGGCTGCCAAGGGCCTGATAAAGGGGCGTATCGGTATAAAGGGCGCATCAGAAGATGGCGGCAGGCAAATATCGCTGCAGATGGATATAAACGGCCTTCACATGGAGGCCTTGAATCCCGTTTTTGAAAAAATCTCCGGATATACTGCGCAAGGCGGTTTGGAAGGCAAATTGGAATACAGCGGCTCTTTGGACATGCGGGGAACAGGAAGTGCGATTTTCGGGGTAGGTGAAGGCACACTGAATTTGAATCCGCCTTTTTACGGTATTGGAAAACTTGAATTCAGCCAGGGGCGGGCTGAAATGGAGTTGAAAAACCGTAATTTAAACATTTCAAGTTTTTCAATTAACGGCAGACAGTTTTCTTTAAAGGGAAACGGAAGAGTAATTTTGTCTTTTCCGGTTGAAGAGAGCAGGGTGAATATTTCGTCAAGAATTACGCCGCATCCCGCTCTTCTAAAATCGATCGGAAATATGATTCCGGAAAAATATAAAAGGCAGGGCGGGATCCCGATGCGTATTACCGGAACCCTCAGACAATCGAATTATTCCTTTCGTTAACCGGACATTGGGCAATGCTTGACAGGATCCTTAAAATAGTTAATCCGGCGCTTGTTGCCGCAATCGTTTTTCTGGGGGTTACCATATTTTACCAGGGGGTTGAATACCGCCTTAACACCGCGGTCATGCGGAATTTTGACCACGAATCATTCCGGCCGGAGTCTTCCGGGGAAAAGGGCGCGTCCGAATCGCAGGATTTCGACGGTTTCAGCGACTATCAGCTGATTGCCGAGCGCAATTTCTTTGACGCGCAGGGAAAAAGCCAGCCCGCAGATGAAGAGATCAGCGGCCAGGACATAAAAGACATGGAAAAGACAAAGCTCAATCTTCGGCTTTGGGGAACGATTGTCGGTGACAATGAAAACTCTTATGCTGTAATAGAATCCGACCGGGAGCAGCAGCTTTACCGTGTCGGCGATAACATCGAGCAGGCCCGCATAAAGGCTATTTTGCGCAAAAGAGTTGTACTTGACGTAAACGGAAAAGACGAGGTGCTGGAAATCGAGGACCTGGTAGACGGGGGAACCAGGACCGCCGGAAGGGGAGGCATTTCCAGAATGCGCGGCGGTTCGGGTGGCCGGGAAATGAACATAGAGATAAAGCGGGAGCGTATTGCAGGCGCCCTGCAGGATATAAACAACCTGATGCGCCAGGTGCGGGTAAGGCCGTATTTTGAACAGGGAGAGCCCGCCGGCATAATGTTGAGCGGGATACGAAGGAATTCGATATTCGAGGAAATGGGCCTTGAAAGCGGGGATGTTATAAAGAGCGCAAACGGCAGAAGGATCCGCTCCATGGATGACGCCATGGCTTTTTATAAGGATTTGAGCTCTGCGGGGGAAGTTGAGCTGGAGATCAAGCGTGACGGGTCACGGCAAAGAATAAATTACAGGATAGAGTAAACCGCGGGTGATTATGAGGAAAACGGTTATGAGGACATTAATACTGAGCTGCCTGTTTCTTTAACTTTTTACCATAAGCGTCCCGGGTTTTGCCCAGAGCCGTGATGATGGCGACGGCCGGTCCGGGCAATCCGGGCAGATTGAAGAGCAGGTTAACGGAAAAGATGATCAGCGGGTCTCCATTGATTTCAATGACGTGGATATAAACGTGTTTATCAAGTTTATAAGCGAGCTTACAGGCCGCAATTTTATAGTGGACCCCAGGGTAAAGGGCAAGATCACGGTCGTATCTCCGAGCGAGATAACAGTCGGGGAGGCATACCGGGTTTTTGAATCCGTGCTCGATGTTCACGGCTATGCAACTGTTGATGCCGGCAGCGTTACAAAGGTTGTCCCCGCTCCTAATGCACGCAGCATGAGTATTGAGACCAAGCTGAAGCGCGAGGCGGATGAAGAAGGAGACAGGATAGTAACCCAGATTCTCCCGCTTGATTATGCAGATCCGAATGAAATAAAAAAGATTTTTTCGCCTCTTGTTTCAAAGAGCGCGGTGATTATATCCTATCCGCCCACTGGCATGTTGATTATAACCGATGTGTATTCCAATATCAGGCGTCTTATGCGCATTGTAGATACAATAGACGTTGAGGGCACGGGAAGGGAGATATCCGTGATCCCGGTGGCGCATGCAGATGCCGAGGAAATGGTCAGAATCATTGACTCCCTGTTTAATGCAGGGAGAAAAGGAGAGCGCCGCCAGGATGAACAGATAGTGGCAGTTGCCGAGAAGCGGACAAACCTGCTGGTGGTGCAGGGAAGCAAGCCCGATTTGGAGCGCGTTCAGGAGCTTGTTAAGATGCTGGACAAGGAAGTGCCCAGGGGCAAAGAAAAGATACACGTTTATTATCTTGAAAACGCTTCGGCCGAAGAGCTGGTGGGTGTTCTCCAGGAGCTGCCGACAAGAGAATCAGCAAAATCAGGGGAAGCAGGAAAAAAAGAAGCGCCCATAGTATCTGAAAATGTCAAGATCGCCGCTGACGCGGCAACCAACAGCCTGATAATCCGGGCGGAAAAGGACGACTATGATATCCTGAAGTCGGTAATTGAAAAACTGGACGGTCCCCGGGCAATGGTATATATAGAATGCCTGATCATGGAGGTCAGCAAGGATAAATCATTCCGACTGGGGGCGGAATGGATAGCCGGGGGCGAGGCAAGCCATGATGACCGCGAAGGGGTTTACGGCGGTGGATTTTCAGGGGGAACCATGGGAGGAGATCCGGGATACAACTATGCGGTTCCAGAGGCGAGCGTAACCGGCGGAGCTCTTTTACCCCCCGGATTTTCAATGGGCATACTCGGCGAAAACATCACCGTTGGAGATATTCAGTTTCCCACTATTCGCGCCCTGATACAGGCCTATCAGAAAGACAGGGATGTGCAGATCCTTTCCACCCCCCAGATATTGACAACAGACAATAAAACAGCCAAGATCCGTGTTGGAAAGAATATACCGTATCTTACACGGGCTGCCAGCGGAGATACCGAATACAGCAATTACGAGTATAAGGATGTCGGCATATTGCTCGAGATAACTCCGCAGATAAACAAGGACGGAAAAATCCGCCTGGATCTTCTCCAGGAGGTAACAAAGCTTGAGAGCACCACGGACCAGTTCCAGCCTACAACCCTGAAGCGCACCATTGATAAAACCGTGGAGGTAAATGACAGGAATACAGTGGTTATAGGAGGGCTGATAGATGAAAGTCTTTCAAAAACCGAGTATAGGGTTCCGTGCCTGGGGAGCATACCTTTTTTCGGCTGGCTGTTTAAGTCTTCTGCCACCGGAAATGATGAGACAAACCTGTTTGTGTTTTTAACCCCCAGGGTGATGTCCCGGCCGCAGGACGCCTCGGATTTTTATGAGGAAAGAAAGGGAGAAATGAGGGTCGTGCCGGAGGAGGACTCGATTAAGCTTTACGGGCGGCCCGGAGATGATAAAAAAGAGCAGGAAAAATGAGGCAGGGTCTTTCAGATATACTTACAAAAGAGTTCGGGGTGGATGAAAACGAGCTTGAAGAGGCAAAAAAAATGCGCTCTGAGCAGAACCTGCCCCTTTCAGAGGTTCTGCTTAAAAAAAAGATTGTTTCCGAGCACCAGCTGCTTCAGGCCTATGCCCGCATTTATGATCTGCCGTTCTGGCAGAAGCTCCCCCTGGAAAATCTTGATACCTGGTTTGCCAGAAAGGTTCCCATAGGTTTTTTAAAAAAATACGCCATGGTGCCCATACGATCTGAATCCGGCAGGCAGGGCTCTGAAGACAACGGGCGCACAAAAATCGCCATAAATGATCCCACGGCGTTTCAGCAACTCGATGACCTGGTTCAGCTCCTTGAGATCAATGACTTTGATCTTGTGCTTTCCACGCGCGATGCTATTTATTCCATTGTAAATCTTGCCTATGACAGCAGCAGGGATACCGCCGAGCAGCTCGTTGCCGATATGGAGGAAAACGGCGGGGACATAATAAGCGAGATAGAAGAAACCGCGGACCTGCTTGATGATACAAGCGATGCTCCCATAATCAAACTGGTCAATCACGTGATTTCCCAGTCAGTGAAGATCGGGGCAAGTGATATTCACATAGAGCCGGAGCAGTACAGTCTTAAGATCCGGTACCGTGTTGACGGTATTCTTTATGATATGCTCACCCCGCCAAAATGGATGCAGTCCTCCCTGGTTTCGCGCATCAAGGTCATGTCCAGGATGAATATAGCAGAAAAGCGGCTGCCGCAGGACGGCCGTTTTGAGGTGAAAATAGGCAACCAGAATATTGATATCCGCGTATCAAGCATTCCGATTCAGTATGGCGAGCGCGTGGTAATGCGTCTTTTAAACAAGTCAGGGGCCCTGTTCGGACTCTCGGAGCTGGGTCTGGCCCAGGCAAAGCTTGACCAGATAAAAAGGCTTATCAGCTATTCCCACGGTATAATCCTTGTAACGGGTCCTACCGGCAGCGGTAAGACAACAACCCTTTATGCGGTGCTTTCGAGTCTTAATTCCCCGGACATTAATATTATTACCATTGAAGATCCGGTGGAATACCAGTTAAGAGGAGTCAACCAGATCCAGGTAAATCCCAAGATAGAATTGACGTTTGCAAGGGGACTTCGTTCTATAGTACGCCAGGACCCGGACGTGATACTTATAGGCGAGATGAGAGATCTTGAAACAGCGGAAATAGGGGTTCAGTCAGCACTGACCGGGCATCTGGTATTTTCCACCCTGCACACCAATGATTCGGCAAGCGCGATTACCCGCCTGGTGGATCTTGGCATTGAGCCATTTCTTATTTCATCGTCCGTGATAGCTGTAATTGCCCAGCGTTTGGTCAGGGTGCTGTGCGAGGAGTGCAAAGAGCCTTATGAGCCGGATGCCGCCACCCTTGAGCGTCTCGGCGTTGAGCCCGGGGACAAGCAAAAGCCGGTTCTTTACCGGGCGGCGGGATGCAGCAAGTGTTTTAACAGCGGCTACCGCGGCAGGGTGGGCATTTACGAGATCCTGGAGCTTAAATCCTCGCTCCAGAACCTGGTATTAAGGACCTATGACTCGCATCGTATTAAAAACGAGGCTGTCAGGCTGGGCATGACAACCCTTTATCAGGACGGGCTTTCCAAGGTGTTAAACGGGGTAACCACAATAGAGGAAGTGCTGCGTGTTACGCAGAGTTAGCACAGGGGCCGCGCGAAAACCATGCCCCGGCCCGGCTGCATGGGGCTGCATGGTTGCGGCAGTATTTTTTCTGGTATGCATGTCCGCGGACGTACAGGGGGCGGACTCCGAATCAGGAAAATTCTGCATTTCGCCCGAGTCTTTGTATGAATTTGCAGAAAAAAATTATAAAAGCGGTGATTATCTTGCCGCCGCCATCGAATTTAAACGGTTCTCCCATTTTTTCCCCGACCATCCAAGGGCCGCCGAAGCCGGATTTAAGGCCGGCATGGCATATTTTCAGATCCCGAGGTACGGGGACGCAATAAATGCCTTTGAATCAGTGGTAAAGCAATTTCCGAGCTCGGAGCGCGCAGTGGAGGCAATGTTTATGATAAGCCGGTGCCATGCCGGGCGCAACAATATCAGGGAGGCTGTTAATGTTCTGGAGGCCATAGCCGTGCGTGCCCCGGATCAGGATGACCGGGACAGGGCAAGGTTTGAAAGCGGCAGGCTTAAGCTGGAATCCGGCGATTTGTCGGGCGCACGTTTGTCCTTTGATAAAATAACTCCCGGAAACAGGCGGAAATACAATGTTGAACAGATCTTAAGGGACATGGATGATCCGGGAAGGATCCCTGCCAAAAGTCCGTTTCTTGCAGGCATGTTTTCCATAGTGCCGGGAGGAGGCTATCTTTACTGTGGCCGGTACAGGGAGGCGGCAACGGCTTTTTTTCTTACCATAGGGCTTGCTGCTGCGTCCCTGGAGGCATTTGACAATGACATGTATGCGATGGGCGGCCTTGTTGGCCTGGCCGGAGCCGGATTTTACGGAGGAGGGGCGATCGGGGCCGTATCCAGCGCTCATAAATACAACCGTAAGAGTTACAGCGATTATATTCAGCAGCATATTGGCAGCAGGAGAGAACCCGGATTTTCCTTGGGAATCGGATCCGATTCTGTTATGGTTTCCTTTCACTGGCGATTTTAGGTTATTGCCGTTGTGGTATAAAGGCGCGGAAGGCGGATGCTTGTTAATGGTCAATTTTTGCGGATATTTTATCGGGTAAAGGAAAGTGAACGGCAGTTCTGATCAAAAGGGTCCCGGAAAATCTTCGGGCCAGGGTGCCAAAAAACGCATGGGCGAATTGCTGGTGACAGGCGGACTTATCAGCCAGGCCCAGCTTGACGAGGCCTTAAAACGCCAGAGCCAGGTGGATGAGCATATAGGGTCCATACTTCTGGAGCTCGGGTATTTGACCATGGAGCAGCTCCTGGATTTTCTTTCCTCGCAGTTCGGCGTGCCCGCGGTAAATCTTTTTGACATGGATATAGATCCCGGGGTTGCCGCCATGATAGCGCCTGAAAGGATAAAGGAGAAAAAAATTCTTCCCCTGGCAACCAAGAGCGGCAGGCTCACCCTGGCAATGGTTGATCCGGGGGATTTGAGGACGATAAGCGAACTTGAGTTCAGGCTCGGCAAAAAGATAGATCCTGTTGTGGTACCCTCGTTCATGATGGATACCGCCATTGAAGCGCTTATGGCGGAACCTTCGGGAAAAATCAGCGGAAAAGACATTGAGCGCAGCAGATCGGCTTTTGCAGAAGAGGATGGCAGGTCGGGTATCAAAATTGACTCCCTTTTAAGTAAAGCAGCGGATGTCAATGCAAGCGATCTTATCCTGACCGCGGGGGCCCCGCCTTCCCTCAGGATTGCAAATACCCTCAGACGGCTTGCCGCACCCCCGCTTACACCTGCCGACTGCGAAAGCTTTGCAAGAGAGATGATGCCCGGTGAGGTATGGAGCGTTTTTGAAAAGCAGAGTGAAGTGGATTTTTCGGTCACGTATCCGGATATAAGCAGGTTCAGGGTAAATGCCTACAGGCAGCGGGGCTCGGTGGCCCTTGCAATCCGGCCGATTATAGAAAGCATACCTCCGGCCTCCGAGCTGAATCTTCCGTCCTGGTTCATGGATTTCGCGCTCAGGCCCACCGGACTCATAATGGTAAGCGGTCCGGCCGGGCACGGCAAATCAACCAGCCTTTATGCAATGGTGGACATGATCAACAACAACAGGCGAAGCAACATTATTTCTCTTGAAGATCCCGTGGAGTATCTGCACAAGCACAAAAAGAGCAACATAAGCCAGCGCGAGGTCGGAAGGGACACTGCGAGCTTTCACTCAGGTCTGAAGTCGGTGCTGAGGCAGGCGCCCGACGTGATTGTAATAGGCGAGATGCGCGACAGGGAAAGCTTTGAGATAGCTCTTCAGGCTTCGTATACGGGACACCTGGTAATGACCACAATGCATGCAGCCAATTCAACGGTTGCAATCGAAAATATCATACAGAGGTTTGAGCCCCACAGGCAGCACCTGATCCGAATGATGCTCGCAGATGCCATGATAGTTTCGGTGGCCCAGAGGCTTGTGCCTTTAAAGGACGGTTCCGGAAGAGTACTTGCAATGGAGAGGTTGATAAACTCATCAAGAGTAAAAAATATAATACGGGAGGGCAAAACCCACCAGATACGCAGCCAGATGCAGCAGGGAACAGAGGATTTCACGTCTATTGATATCGAGCTTGCAAGGCTTTGCAAAAAGGGGCGCATTACGCTGGAAGACGGTATGATATATGCCAGTGACGCTCTTTATTACAGCGACCTTGCGAGGACAAGGTAAGCAGCAGGTGTTTTTAGCCCACCATCTGGTTCATTTCAAAAATCGGCAGGCATATTGAAATTACTATAAATCCCACAACCACGCCCATGAAAAGTATTATCAGGGGTTCGAGCAGCGCGGTCATGGCCGATACCGTGGATTCCACCTCGTTTTCGTATATGTCGGCAATCTTTGCCAGCATGGCTTCAAGCTCTCCGCTGTTTTCACCCACCTGGATCATCTGGATGGATATATGAGGGAAAACGCTGGATGCTTCAAGCGATTTTGCAAGCGCCCCGCCTTTTTCCACGTTAAGGGCGGCGTTTTTCACTGCGTCTGCAATAACGCGGTTTCCAACTATATTTCTGACTATGTCCAGGGCCGCCATCAGGGATACCCCGTTTTCAAGCAGAGAACCCAGGGTGCGGGCAAAGCGTGCCGTTGCCAGCTTGGTCCTTAGCTCCCCGGCAAGAGGGAGTTTCAAGGCAAGCCTGTCAAACCCATAGCCTCCCCGGTCTGTTTTTTTTATCCGCCTTAGCACCAGGATTACTGCGACCAGTGCGAGCAGTATTACCCACCATCCGTTTCTTAAAAACTCGCTTACGTTTATCAGTACCAGGGTCGGCAGGGGCAGGGCCTGATCCATGTCTTCGAATATTGAAATGATGCTGGGCACAATATAGGTCAGCAGAAAGATCAAAATCAGTGTGCCCACAAAAAACATGAGTATGGGGTAGGCAATTGCCGATTGCACGCTTTTTGTAATGGCCTGCTGCCTTTCGGTGATATCGGCCAGCCTGTTTAAAACCAGTTCCAGGGTCCCGGAAGATTCCCCCGAGGCGACCATGTTTACGTATATTTCCGAGAAAATGTCAGGATATTGGCTAAGGGCCGCGGCAAAGCTGCTTCCTTCTTCTATGGCGTCCTTGATATGGGCAAGGGCCTGTCTTAATTTCTGGGAGCGCGTCTGCGGAATAAGCGTATATACAGCCGAAACCAGAGGAAAGCCGGCGCCGAGCAAAGTTGCAAGCTGCCGGGTCATTATGGAGAGCTCGCCGGCACTGACCCTGTTGGAAAAAGGTTTGAACCACCCGGAGATATCATGTCCGGCCTGCCGGCCTGTTTCATATACTTCTTTTATTGATATGGGATATATCCGGGAGGCGCGCAGTTTCTGCCTCGCGGCCGCGGTACTTTCCGCGTCTATGATGTCTGTTACTGTTTTGCCCTTGGCGTTTAAGGCGCTATACTCGTAAATAGGCATGAATCGTTTTCCCAAAGACTTTTTACAGGCTCATCAAGCATGCGATTTTAATATTTTATTCTACCAGCACTTTCCGGCAAATTCAACAGGTAATCCGGCGGCAAACCAAAACTTACGGCTTGACAAACCTCCGCCATCCTGTCATATAAGCGTTATCATATTTCATTCTCCTTTTTCTTTCCCCCTTTTCCGGATGATCAAAAAAGACGGCCGGCTTGCCTTTTACTGAAGGCAGCCGTCATCGGCAATGCAGGCAGTGCCTCTGAAACAATTAAATATGCTTTATCATGACTTTGACAGATGAGATCAAAAGGCGATAATCAATTGCAGGCTCCCGCCCGGCGGCTGGCTGTATTCATACTGGTCTGTTTTTTTCTTTCCGGTATGACTGCCCTGATCTATCAGATTATCTGGATGCGTCTGATTTCCAGGGTGGTAGGCGCAGCCCCCTTTGCCGTAAGCGCCATTCTGGTGGTCTTTATGGCCGGGCTGGGACTGGGTGGATATGTTGCAGGGCGTATGTCAAGCCGTTGGCACGGAATCGGGCTGGTCAGGGTTTACGGTGTTTTGGAAATTGCCACGGCGGTTTATGCTTTTTTTGTGCCCGCGCTGCTCCTGTTGTCCGGCGGAATATACGGCATTTTATACAATAATTTTTATGAGCACACCCTTGTGTTCAATTTTTTCGTATTTGCAGGCGCGCTTTTACTGCTGGGCTTTCCCACCATATGCATGGGTGCGACCCTGCCCATTCTTTGCCGTTTTTATGTCAGCAGCCTTGCGCATCTGGGCACCCATGCCGGCCGGCTCTACGGTCTTAACACTTTTGGTGCGGCCCTTGGCGCCCTGGTTTGCGGCTTCTGGATGATAAGTACCCTGGGGATCTGGGGCTCCATGCTGGTTGCGGTTTTAATAAACGCCACCATAGGCCTGACCTGCATCTTAATAAGGCCAGCGGCCGCCACAGGCCGGTCCGACTCCGGGGCAAAAGAAAAAGAAAACGGGGCTGGCAAGCGGGGCGGCTCTTCTGTCAAGAAAATTTCCCTGCCTGCAAACACGTATCCCAGGAGGACGGCCAATACCGCGCTGGCTGTTTTTCTTGTCTCGGGCTTTTGTGCCATGGTTTGCGAGGTTTTCTGGACCAGGCTTTTGGGGCTTGTTGTGGGGCCGACGACTTATTCGTTCACCATTGTACTGGTCACTTTTATTACCGGGCTGGCTTTGGGCAACGTGATTTTCGGCAGGTGGGCCGACAAAACAGTCAATGCTTTTAGCCTTCTGATAATAACCCAGGTCCTTGCCGCTTTTTCAGCACTTGTAATAAGCCACATCTTCGGCAACAGCCAGCTCTTTTTCGCCAAACTCATATACGCCTTCAGGGACCAGTTCGGGCTGCTTGCCGGTGTGGAGGCCCTGGTTCTTTTCGGATTCATGGTTCTGCCCACACTTTTTTTCGGCGCCGCCTTCCCCCTGGTGGCAAAGATCCATACGCAGTCCATAGAGGGTGTTGGAAGGTCCATAGGCGTAATTTATGCCTTTAACACGATCGGTGATGTCTTTGGTGCGTTTTTTGCCGGCTTTATTCTCATGCCCCTGGTCGGCATGGAAACCGGGCTGAAAATTGTCATAGGAATGCAGGTTGCAGCTGCTCTTGCGGCAGTCTTGTTTGCGGTAAAAATCGGAATGCGGTTTTCGCCGCGCCGGGCCGTGCCGGCCGCCGTGTTTGCAGCGGGAGTGCTTTTTATGTGCTTGGTTTATCCCGCCTGGAACCGTCATGTTCTTGCAACCGGCAAGTACCATCGTTTTGAAGAAGCAGAGGCGGTAAAGCAGGCGATCCAGGGAACAGGATGGCTGCAATCTTTTGTTTCCGGCGCTCAGATTCTTGCAGATGTTGAAAGGGGGGAGCTGGTTTATTACGGGGAAGGTATAGGAGGTTTTACAACAGTTTTAAAATACCCCGGCCCTTTTGGAAAGGCCGAGTATTCCATGGCCAACAGCGGCAAGATGGATGCTTCTTCCCGGGGGGATATGAACACCCAGACGCTTTTGGCACATTTCCCCATGCTTTTTGCCAAAGACCCTGAAAAGGTTATGGTTCTGGGGCTGGCAAGCGGTGTAACCGCGGGCGAGGTGTTGCACTATCCTGTAGAACGGCTGGATGTAATAGATATAAACGAGTGCGTGTTTGAGGCCGCCCGGTTTTTTTCGCAGTGGAACAACAATGTGCTTGACAACCGGCGCACGCGGGCAATTCTCCAGGACGCCCTGGCGCATCTGACCCTGTCGCGCACCAGCTATGACGTGATAATCTCAGAGCCTTCCAATCCATGGATGGCGGGCATGGCGTCTTTGTTTACCCGGGACTTTTTTGAAACTGCAAAAAAAAGTCTTGAAGATAACGGAATTTATGTGCAGTGGTTTCATTGCTATCAGATGGACTGGCCCACGTTTGCGCTTATCGGGCGGAGCTTTGCAGAGGTGTTTCCGGACAGCATCCTGGTTTCATGTGATCCGGGCGGACTGGCAAAGGATTTTCTTTTTGTCGGTTTCAAGGACGAAGCCGGGCTAAACTGGGAGCAGGCAGGTGATAATATTGATTACGCCCGGCGGTCCTCCAATATCGAGCTTGCCAGGCCAAAGCTTTTGCTTCGGTTGATAGTGTCAGAGGATCTTTCAAGGCTTTTCGGCCCGGGCCCGATCAATACTGAAGACCTGCCACTTCTTGAGTATTCGGCTCCAAGGCTGATGTATCGCGGCAAAGAAACCCAGGAGGTGCTTCTGGAAAAATTAAAGGACAGGGCGTGGCTAAGTCCCGATACCGCCTCGGCCGCCGGGCGCATACGTGAATCGGTCGAGGATCAGATTGATTTTGCGGAGTTTGCCCTGTCAGTATATTCGCCCTTTAAAGGCATGGTTGATCTTTCCCGTGCTGATTCGGAGCAGAAGAAAAGGTTCGAGGCGCTTCTGGCCGACTACTGCAGGGAGAATCCAATGGATCTCAATCTGGTTAAAGACAGAAAGATTGCCCGTCGCCTGCACGCAATCCAGATAGATTCAATTAAAAGCAAGCTCCCTGAAATAAAATACAAGGCCCCGGCCCGCAGCTACCTGGCTTCTCTTCTGGATGAGGCCGGAAGAACAGGGGAAGCTGCAGAGCATTACCAAAAGGCTCTTGCCCTGGACCCGGGGGATGCAAGGGTTCACAACGACCTTGGTTTTCTGCTTTACCGGAAAGGAGATATGGATTCGGCCATATCCCATTTTAAAAAGGTCATTGAGCTGCGCCCGGGCTTTATAAAGGCCATGGGCAACATGGCTTTTGCCCAGCTTAAAAAAAACAGCCTGGATAATGCCCTTTTCTATTTTAAGGAAACATTGCGGGTGCGGCCCGACATTGCCGAATCCCACTATTACGCGGGATATATTTTAACAAGACAGAACCGGCTTGCAGAGGCCGCCGACCATCTTAGAGAAGCAGTACGCCTGAAGCCTGACATGGCACAGGCTTTAAACATACTGGCATGGATACAGGCCACGGTAAAAGAGCGAAGCTTAAGAGATCCCAAAAGCGCTGTTGAGAATGCAAAAAAAGCATGCTCCCTTACAGGCGAGAAAAGCCCTGTAATGCTTACCACGCTTGCCATTGCATATAATGCGGCCGGCCGCCCGGCCGAGGCCGAAAAGACAGCCGCTTTGGCGCTTAAAAAAGCAAGGGATTCCGGTAGAAAAGATCTTTCCGCCCGGATAGAAAGCCAGTTAAAAAGGCATATCCGTTAAGATCAGTTAAGGAAAGGCCCTGCGAAGCAGCCATTCGGCGCCGTACTTGAAGTTAATCCTGCTCCACAGCACTGCTGCAAGGGAAAAAAGGATCAAAAAAGACATGGTGACCGCGAGGGTCTGCGGGACTCCCAGGGTTCGCCAGATGTCCAGGCGCACAACCGGCTCTCTTATAAGCGGTATATGCACCATGAGAATGGTAAGCGAACATCTTCCCAGGCAGACCAGGATGTTTGAGCCATGGCCGGCGTGCCCCGGATTGGACGCCGTCCGGAAGCTGCAGCAGGATATAAATACAAATGTTAATAGAAGTGCCGAGGCGAGCAGAAAAAAAGTAATCGGTGCAAGGGCGGGAAAAAAGTTGGGTATTGGTTTAAAAATCCGTATCCAGGGTTCATGGGCCGCAAATTTGAATCCAGCCAGATAGATGCCGGAGAGCGCGACCGCGGCCGCAAACAAAAGACCGGAGGCGCGCACCAGCAGTGAAAACGCCCCTGAAGTCAGCCATCTTCCGGCAAGCAGGCCGGCCATGAAAAAAGCAATCCACGGCAAAACCGGGAAAAAGCTTTCCACCAGGGCAAGGCGCAGCACTCCTGCCGGCAGGGAGGTGGATGTCATGTGATGGTTGCCCATGTAAAAGGGGGTATTCAGGCTGCTTTGGACAAGGCCGGTCAAGGCGATGGTTCCAAGCATCATGATTACGAGCACATGGCCGGGAATCCTTCTTAAAACCGGGGCGGTAAGCAGGCCGAAGCCGATCATGTGCAATACATACCATGATTGAAGGGAAAACCAGTTTGGCGCAAGCAGGTTAAGCACATATCCGAAGCCTATGATCATGAGCCCCCGGCCTGCAAGGAGCCGGTCAACGTTTTCGTGTCTTTCTACGGCAAGAGTGGCCCCCGTACCTGCCAGTACGATGAAAATCGGTGCGGCCAGGCCGCCCAACGCACCCAGGGCGGGCATTGCGGCGTTGGTTTGCAGTTCGCCGCAGACCCAGTAGATAATGTGCTGCAAAACCATCAGCAGCACTGCAAGGCCTCTTAAGGCGTCAAGGGCAAATATTCGCTGTTTTGACTTTTTCCCCGCCAATTACAAGCCCGATCCTGTTAGAGTTTTTTTGCGTTTGGTTGCCGTTAATGCCTGAGAATAGGCATGCCTATGGTTCCCCAGTCGATTATGAAGTGGCAGATTATGGCCGGGATTATGCTTTTGTTGCGCTCGGTTATAACCCCCATGACAACTCCGTATATAAAGGCAAAAATTCCGAACACCGCGCCTGCTATCATGAAGTGAAGAAGCGAGAACACAACTGCCTGCACAATATTTGCCGCAAACTTTGAATAAGAGGCCCTTTTTAAAAGATTGTAAAGCCCCAGCCGGTACATGATTTCTTCTGCGGGCGCGTTCATTATGCTCATGATCAGCACCGGCGGCCAGAAGGCGGGACCTCTTAAGTCCACATCCTGTAACACCAGCAGTTTTATGCTGTAATAGGCGCTTAAGGCAAGGCCGATTAAAAAAGTGTATGAAAATTTTTCCCAATTAAACCATTGCAATATTGGTTCCTTAAACCTGCGGAGCCACCAGAGGCAGAACGCAGGTATCAGCATCATGGGCATGTAGTAAAGCACGCGGCTGTGGGCTTCGGCCAGGGAATCCACGGGCCGGATCGGCCAGGGCCACACCCTTATCATGCGGGTGAAGTAGATTATCATGAAATTTGCAATTACCAGAAGAACCAGCAGGGTTGCCATGGAAAAAAGGTTTGTAAGTTCGGCCTCTGCCCGGGCCTCCTGTTTTGAAAAGCGGCTCCTGATGACAAGAAGCAGTGCTGCTCCGACGATCATGAAAAGGCCCATTACAATCTGGGCCTGGGTAAGGCCTTCATATATCCTCGGCTCCATGCGAAACACTTCGAAAATAATTCGCGCAGGCGGATATAACAGGAGATAGCCGGCCAAAACCGTACCAGAATAACGCTTTCTCAGGGTGGGGGCTGCATAAACCCGAGTGTAAACGCGCCGAAGAAAGAAAAAAATGGCGACATTGACCACAATGGCGTAAAGAGGAACAGGATTGGGAAATCCGATTACTGAATTAAAAACATACATGCGCACGGGCGCCCCCCAGCAGCATCCCACAACCAAGCATGCCGAGCGTCCAAGTGCATGCACCAGCGGAACATAGAGAAAAAATGCGTCAAGCCCTTCAAAAACCCTGAATTTGAAAATACGGCATAAAACAATCAGGAAAATTACCGGCAGTATCAGGGCGCCATGGAAGGTATGGGTGCTGCTGTGGAGCATGTTTTCAATCAGAAACGGGATGCTCCATTCATGAAACGGGCGGTAAAACATCGTGGCCGCGCGCGAGCCCAGGTAGCCCAGCAGGCATGTGGCAGGAATGAAAACAGCGGCAAACAGCATTACTCGGTTTTTGGGATACCCCAGGGCAATGAGCTTTCTTGCCGCAAGAAAAAGGAAAAATACAACGGCAAAAAAACTGATACCATAGTAATAGATTTCGCCAAGGGTGTGTGCGAACGGATAATTGGAAGCCAGTTCCAGGTACTTGATCATATCAGCCTCTGAATTTGGAGTAATGGTTAATGCCGGGAAAAGATTATAAAAAAAGCCCCTTCAGAATGAAAGGGCTTTTTTGCGGTTTTTTTTGCATTTCCGTTAAAAACAGAACATGCATAAGGGATTAATTGCAGCCGCCGTCTCCGCCGTCGTCGGGGATACCGTCGTCAAATTGATAATCGGTCATGCCCGATCCCGCGCCGTTGGCAAATACATCATAGGAGGCTTCATCGCCTTCCAGGTAGTATTGCAGCCATGCGGTGATAAACTCTGTTTCGCTGCCCGTATTGGACAAATCGTTCCAGTACATATGGCCCTCGCCAGACATGGAGGCATACAGCTTGGGCACGCCTGCTGGCAGGTCGTCATAGGCGCCTTGACCCATGTAAGCCGGTGCGATTGCATCCACGGTGCCTGTAAGGATCATGGTTGCAGCACTGTGGTTGGATGTGGGACTCGGTTCCCAGGGAGCCAGGGCCACGCATGTGGTGACCGCATCTCCAAGTTCGGAGGCAGTGTTGATCACTGCTCCGCCGCCCTTGGAATAGCCGATGATGCCGTAATTTCCGATTTTGCCTGAAATCGGGCTGCTTCCCGAGTTCTCGCTTTCAAGGATATCAAGGCCGCCTTGATGGGCGTTTTCATAACCGAGCACAGTCTGGTTGTCAGTGGCGCTGATTGCCAGAACAATCATGCCTGCTTCTGCCAGGGGTTCTGCCAGCCAGTACATGCCTTCCTTGGTTCCGCCCATACCGCTTGACAGGGTGGTGGCCCCGACATTGTCCAGCTCGCTGATATTGCTGGGATAATACATGCGTGCCGAGCTTACACCTGAAAGCCAACCTGTGCTAGGGTCGTAGGTCTCAAATCCTGACGGCTCGCATGCCACGAGCGCGAGAAGGGCGACTGTCATAAACATTGTTGTAATAAGTTTGCCGATTTTTTTCATTTTCCATCCCCCTTTAAATAATTGTTTGGGTTTAAATGTAAAACGCGTATTCGGGTACCTCCGAATACTTGATTAATTTTATAGCAGTAATCCAAACCGGATGAAATACTACCAAAGTATGAAAAAAGTAGTAGATTTTGGCGCTATAGACATAAAAAAGGTTATAAAAAAAAGCCCTTTCAGAATGAAAGGGCTTTTTTGCGGTTATTTTTGCATTTTTGTTAAAAACAGAACATGCAGAAGGGATTAATTGCAGCCGCCTCCGCCGCCTCCGCCGGAGCCGTCGTCAAATTGATAATCGGTCATGCCCGATCCCGGGCCGTTGGCAAATACATCATAGGAGGACTCGTCGCCTTCCAGGTAGTATTTCAGCCATGCCCTGATAAACTCTGTTTCGCTGCCCGTATTGGACAGGCTGTTCCAGTACATATGGCTCTCGCCAAGCATAGACGCATAAAGCTTTGGCACGCCGGAAGGCAGGCTGTCATAGGCGCCTTCGCCCATGTAAGCGGGTGCGATCATATCCGCAGTGCCTGTAAGGATCATGGTTGCAGCACTGTGGTTGTATGTCGGACTCGGGCTCCAGGGAGCCAGTGCCACGCAGGTTCCGACCGCATCTCCAAGTTCTGAGGCAGTGTTGATCACTGCTCCGCCGCCCTTGGAATAGCCGATAATTCCGTAATTTCCGATTTTGCCTGAAATCGGGCTGCTTCCCGAGTTTTCACTTGCAAGGATATCAAGGCCGCCTTGATGGGCGTTTTCATAACCGGCCACAGTCATGTTGTCAGAGGCGCTTATTGCCAGAACTATCATGCCTGCTTCTGCCAGGGGTTCTGCCAGCCAGTACATACCCTCCTTGGTTCCGCCCATGCCGCTTGACAGGGTGGTGGCCCCGACATTGTCCAGCTCGTTAATATTGCCGGGATAGAACATGCGGGCCGAGCTTACACCTGAAAGCCAACCTGTGCTCGGGTCGTAGGTTTCAACCCCTGACGGCTCGCATGCCACGAGCCCGATAAGGGCGACCACCATAAACATTGTCGCAATAAGTTTGCCGATTTTTTTCATTTTTCATCTCCCTAATAGATGCTTGTTTGGGTTTTAACCCGGTTGTACCTTAAGGATTATCAGTGCTTTCCTGCATATTGCCGGTTTTTTGTAAAATCGCATCACCTCCTCCCGGAAATTCTTTTTCTGCACTTCCTTATTCCCCCTGTTCCGTATATTTAATATTATTTGAAGCGCATAATCCGGCACTGCCGGATTGTTGATTAATTTTATAGCAGCAATCCAAACGGAATGGAATACGACCAAAGTATGAAAAAAGTATTAATTTTAAGGAAAATTACGGGGTCTTAAAGAACTGATGGGGCTGAAAGACACAGATATTGGCCTCGCCTCCGACATTGGCGTCTGTGATCTCCACAAAATAGCCGTAGTTAGTGCCGGGTTCAAGCTTCCTGTCAACTATCACCCCGCTGCGGTTTCTGCCGGCATCCGGATCATTGTTTATAATTCTCTGGTAATAGATATTGTCAAAAAAGGCCAGGTTGTTTCCGTCAAACTCCTTGGGGGTGGATGCCCTGGCAAGACGGGTGACGTAGAACGCATCAAGACCCGCCACGTCCTTTAAGGTCGCCCAGCCAAGCTTTATATTCTTAAGCGGCGAGTCCTGGGGCAGCGGCTTTGTCTTTGACGGGGAGAAAGATTCAAGTATTCTGTCGCGATGCTTAAGGTAGGCTTCCACGATTGCCTCCGAGGGGGCGTTTTTTTGAATGCGCGATCTTTTGTCCGCGGTGCCGTCCTTGCAGGTGACTTCAATGCTGTATTGACCTTCTTTTAGAAAACCGGACGGCAGGTTTACCATGTACCAGTAATTCTGAATCCCGGGCGTATAGAACCAGCCGTTTAGCCTTGTATTGTCAAATTTTTGGTTTGCAAACTCCACCTCATAGCCGTCCGGCCCGTATGCGACAATTTTTTCTATCAGATCCGGCGCCTTTACACCAGGTGTGGGATACAGGGCCACAAGCATCTTGTGGGTTTCCCTGGGCATGGGCGAATTTTCAAAATCCCAGTACACATTGCAGGCCATGATGTCATAGATTTTGATTTCCGCGTCTGTCATTTTCTCTCTCCTTTCTTTTGATGTTTTGCCTTGTTGTTTTTAAACCGACTTAATTAAATGAATATTCATTTAAAAAGATGGCACATAAAAAATTGCTTCACAGCTTTATTGCATCCCAGGCCAGCTGAAAGGACTGATCAATCTGGTGTTCGCTCATATCAAAATTTCTGCACAAGCGGGGGTTTGAAAGAATAATAGCAGGATAGAACACAAAGGCGGTAATGATCTCCACGTCCATGTTTTTTATGACTTTCATCTCAATGCCGCGTCTTATAAGATCGGCCACGGGTGCAAACATTTTGTCCACTGTTTTTTGGTTTATCCTGTCATTATAGGGTGAATTGGAGAATTGCTCGGCAAACTGAAAATAATCCGGGTGTCTGGAGGTAAACCAAAACAGGTTGAACCATACCTGCCTGAAGTTGTCCCGCAGCGGCAGAGTTTCATCAATATCCCTGCACGCAACTTCACTGAGCCTGCGCTTTATATTCAAATAAGTGGAGATCAAAAGATCTTCCTTGTTTTTGTAATAAATATAAAGGGTTGCAGGTGATACTCCCGCTTGCTTTGCAATTTTGGCAACCGAGCTGGAGGCAAAACCCACTTTGTTTACCGTCCGGACAGTTGCTTCAAACAGCGCTTCCTGTTTTTCCTCGTCTTTTGTTCTCATGCCGGGCTAAGTTAAATGATCATTCATTTAATGTCAATCCTTTTTCCCCGCTAACCATGAAGTGTTTTTTTCAGCCGTTTAGATTCAGGGTTTCCCATGCCGCGGGATAGGCAAGAAAGTATCCCTGCGCCAGGCCGCAGTTGTTTTGGATCAGCCATTCCAGTTCTTCCGATGTTTCAACACCTTCGGCCACTGCATCAACACCGAGTTTTTTTGAAAGGGCAAGAAGCATTTCCACCAGGGTGGTGTTGCGCGTATTGTCTTTTAAGGCTTTTATCAGCCCCTGGTCTATTTTTAGACAATGCACCGAGAGGCGGGAAAGGTAGGACAGCGAGGAATATCCCCGTCCAAAATCGTCCAGGGCTATGCGTACGCCCATGCGGCAAAGCTCTTCAAGCGGGGCCGCGGCTCTTTCCATGTCCAGAAGAACCCTTTCGGTTACTTCCAGAATGAGTCTTTCCGGCGGGAAATCCTGTGATTTTAGACTGTCGCTTACAAACGATACCCAGTCTGACCTGCAGAGGCTTACCGGAGATACGTTTACCGAGATCCAGCCTCTCCAGTCGCGGGTTTGTTTAAGGGCGCGGGGAAGCACGTAACGGTCTATTTCACAGATTAATCCGCGTGATTCTGCGAGGGGCAGGAATTCGGCCGCGGCTACAATGCCGCGCTCGGGATGGTCCCATCTTACAAGGGCCTCGGCTCCAACCCATTGACCGGTTTTCAGGTCCCGGACAGGCTGGTAATGGACCAGCAGTTCGTTGTTTGCCATGGATCTGCGAAGCATTGACTCCATGCGGGCTTTTTTACCGGCAATCTTTTGATGCTCGGGTTTGTAAAAAGCCCAGCCTATGCCCTGATCTTTTGCATGATACATTGCAGAATCGGCCTGGATAAGAAGATTGTCAACAGAGATCTCCTCATCTTCGGAACTAAGAGCTATGCCTATGCTAACCCCCACGCTGACAATCATCCCGTTTAAATCAAACGGCTGGCATATGGCGCGTGATATCCGGTTTGCTATTACCTGGACCGATTCCGTATTGACTTCCGGGACGAAAACGGCAAACTCGTCGCCTCCCATCCTGCCCAGACAGTCCGACTGGCGCAGACATTCCGAAAGCCGCTGGCCGGCTGTCACCAGCAGAAGATCCCCAATTTGATGCCCCCACGTGTCGTTTACATGCTTGAAGCCGTCAAGATCCAGAAACAGCATTGCCGAGGTCCAGGCCTTGCGCTCGGCCAGAGAGAACATTCGCCTTGATTCTACCATGAATGAACGGCGGTTTAAAAGGCCGGTAAGGGTATCGTGCCTGCTCAGGTAAGACAGCTCGTTTGTCATGCGGTGGTGCTCAAATGCTATTTCCGCGGTGGCCGTGGCTGATTGCAGCCAGCCTGCTTCCCTTTCAAGCGGCGTTTTCTCCGAGCCAGCGCATGCCGCCAGTACACCGAGCGCGCTTTCTTCTTTTGCAATTATCGGATAGACCCATAAGGCCCTTATGCCGTTTTTAAGCAGTTCGTGCCGGTATTTTTCGCACCTTTTGTCATTTTCGACCGAATCTATAAAGATCGGCATTCTGCTGAAAGCTGCCCGGCCGAAGATTGTACCGTCAGGGCCGATAATATCATCACCCATCAGCGGTGCACAGGATTCGGGCAGGTTTATGGATGCCAGGCATTGCAGATATCCCTGGTTTTCCTGGAAAATCATGCCGGCGAAATCGGGCATCTGTTCCTGAAGGGAGGCCAGAACGGCTTCCATTATTTTTACAAGGGCCTCGTTTCTGGCTATCATTTCCAGTATTTGCGTTCGGGTATTCTCGTATGCCTCGTTTCGTTTCTGCTCTGTTACGTCGCGCGAGATGCCGCGGAATCCCGTGGGTTTTCCTTCGCTGTTGTGGACCAGGTGAACCGAGGTATGAATGATGCAGACTGATCCGTCCGGGCGCGTTACCTTGAAGTCCAGAATCTGCACCGGCTGCCCGGTTTTGTAAACTTTATGATAAGTCCTAAATATTTCATCATGCAGTTCCGGCGGGGTGTAATCGCGGAAATTCATATTTGCCATGGTTTCCGGGGGATAGCCATGGATGCGGCAAAGGGCGCGGTTAAATGCAATCAGGTCGCCGCGCAGATTGGTTTCATAATATCCGTCCTGGAGGTCTTCTACAACTTCCTTCAGGGAAGCCTGGTTAAAACGGAAGAACGCAAGGGGCTCTTCGGGCTCGATAGGCTTTACATTAAGACCCGGTTTCTGTAATTCGGACTCAGAGGTGTTATTTTCTTCATTCATCAGCGGGTCTCCCGGCTTATTGCGCGCAAACGGGGAAAGATAATTTTAATGGCCTAATTTGTAGCAGGTCCCGGGCTATAAGTAAAGGGCGATTGACTGATCTTTGAGGTAAGTTCATCAAGTGCCTGCGGGTTTGCTCTCCGGGTGATCGGCCGGTAAATGCCTCGGCAGGTAAACCTTAAAAGTCGAGCCTTTTTCCGGTTCGCTGTAGACGTTTATAAAGCCGTTGTTCTGTCTTACAATGCCGTATACAGTGGAAAGACCGAGGCCCGTTCCCTGCCCCTGTGGCTTGGTGGTGAAAAAAGGTTCAAACAGTTGCTCCATAACAGTTTGGTCCATGCCGCGGCCGTTGTCGCTTACTGCCAGCATGACATACTCTCCGGGCGTAAAATCCGGGTGATTTTTGTAGCAGGCCTCGTCAAAGGATACGTTGGCGGTTTCAACCGTTACCTGACCCGCGCCCAATATGGCATCCCTGGCATTGACAACAAGATTCGCCAGTATCTGGTCAACCTGGGAGGGATCCATCTTGATCTGCCACAGGTTTTTACCGGGCGCCCACGACAGTGAAATATTTTCACCCAACATCCGTTCGAGCATTTTAAGCATGCTAGACACAGAAGTGTTCAGATTGAGGGGTACAGGGGCTATGGTTTGTTTTCTCGCGAAAGCAAGCAGCTGGCGGACAAGAAGAGCCGAGCGGTCGGCGGCTTGTGCGATTTCTTTTACGTCCTGGCGGGCCGGATGACCGGCGGGTAGTTTTTCTGCCAGCAGTTCGCTGTATCCGCTGATCACGTTTAACATGTTGTTAAAATCGTGGGCTATACCTCCTGCCAGGCGACCCACTGATTCCATCTTTTGGGACTGGAAGAGCTGGGCCTGCAGTTTTCGCTGTTCGGTTATGTCGCGCACAAACTCGACAACTCCGGTGATCTCCCCGGTATCGGGCTCCTTGATAGGATAGCTGTAAAGTTCGAGCCATTCAACTGCTGAACCGGGCCTGCCGGCCACAATATTTCGCTCCATGCGCCCCGACTCCATGCATCTAAGAGAAGGGCAGGGATCGCAGGGCTTTTCGCGGTTGTGATATATGTGATAACATTTGCAGCCGGTTATGGTTCGGTCCGACGGATACCATTGGTTTATTACCCTGTTTGCATGGACAATTGTCAGGTCTTTATCAAGCACGCTGATGCCGTCCTGAACGCTTTCAAGTACGCTGTTTAAAAACCGTTCGTTTTTGGCGCTCGCCTCGCGGGAGGCGAGCAGTTCGGCAGTCCGGGCCTGCACCTGGTTTTCCAGATCGATTCTGCGGCGGACTATTAACAGGGTAAGGAGTGTGGCCAGAATTGTGAAAAGCCCCCCGGTAAGCAAAGCGATCCAGCCCGCCCGCGCGGGATGTGCCACTATAAACGAAGGCGTGGGGCGTACTTCAAGGCTGTAGGCTTTTCCGAAGGTAAATATTGGAAAAAGGCAGTACAGCGCATCTGATCCGCCCTCCTTTAAAAGGTTTTGCCCGGAGGATGGCAAAGAAATCTTCCGGCTGTCGTTATCCGGGTTGCCGGAAGTGGCGATGGGCTGAAAGCCTGTATCTGGATAATGCTGATGAAGCGTCAGGATGGAAGGGCTTTTTTCAAAGGTTTCCAGGGCCAGAGCTGCCTTTAGAAACAGGTTCGGGCGCAAAGCCGCCAGGATAAACCCGCCGCGCAAAGGTTCCGGCATATCACTTCCTTTTGAGACAACAGGCTGAACCACCACCAGGCCGTATTCTTCCCGGCCAATCGATATCAGGCTAACCGGGTCTGTAGCTGTGGGCAGGCCGGTGGCCGCGGCTGTATTCAGGGCTTTGAGACGCCGGGGATCGCTGCCGAAATCAAAGCCCAGCGCATTTTCGTTGCCCTCCCTCGGCTCTGCATACCATACCGGGTAATAGATCCGCCTGCCGGCAGCCTGTTGTCTCTGTCCTTTGTCGTCTTTTTCCCAGATGTAAAAAGGATGGATTTCCCTGGCTTCCATGTAATCGGAAAGAATCGTTAACTGTCCGGCAGGAACTTTTATCACCCATGCAATGGCATGGATGTCTGAACGACGGACCATGGGAGAAGTGAAATTCCTGAATTCTTCGCGATCCACAAACTCTGAGCTTCCATAAAACCGGCTTAAAGACTCCAGGCGATGATTCCGCAAATCGTCGATTGCTTCCTGAACGATGAGGAAATGAGTTTGTGCAAGTTGCCGGAAACTGTTCTGCCTGAGGCGGTTTTCCGTGTCGTGAAACAGCCAGGCCGCCAGCAGAGTGACCAGCACACCGAATATTGCTATTGCGGCAGTCTCGGTATGGCGCAGCCTTCTCTGCCACTCTCTGTTTAACCGCTGACGCACATACAGCGCGACAATGCCTCCCAGTACAACAACGGACAGTCCGAGCACTGCAAGAACAGCCTGCTGTCCCGCCTGCGAAAGGGCCGCCTGCCACTTTGTTGCCTCGATATCTATCCCGACGGTCATTAACACTTCTCTGCTGCGCGGATGATGAACAGGTGCGACCGCTGAAACAAATGTTCCGTGTTCGTCTGTATAGGGTCCGATTACAGTAGTTTGGCCGTGCCTGAAAATATCGTCGAGAGCCTGTGGAGGATGTGCGCAGACCGCGCCAAGCGGTGAGATCACGGCATCGGTTTCTGAATAAGAACCCGGACCGAAGACCATCTCTCCGTTGTCGAGCCTGGCGGCAGTCCAGATACCGTGACAGTTTATAAGTTTTTTATAAGCCGTCATTTGAAGGTCAAAGCGCTGAAATTCCGGCAGTTTTGAATCGGATTCATTAAAAGAGAGATTAAGAATCTGCTCGGCGTTTATGGTATTGGACAGGGCAGAGGCCTGTTGGCGCAGATGGGCGCGCAGTTGCCTGTCTGTCACCGAGGTTCGCCATTGATATCCCCAGTGGCCAATGAGAACAAAAAGGAGGACGGCAAAGGCCAACACCGCCCACATAAGGCGAAAGCGGTCTCGGACATTCCGGGATTGATCCGTCATGCGCACACTCCAGTGCGAGGCCCTTACAGTTCCATTTCTCTATTTGACAGGCTTTAGACGTATCGAACTGTAGTTGTAGAAAGGATTATATTTTATTTAATTATATAACAGTATTCAGGCCATATGTAAAGCAGCCGGGAACCCGCCTGCCGCTGTTATTTCCCTTTTTTCGCCGTCCTGCGCCTGCCCGGAAGTGTTATAAGCAGGTCTATAAATTTGCAACAGTGTCGGGATCAGCATAAACTTCAGGGCTTTCAGCCTTGTTTCCGCGTGCATCCACTGCTTTTACAATATAGCCGGCAGTCCCGCCCTGGTGATCCTTCTCAAACACGTCCGTGAAATGAAACCTTTGCATGGTGTACTGGGGACGATGTGCAACATTGCCTGCCAATTTTCCGTTGCGGACAACTTCGTAGCTTACTATAGGCGAATCTGCGGCATAGGCGGTATCCCAGCTTACCCGCACTGCCTTTCTTCCAAGCCGCGGCATGGATGAATCAGCCTCGGCGCCCACGTTTCTGGGCGGGGTAAGGCCGGCGGCCTTTCGCTGGAAATAGGAGTTTGCCGCCTGTTTTCCGGCAGATACTATTCGGTCCTCGATTTGCCGCATGGTTTTTTCATCCAGCGGTGTTTTGATTTGTGCCGCCCGGATGTTTTGTTCAAGCTGGCATTTTTCCGGATCTTCATCTATATGTCCTATTCCGGTGATTACGTTTGTAATCCCTTCCACGCAAAGGGCGTATCTGATCAGATTGGCGCTTGGCAGCTGCGGGGAGCCGATTTCGTACCAGACGTCATCTGGTTTGTTTGAAAAGTGCGGGGACTTGTGATAATAGGCCGCATCAGCAAACACCTTCATCCCGATTACCCCCATGCAGGCCTCTGCCGCTGTTGTAATTGCATTGTATCTGTGAGGCATGTAGAGGTGGTCTGCCGGATTGATTGTAACAAGCAGGGTGTCGATTATCCGTTTTTTGTCCCTCTGGATTGCGTAAATAAGCGCAGCAGTGTTCCAGTGTCCCGAGATGCCGATATGCCGGATAAGTTTTTCATTTCCGGGATTGCAGCCGGTATGGTTTGTCCCTTCGCGCAGGTCGAGAAGCGCGGCAACAGAGCCGATCCAGGGGCGATCAGGCGACGGATTTTCCATTCCTTCAAAGAGCATGTCAACTTCGTCCATGGTATTTATGTTGTGCAGCTGCACGCAGTCAAGATAGGCGTCTTCCGGGTATCCGCCCCTGCCGTCGCCGAACATGAGACTCAATGACCTGCGTACATCGTCAACAGAAGTGGAAACCCCGAATCCGTCTGCCATTCCTTCGCTGAAATCCGTGGGAAAGCTTTCTCCTTCGGGTTTTCTTGCTGTACGTATATGGGTTTTGGTGGCAAGATAAATTTTTTGCCGGGCTGAAGGATCATAACCGCCCTTTGCCGGAGAAAGGCCCAGGCGGGCAAACGCCTCTCCGAAATGCTTCTGGCTGGGGCCGTAAATGTTGGAGGTGTCCATGTAGTTAATCCCGAGATTATATGCTTTTTCAATAATCCCGACAGGATCAGTATTCTGTCCCGGCCATTGAATCGAGGCCTGGCCCCCAAGCCCGAAAGTGGTTACCTGTCTTTGTGTTCTTCCCAGTCTTCTTGTAATAAGAGGTGTCATGGAAAATCCTCCTTAGCCACAGGCTTTTCGGTTTTTATGCGGAACGGCTGAGGCGGTCGCGGCGCCGGCCGGCCTGAAGCACGGCTTTTCTGAGGCGGATGGATTTCGGGGTGATTTCCACCAGTTCATCCGAGCGGATAAAATTAATCGCGCGTTCAATGGTCATGGGCTTTACAGGAGACAGGACCACCGCGTCGTCCTTGCCGGATGCCCGTACGTTTGACAGCTTTTTTTCCTTGCACTGGTTTACATTGATGTCAACTTCCCTGCTGTGCTCCCCGATTATCATACCTTCATAACAGGGTTCACCGGGGAATATAAAAAGCGTGCCGCGAGGCTCCAGGTTAAACAGGGCGTATGGCACTGCAGCACCCTGCCGGTCCGCGATAATCGAGCCGGTAAAACGGTCGGGAAAATCACCCCTGTAAGGTTCGTAGCCTGCAAAACCGGCGTTCATTATTCCCGTGCCCCTTGTGTCTGTTAAAAATTCGTCCCGGTATCCCACAAGCGCCCTTGCGGGCACGGAAAACTCCATCCTGATGCGTCCGGAACCGTTGTTGACCAGATTGGTCATTTTGCCCTTTCTAACAGAGAGCTTTTCGGTTACCACTCCCATGTAATTTTCAGCACAATCAATGTAAAGGTTTTCAATTGGTTCGAGTTTTGAGCTGTTTTCGTATTTAAAGATCACCTCTGGACGTCCTGCGCAGAATTCAAAACCTTCCCGCCGCATGGTTTCAATCAGTATGGCCAGCTGGAATTCCCCCCGGCCCTTTACCACGAACCGGTCTCTGTTGTCTGTGTCTTCCATGTGAATGGCCACGTTCATGAGTGTTTCTTTTACGAGCCTCTCCCTGATTTTGGCGGACTGGACGTATTTTCCCTCTTTTCCGCTGAAGGGTGAGTCGCTTATGGTGAAAACCATGGAGATTGTGGGTTGATCCACGTTTATGCGCTCAAGCGCCACGGGCTGCTCGCGCGTGCAGATCGTATCCCCTATGGCAACATTTTCAATCCCTGACAGTATTATTATATCTCCGGCTTCTGCAGACTCCACAGGCTGCAGCGAGGTTCCCCGGTAGACCTGCAGGCGTGTGACTTTAAGGGGTATAGCACGGTTTTCCCTGCTGATGCATACCAGGGAGTCGTTTGCCTTGACACTTCCGTTTGCCACCCTGCCAACTGCCAGGCGGCCCAGGTAGTCTGAATAGCCCAGATCCGAGACCAGCATCTGAAAGGGTTCGCACGGGGAGTATGAAGGCGGGGCGATTTCTGAAATAATGGTGTCAAACAGTGTATGGAGATTATCTGTTTGCTCGCTTATCCCTTTTTTGACAATCCCGTCCCGGCCTATGGCATAAAGGCAGGTAAAGTCCAGTTGGCGCTCTTCGGCGTCCAGGTCGATGAAAAGATCGTAGATTTCATCCAGGACTTCATCCGGCCTTGCATCACTGCGGTCTATCTTGTTTATGATAACAATTATTTCCAAACCGGCTTCCAGGGCTTTTTTAAGAACAAACCGCGTCTGGGGCAGGGGCCCCTCTGAGGCGTCAACAAGAAGCAGTGCTCCGTCGGCCATGGAAAGCGCTCGTTCGACTTCACCGCCGAAATCCGCATGGCCGGGGGTGTCGATGATATTGATGCGCACGCCGTTCCAGGCAACAGAGCAGTTTTTGGCTGCAATCGTGATTCCCCTTTCCCGTTCCAGGTCCATATTGTCCATGATCCGTTCTTCCACGGCCTGGTTTTCGCGGAACATGCCGCTTTGCCTGAACATGGCATCCACCAGGGTGGTTTTGCCGTGATCCACATGAGCGATAATGGCGATATTTCTTAAATTTTTGTTTCTTGCTATACGGCTCAACAGCTTATACTCCTGTTACTTTTGTTATGAAGTCCCGCAATTGAATCAGGGCTGGTTTGATGGCACCGTAAAAAGTCCAATATCTGCGTTACGCGCAATTTCTCAGAATTTCATCACGCTGTAAGCGTGACTGCATTCTTCGAAATTGCGCAAGCCTTGATCTTGAACTTTTTACGGCGCCATCTAGAATCAGACTTTTTACGAGTGCATCACCGATAAAATTCAGAAGGGCTTATTTTGATGAAGCAGTGAAGGGCAATATATACATTCCCGCAGCAAATACAAGTCTTTTATTTGCAGATTCCAGAGCGTCCCCTGGCTTTTGTTGCGGGTGCGGCACATTTTTGATAATGCTAAAAAAATGAGCATTCAGCAGAAAAAATCGTTTGCGGCTGTAAACTATGAGATTTGCAGCCCTGAAAAATGCGATCCTGAAAACGGGATCTGTGCCCCGGTAGCCGCCTGCACCCATAAGGTCATCAAGCAGATGGACGGGGCATTTGAACAGCCGATGATTTTCCAGCACCTGTGCATGGGCTGCTGGGACTGCATCGAGGCCTGTCCGCTTGATGCCATTTATGTAAAAAACGTTACCTGATCAGCTTCCAAACCCTTCTTCTTCCATTTCCACCGCTGCAGCGCTCATCCGGTCAATGGATTCCATCCTGCCCATGGTTCCGGGAAGCACCGTGTTAATAAAGAAATCAGCGGTTGTGATCTGCCCCTTGTAAAAAGCCTTGTCTTTGGCCTTTGCCCCTTTTTCAAGCTTTTTGGCCGCAACGGTTGCACGCCAAAGAAGCATCCAGCCCATTATTACATCGCCTGTGACCTCAAGGAACGGAAACGAATGGGCAAAGGCGCGCTTAACATCAGGGGATGCCGTGGTCTTGGCAAGGTTCGTACAGACCTCCGAGAGCCGGCCTGCGGCTTTTTCCAGAAAGCCGGCCATGTCGTTCAGTGCCTCATGTTTTTTAGCCCGGGCGATGATTTCATGAACTTCCTTCATAAAGTTGCCGAAAGCCTTTCCCCCGTCCATTGCAATCTTTCTGCCCAGCAGGTCCATTGACTGGATACCGTCCGTGCCTTCATATATGGATGTGATCTTGACATCGCGCACCAGCTGCTCCACAGGATACTCTTTTATATAGCCGTATCCTCCGTAGACCTGCATGGCCTGGACGGATACATCAAAAGCCCGCTGTGCGCAGAAGGCCTTTACAAGTGGTGTAAACAGATCGATTATCCCCTGGTAATACTGGCGGTCCTCGTCGTTTTCAGTAAGGGCCAGCTGGGTCATGGCGCGGTCCGTGTAATATACGAAGCTTCGCATCCCTTCGGTATATGCCTTCATCCACATGAGCATGCGGCGTACGTCAGGATGCCGTATGATAGGTACGGAAGAAGCGTCAGGGTCCTTTCCCGCGGTCAGGTCCCGCCCCTGAATACGTTCTTTGGCCCAGTTTAAGGCATACTGGTATGCAGAAGCAGCCGAGGTAAAAGCCTGGAATCCCACCCCGAGCCTGGCTTCATTCATCATGTGGAACATGATCCTCATGCCCTTGTTTTCCTGGCCCAGCAGAAGGCCCTTGCACTGCCCCTTGCTTCCAAGGGCCATGGTACAGGTGGCGCTTCCGTGGATACCCATTTTTTCTTCAACCCCGGTGCAGACAATATCGTTTCGCTCGCCTATGGAGCCGTCAGGGTTTACCCAGTATTTGGGCACGATAAAAATTGATATTCCCTTGGTGCCGGGAGGCGAGCCGGGTATTCTGGCCAGAACCGGCGAGATTATATTTTCGGAAAGATCATGTTCGCCGTTGGTGATAAATGTTTTGGTTCCTGTTAGACTGTAGGTGCCGTCCTCGTTTTTAACCGCTTCCGTGGTAAGCGCACCTACGTCCGATCCGGCTTCCGCCTCTGTGAGAAGCATGCCGCCCGTCCATTCGCCCTTGTAAAGTTTTTCCACAAAAAGCTTTTTTTGCTCCTCTGTTCCGAAAAGCTGTATCATTTTGCCCGTGCCGTGGCCGAAATTGGCATAATTAACACAGCAGTAATTTCCGCCGATCAGGTATTCGTAAGCCGCCCGGGCGACAATCGGGGGCATTCCCTGGCCTCCCTGCTCCACTGGTTCGCTCAGCGAAGTCCATTCGCCTTCCAGGTAGAGCTTATAAGGCCGGTGATAGCACTCCGGCACCTTGACCTCGCCGTTTTCAAAGGTAACGCCCTGTCTGTCGCCTTCCGCGTTGGTCGGTAAAAGCTCTTTTAAGGCAAAGTTTTTTGCTTCATTGATTATAAGGTCAATTGTTTTCCGGTTGAATTCAGCGTACTTTTCGTGTTGTGTCAGGGCTTCCGTGTCAAACTGTTCAAACAGTACAAAATCGATATCCCGGCGGTTTGTGATCAATTGGGCCATTGTTTACCTCTTTGCTTTTTTCTTTGTATTTGACGGCAAAGTAAAAAGTCCAATATCGGCGTTGCGCTTCATCCCTCGGAATTTCATCACGCTGTAAGCGTGAGTTGCATTCTTCGAAATTGCGTAAGCCTTGATCTTGAACTTCCAAGGAGACCCAAGGTCGGGGGCAGTTTTTGAAGCGACATTGAGCGTTTTCGGGAAAATTCAGCAAATGCCGGAGCGTAAAAATTTCAAACTGTTTGAGGCCGCAAGGCCGAGTTTTTGAAATTTTAGCGAAGGC